>JBOIFE010000247.1:0-5517 GCA_050741015.1 Burkholderiales bacterium | reverse complement strand
GCAGAAGGTGATTCCCGCCGTGGTCGAGTTCGTCGACTTCGCTGGGCTGGTGGCTGGCGCCTCCATGGGCGAGGGGCTCGGCAACCAGTGCGTCGCCTACATCCGCGAGACCGACGCCATCGCGCACGTCGTGCGCTGCTTCGACGATCCGAACGTCATCCATGTCGCCCATCGCGTAGACCCGATGGCCGACATCGGCACCATCAACACCGAGCTCGCGCTCGCCGACCTGGAAACGGTGAGCAAGCAGCTGTCGAAGAACGTGAAGGTCGCGAAGACCGGCGGCGACAAGGAAGCACAACGCCTGGTCGCGGTACTGGAGAAAGCCGAGGCCGCGCTCGACCAGGGGCGCCCGGCGCGCTCGGTGGACTGGTCCAAGGAGGAGCTCGTGGTGCTGAAGCCCCTGTTTCTCCTCACCATGAAGCCGACCCTGTACGTTGCCAACGTCGCCGAGCACGGCTTCGAGGGCAATCCGCTGCTGGAGAAAGTGGAGGCGCATGCCAGGACCGAAGGCGCGCCCGTGGTCGCGATCTGCGCGGCGCTGGAAGCGCAGATCGCCGACATGAGCGACGAGGACAAGCGCGTGTTCCTCGCCGACGCGGGCCTCGCGGAGCCGGGGCTGAACCGCTTGGCGCGCGCGGCCTATGCGTTGCTCGGCCTGCAGACCTACTTCACCGCCGGGCCGAAGGAGGTGCGCGCCTGGACGGTGCCCCAGGGCGCCACCGCGCCGCAGGCGGCGGGCGTGATCCACACCGATTTCGAGCGCGGCTTCATCCGCGCCGAAGTCGCGGCCTACGACGATTTCGTCGCCCACAACGGCGAGCAGGGCGCGAAGGAGGCGGGCAAGCTGCGCGTCGAGGGCAAGGATTACATCGTGCGCGACGGCGACGTCATGCACTTTCGCTTCAACGTCTGACGATGGAACTCGGCGGCGCGACGCAGGCCGACGTTTCGCAGCTCGTCGAGCTGCTCGGACTCCTCTTCACGCAGGAGCACGAGCTCTCGCCCGACGCCGCAAAGCAGCGCCGCGCGCTGCAAGCGATCCTGGCCGACCCGACGCGCGCCCGGATCTACGTCGCGCGCGAAGGCGACCAGGTGGTGGCGATGGCGGCGCTGCACTTTACGACCAGTACCGCCGAGGGCGGCAAGGTGGCCGGCCTCGAGGACTGCGTCGTGCATCCCGATCACCGCGGGCGCGGCGTGGGCAAGGCGCTGCTGGCCCATGTCATCGATCGGGCCCGCGCCGAGGGTGCGCTGCGCGTGATGCTGCTGACCGACGGCGACAATGCGCGCGCACAGGCGCTCTACCGCAAGCTCGGCTTCACGCCCTCGCAGATGCTGGCGATGCGATTGAAGCTGTAGATGGCCTTCACCTCGATGGCGCTCGGGAGTTTCGCCCGCGCCGGCGTGAGCGCCGCGCTCGCCGGGGCACTGCTCTGCGGCGTGGCGCAGGCCGTCGGCCCGGCGCGAGTCGCTGCGAAGCCACCTGACGTGTCGGCGCAGGCGCGCTCGCTCTTCGAGCGCACGCGCGACAGCGTGCCGCAGATCCGCGTGCTGCTGGGGGCGAGCGAGACCGAGGCCGCCACCGGCACCGGATTCGCCGTCGGGCCGGGGCTGTTCCTCACCAACTACCACGTCGTCGCCGACAAGGCGCTCGAGCCCGACGTCTACGGCCTGGAGTTCCTGCTGCCGGGCGGTCGCCGGGGCCCGCTGCGGATCCTCGCTGTGGACGTGATCCACGACCTTGCCGTGGTGCAGGGCGCGAGCGGCCCGGTGCGTGCGCTCGGGCTGCGCGACACGCCGCTCGCCAAGGGCGACAGCGGCTACTCGCTCGGCTATCCGCTCAGCCAGGGGCTGACGGTGGTCGAGGGCACCTTCAATGGCCGCTCGGAGGAGCAGTACTACGAGCGGATCCATTTCACGGGCGCGATCAACGCGGGCATGAGCGGCGGCCCGGCGCTCGATCGCGCGGGCCGCGTGTTCGGCATCAACGTCGCCGTCGACCGGCGCGGCCAGCTCGTGAGCTTCCTCGTGCCGGTCAAGTTCGCGCGCCGCCTGCTCGCGCGGGCGGCGACGTCTCCGGTGACCGCCGCGGACTTCGGCGAAGACGTCGCGCGGCAGCTGCGCGAGCACCAGGCCGGCCTGATGGGGACGCTGCTCGCCTCGGGCGTCAAGGTGCAGCGCGTCGGCGAGTTTTCGCTGCCAGCGAAGCTCGGCGAGTACATGCAGTGCGGCGCAAACACTTCGCGCGACGAAGACCGGCTGTTCACCACGGACGTCTATTTCTGCTACACCTTTTCCTCGCTCTACATCGACCGGCGCCTCAGCACCGGCATGATCTCGTACACGAACACGATCCTGCGCGACCGCGGACTGGGCGCGCTGCGATTCGCGGGCGTGGAGGAGGCGCAGTTCGGCGCGCAGCGCTTTGGCGAGGCCTACGACCGGCGACACCACACGCGCTGGTCGTGCCAGGAAGACATCGTCGCGCTGCACGGGACGCAGGCGAAGACGGCGATGTGCGTGCGGCGCTACCGGCGCTTCGAGGGCCTCTACGATGTCGTGCTGAAAGCGGCGACGCTCGGTGCGCCGGGGACCGCGCTGCTCACGGACCTCACGATGGAAGGCGTCTCGTTCGAGGGCGCGATGGAGTTCGCGCGGCGCTATCTCGAGGCGATCCAGTGGAACCGCTAGCCTTCGTCGAAGTCCTCGGGCGCCACGGCGACGTGCTGGCGCGCCATCCGGTGCTCGCCTGGCCCGCGCACGCCGGGCGGGGCTACGACGCGGACGTCATCCTCGACGACGGCTACGTCGCGCCGCGCCACGCGAGGATCGAGCCCGCCGCCGATGGGCGCTTTCGCGTGACCGACCTCGGCTCGGTCAACGGGCTGTCGCTGTCACCGGCCTGGCGCCGCGTGGACGAAGCGGAGGTGGGGCCGGACGACATCGTTCGCCTGGGACGCACGCAGATCCGGATTCGTACGCCGGCTTACGCGGTCGGGACCGAGCGGCGCATGGGTACGACGTCCGCCTACCGCCGTCCGATCGCGTTTATCGCCGCCGCGACGCTGACGCTCGCGCTCACGGCCTGGAGCGCGTGGCTGGGAACGAGCAGCCGCGAGGAGTGGACCGGGCTGGTCGTGCCCATCGTTGCGTTCGCCGCGCTCGTAACGGTCTGGATTTCGATATGGGCGCTGGTCGGCCGTACGGTAGGAGGTCGCGCGAACTTCGCCGCGCACGGGTTCATCGCATGCGCGGCGCTTGTCGGCGTCCAGGTTCTGGGCACCGGGTTCGAGTATCTGTCCTTCGGATTCGATGCCCACCGGCTGGACTACGCCGGGAACGCGGTGATCGTCGCGATCGCAGCGTACCTGCTCTACCGCCATCTGCGGCTCAACAGCCGGGCGCCGCGCCGCAGGCTTGCCGTCATCGCCGCGATCGTGGTCGGCGCCGGCACCGGCATCATCGTCGGCATCGGCAGCGCGATGGACTCGCGGCGCGAAGGGGTACTGAGCTACGACGGGACGGTCAAGCCGCCGGCATTTCTCTGGGTGCCCGGCGTTGCGCCCGAGGCCTTCCTCGGGAAAGCGGCGGAACTGCGCAAGCGGGCGGACGCATTCGCGCGCGCCCCGGACCGAGCGCCCTAGAACCCTAGAACGTTCCCGGGAACGCCCCGCCGTCCATCAGCAGGTTTTGCCCCGTGATGTAGCCCGCATGCACGCTGGCGAGAAAGGCGCAGGCCGCGCCGAACTCCTCGATCGTGCCGAAGCGCCTGGCGGGATTGGCGCCCGCGCGCTGCCGCGCGAGCTCGGCCGCGGTCGTGCCGAGCTTCTTCGCATTGAACTCCAGGTTGCCGCGCAGACGGTCGGTGTCGAACGGCCCCGGCAGCAGCCCGTTGATCGTGACGTTGTGCTGCGCGACCTGGCGCGCGAGCCCGGCGACGAAGCCGGTCAGGCCGGTGCGCGCGCCGTTCGAGAGGCCGAGCTCCGGGATCGGCATCTTCACCGCGCCGGACGTGATGTTGACGATGCGACCGAACTTCCTCGCGATCATGCCGTCGATCGTCGCCTTGATGAGCTCGATCGGCGTCAGCATGTTGGCGTCGACCGCCTTGATCCAGTCCTCGCGCGTCCAGGACCGGAAATCCCCGGGCGGCGGTCCGCCGGCGTTGTTGACGAGGATGTCGGGGCTCGGGCAGGCGGCGAGCGCGGCCGCGCGTCCCTCGGTCGTGGTGATGTCGCCGGCGACGGCAATGACCTTCGCGCCGGTGCTCGTGCGGATCTCCTGCGCGGTAGCTTCTAGCGCCTCGCCGCCGCGCGCGGTGATGACGACGCTGACGCCCTCGCGGGCGAGCGCCATCGCGCAGCCCTTGCCGAGGCCCTTGGAGGCCGCGCACACGAGCGCGGACTTGCCCTTGATTCCCAATTCCATGGATGACCCGCGTTTCCTCAGTAGAATTATCCCATGGCCGGTCACAGCAAATGGGCGAACATCAAGCACCGCAAGGCAGCAGCGGATGCGAAGAAGGGCAAAGTCTTCACGCGGCTGATCAAGGAAATCACGGTCGCCGCGCGCCTGGGTGGGGGCGACCCCGAGTCCAATCCGCGGCTGCGGCTCGCGATGGACAAGGGGCGCGAGGCCAACATGGCCAAGGACAGCGTGCAGAACGCGATCAAGCGGGGCATCGGCCAGCTCGAGGGCGTGACCTACGAGGAGGTGCGCTACGAGGGCTACGGCGCGGGCGGCGCGGCGGTGATCGTCGACTGCCTCACCGACAATCGCACGCGCACCGTCGCGGAAGTGCGCCACGCCTTCACCAAGCAGGGCGGCAACCTCGGCTCCGACGGCTCGGTCGCGTTCCTGTTCAAGCATTGCGGGCAGATCGTGTTCGCGCCCGGCGTCGACGAGGGCAAGGTGCTCGAGGCCGCGCTCGAGGCGGGCGCCGACGACGTGGTATCCAACGGCGACGGCTCGATCGAGGTGCTCACCGCGCCGAACGACTTCCCGGCCGTGCGCGACGCGCTGCAGAAGGCGGGCCTGAAGGCCGAGCTCGCCGAGGTGACCATGAAGCCCACGGTCGAGGCCGCGCTCGCCGGCGCCGACGCGCAGCGCCAGCGGGCGCTGCTCGACGCGCTGGAGTCGCTCGACGACGTGCAGCAGGTCTACACCACCGCGGTGTTCGAGGACGCGTGAGGATCCTCGGCATCGACCCCGGGCTGCGGGTCACGGGGTTCGGTGTCATCGACCAGCAGGGATCGCGCCTCGCCTACGTGACGAGCGGCTGCGTGCGCTCGGGCCGTGGCGAGCTCGCCGAGCGGCTGAAGACGTTGCTCGAGGGACTCGCCGAAGTCATCGCCGCGCACGCGCCCGCCGAGGCAGCGGTGGAGAAGGTGTTCGTGAACGTGAACCCGCAATCCACGCTCGCGCTCGGGCAGGCTCGCGGCGCCGCGATCTGCGCGGCCGTGCTCGCGGGGCTGCCGGTCGCCGAGTACACTGCGCTGCAGGTCAAGCAATCGG
>JBOIFE010000246.1:0-5306 GCA_050741015.1 Burkholderiales bacterium | reverse complement strand
CATCGATACCTGTGCCGCGGAATTCGAGTCGTTCACGCCCTATCTGTACGGCACGTTCGAGCGCGAGTGCGAGGCGGAGCCGACCGCCCGACGCAAGGTCGTCATCCTCGGCAGCGGCCCGAACCGCATCGGCCAGGGCATCGAATTCGACTACTGCTGCGTACACGCGGCGCTGGCGCTGCGCGCGGCCGGCTTCGAGACCATCATGGTCAACTGCAACCCGGAAACGGTGTCCACCGACTACGACACCTCGGATCGGCTCTACTTCGAGCCGCTCACGCTCGAAGACGTGCTCGAGATCGTGGACAAGGAAAAGCCCTGGGGCGTGATCGTGCAGTACGGCGGGCAGACCCCGCTCAAGCTCGCGCGCGACCTCGCGGCGGCGGGCGTGCCGATCATCGGCACGAGCGCCGACTCGATCGACGTCGCCGAGGACCGCGAGCGCTTCCAGAAGCTGCTGGAGAAGCTCAAGCTGCGCCAGCCGCCCAACCGGACCGCGCGCTCCGCCGCGGACGCGGTGAAGCTCGCCGAGCAGATCGGCTACCCGGTGGTGGTGCGCCCGAGCTACGTGCTGGGCGGTCGCGCGATGGAGATCGTGCACCACCAGGCGGACCTCGAGCGCTACATGACGAGCGCCGTCAAGGTGTCGAACGACGCGCCGGTGCTGCTCGACCGGTACCTCTCCGACGCGATCGAAGTCGACGTGGACTGCATCGCCGACGGCGAAGGCGTGCTGATCGGCGGCGTCATGGAGCACGTCGAGCAGGCGGGCGTGCACTCGGGCGATTCCGCGTGCTGCCTGCCGCCGCATTCGCTGTCGACCGAGCTGGTGCAGGAGTTGCGCCGCCAGACCGAAATGATGGCGCGCGCGCTCCAGGTGCGGGGCCTGATGAACGTCCAGTTCGCGATCCAGAAGGGCGCCGAGGGGAGCCTGGTCTACGTGCTGGAAGTCAATCCACGCGCTTCGCGCACGGTGCCCTTCGTGTCCAAGGCCACCGGGCGCCCGCTGGCGAAGATCGCCGCGCTCGCGATGGCCGGCACGACGCTCGCGGCGCAGCGGGTGGTGGGTGACATCACGCCGCCTTACTACTCGGTGAAGGAAGCGGTGTTCCCGTTCAGCAAGTTCCCGGGCGTCGACACCCTGCTCGGGCCGGAGATGAAGTCGACCGGCGAAGTGATGGGCGTGGGCCAGTCCTTTGGCGAGGCCTTCGTCAAGTCGCAGCTGGCCGCGGGCGTGCGCTTTCCGCGGGGCGGCCGCGCCTTCATCAGCGTGCGCGACGGCGACAAGGCGGGCGCGGTCGGCGTGGCGCGCGACCTGGTCGGCCTGGGCTTCTCCGTGCTCGCCACCCGCGGCACCGCCGCGGCGCTGGCCGCGGCGGGCGTCGCGGCGACTCCGATCAACAAGGTCGCCGAGGGCCGCCCGCACATCGTCGACATGATCAAGAACGGCGAAGTCAGCTTCATCGTCAATACGGTCGAGGACACCCGCACGGCGATCTCGGATTCGCGCTCGATCCGTACCATGGCGTTGGCCGCGCGCGTCACCTACTACACGACGCTCGCGGGCGCCAAGGCGGCGTGCGCGGGCATGTCGCACCTCGATCACCTCGAGATCTACCGCCTGCAGGATCTGCATGCGAAACTCGGGGCCGTCCCCCTGCAACGCACGATGGTGACCCCGTAATGGCCAAGACCCCCATGACCCTGCGTGGCGCAGAGCTGTTGCGCGCCGAGCTGCACCGGCTGAAGACGATCGAACGCCCGGCCAATTCCCAGGCCATCGCGGAGGCGCGGGCGCACGGCGACCTGTCGGAGAATGCCGAGTACGACGCGGCCCGCAATCAGCAGGGCTTCATCGAGGGGCGAATCTCGGAGCTCGAGGCGAAGCTGGGCAACGCCAACCTGATCGACCCCAAGCTGCTCGACGCCGATGGGCGCTGCGTGTTCGGGGCCACCGTCGACCTGGAAGAAAAGGGCGGCAAGCCGATCACCTACCAGATCGTCGGCGAGGACGAGGCCGACATCAAGGCGGGCCGGATCTCGATCAGCTCGCCGATCGCCCGGGCGCTGATCGGCAAGGAGGCGGGCGACCGGGTCGACGTGCAGACCCCGGGCGGGGTCAAGTACTACGAAATCCTGGACGTGCGCTACGAGTAGCGGCTACCAGCCGCCGAAGCGGCCCCAGAGCGACTCGACTTCCTCGCCCTCGCCAAGCACGTGGTAGCGCGCGTGCTGCGCCGCGGTCGCGCAGGCATGATTCGGCAGGATGCGCAGCGGCGTGCCGACGGCGAGCACGGGGAGGCGCGAGGGGTCGCCGCTGCGGTGCGCGACGATGCCGTGTTCCTGGTTCGCGTCGACGACGATCAGCCCCTCCAGCACGCGTCCGCCCGCATCGCACACCAGGCCGTAGCCCTGGTCCACGTGCTGCCGGGCGGTGCCGCGATCGCGCGACAGCGCCATCCAGCCGGCGTCGATGATCGCCCAGCCCCGATCGCGCTGGTGGCCGATCACGGACGCGAGCACCGACAGCGCGATGTCTTCGGTGCCGCACACGCCGATGCCGGCCATCACGAGGTCCTGGAACACGAACACGCCGGCGCGCACCTCGGTGATGCCGCCGAGGTCCTCGGCGAAGGTCGCGGTGGGCGTGGAGCCGACGCTGACGACCGGCGCCGGGAATCCCGCGTCACGCAGCCGGGCGGCGGCCTGGCGCACGGCGTCGGCCTCGCGCTTCGCCATCGCCCGGATCTCCCCGGGGGACCGGCAACCGTAGGACGCGCCCGCGTGCGTCATGACGCCCGAGACGACGGCGCCGCCGTCGACCAGCGTCCGCGCAACGTCCACCAGCTGCGGATCATCGGGCTTCAGCCCCGCCCGGTGGCCGTCCGAGTCGATCTCGATCAGCACCTCGAGCGGCGCACGCGCGATGGCGCGCGCCAGGCCGACGTTGTCCACCACCACCTTGAGCGCGACGCCCGCGCGCGCCAATCGCGCGGCGCGCGTCACCTTGTTCGGCGCGAGTGCGACCGTGTAGAGAACGTCCCGGTAGCCGTGCGCGCCGAAGATCTCGGCTTCCTTCAACGTCGAGACGCAGATCGGGCCGGGCCGACCGTCGTGCAGCCGGCGCACGACCTCGACGCTCTTCGCGGTCTTCACGTGCAGGCGCAGGGCGGGCCCGAGACGCCCAACGTGCTCGGACATCCGTCGCCAGTTGGCGTCGAGGATCCGGCGATCCAGCAGCAGCGCCGGGGTCTCGAGCTCGCGCAGGGAGCTCACGATTCGCCGTCGGTCTCGGTCTTCTCCCGGTAGACGACCAGGATCTTCCCGATGTGCTGCACGCGCAGCGCGCCGGTGCGCTCGCAAATGCTGGCGAGCGCCACTTCGCGTTCGTCGCGATTGAGCGTCGCCGCGCGGATCTTGATCAGCTCGTGGCGCGCGAGCGCGCGTTCGATCTCGGCGACCACCGCCTCGGTCAGGCCCTTGCTGCCGAGCTGCAGGATCGGGTGGAGCGCGTGAGCACGAGCCTTGAGCGCCCTGCGAACGGCGGCGGCCTTGCGTTCCTCCGCCACTAGCGGCTACGCCACTCGCGCACTTTGGGCGGCTCGCCGGCGAACTCGACCCAGCCCTGTTCCGCGCCGTGCTCCCAATGCCAGCGCGCGGATTGCCCTTGCGTCTCGATGCGATCGGGCGTGCCAAGCAGCGACTGGACTTCGTTCCGCTCGAGACCCACTGCGAGCTTGGACCACCCGGAAGCCTTCGGTGCCTGCACCGACGGCAGCGGGCCGACGCTCGGGGGCTTCTGCGTGACCGTGGGGTTCATGCGCTGGCGCAGCTGGTCCACGCCCCGCAAGGTATCCGCGGTCTGTCCCAGCGCGGTGGCCATGGATATCCCGCTCAATGCCGCAGCGCCAAGCACGATCAAGGGCCGCATTGGACCCCATCATAATCCCGGCATGGCGAAATCGAGCAAGGCCTGGCTGCGGCGGCACGTCACCGACGTCTATGTGCGCAAGGCGAGGGAAGCGGGCTACCGCTCGCGCGCGGCCTTCAAGCTGCTGGAAATCGACGCGAAGGACCGCCTCCTGCGACCCGGCATGCGCGTGCTCGACCTGGGCGCCGCCCCGGGCGGCTGGTCGCAAGTGGCATCCGCCAAAGTGAAACCTGGGGGAACCGTCGTTGCCGTCGACCTCCTCGACATCGCACCGATCCCTGGCGTCAAGGCGTTCAAGGGCGATTTTCGCGACGTCGACCTCGCTGCTGCGCTCGGCGGCAAGGCCGACCTCGTGCTCTCGGACATGATGCCCAACGTGACCGGCGTGCCGCTCGTCGACCAGGCGCGGGCTGCTGAGCTGACGGGCGACGCGATTGAGCTGTGCCGGAGGGTCCTGTCGCCTGAGGGCGACTTCGTGGTCAAGGTTTTCCATGGCAGCGCCTTCGAGGAGGTGCTGGGTGCGCTCAAGTTGGCATTTGAATCGGTCGCGGTACGCAAGCCCGCGGCGTCGCGCGGCGAGTCTCGCGAGCACTATTTTCTTGCGCGCAGGCTGAAACTGGGTTGAAGTCCGGCCGAGTGCCGCAACATAGCCAAAACGGCGTAAACTGATTTTTATTGCGGCACTGCCTCAAACAGGAGCAAGTCCTTGAACAACATGCTTAAAAACCTCGTCATCTGGCTGGTAATCGGCCTCGTGCTGATGACGGTGTTCAACCAGTTCAACGGCCGCCAGCCGGTGCAGGCGCCGATGGAGTATTCGCAGTTCCTGGACGAGGTGAAGGCCGGCCGCATCTCGAAGGTCACGATCGAGGGCCGCCAGCTCAAGGCGACCACCACCGAAGGCAAGCGCGTGACGAGCTACTCGCCGGGCGACATCTGGCTGGTGTCCGACCTGCTCAAGTACGGCGTCAAGATCGAAGCGAAGCCCGAAGAGGAGCCGTCGCTCCTGATGAACATCTTCGTGTCCTGGTTTCCGATGCTGCTGCTGATCGGGGTGTGGATCTTCTTCATGCGCCAGATGCAGGGCGGCGGGCGCGGCGGCGCGTTCAGCTTCGGCAAGTCGAAGGCGCGGATGCTCGATGAAGCGACCAATACCGTCACGTTTGCCGACGTTGCCGGCTGCGAAGAGGCGAAGGAGGAGGTTGGCGAGCTCGTCGATTTCCTGCGCGATCCCTCCAAGTTCCAGAAGCTCGGCGGACGCATCCCGAGGGGCGTGCTGATGGTGGGCTCGCCCGGCACCGGCAAGACGTTGCTGGCGCGCGCCATCGCCGGCGAGGCCAAGGTGCCGTTCTTCACCATCTCGGGCTCGGATTTC
>JBOIFE010000245.1:0-2555 GCA_050741015.1 Burkholderiales bacterium | reverse complement strand
CGATCGGCCAGCTCGGCGGCATGTACCGGGGCGACCGCGCGCGCAAGGAAAACCTGGTCGAGTACGGCTTCCGGCTGCCCTCGGCGCTCGACAACCGCCCGCTACGGTTCGACGAGTTCGAGGCGGTCGTGCGCCAGACGACGTTTGTCTCGGCGACGCCCGCGGCGTACGAGGCACAAAAGTCCGGACAGGTGGTCGAGCAAGTGGTGCGGCCGACCGGGCTGGTGGACCCGGCGGTCGAGGTGCGGCCCGCGTCCTCGCAGGTGGACGACCTGCTGTCGGAGATCCGCGCGAACGTGCTGAAGACTGAGCGCGTGCTGGTGACCACGCTGACCAAGCGCATGGCCGAAGAGCTGACCGAGTACCTGGCCGAGCACGGGGTCAAGGTGCGTTACCTGCACTCGGAGGTCGAGACGGTCGAGCGCGTCGAGATCATCCGCGACCTGCGCCTCGGGGAGTTCGACGTGCTGGTCGGCATCAACCTGCTGCGCGAGGGGCTGGACCTCCCCGAAGTGTCGCTGGTCGCGATCCTGGATGCCGACAAGGAGGGGTTCCTGCGCTCGGAGCGCTCGCTGATCCAGACCATCGGCCGTGCCGCGCGACACCTGAATGGCAGGGCAATCCTCTATGCCGACAAGGTCACCGACTCGATGCGCCGCGCGATCGACGAGACCGAGCGCCGCAGGGCCCGGCAGATCGCGTGGAACGAGGGCCGCGGCATCGTGCCCAGGGGCGTAAGCAAGCGTATCAAGGACCTGATCGACGGCGTCTACGACGCCTCGGAAGCCGCCGCCGAGCTCAAGGCCGCGCAGGCGGAGGCGCGCTACGAGTCGATGAGCGAAAAGCAGATCGCGCGCGAACTCCGGCGCATCGAGAAGGAGATGATCGCCAGCGCGCGCAACCTCGAGTTCGAGAAGGCCGCGCGCCTGCGCGATCAGCTGGCCACGCTGAAGAAGCGCGTGTTCGGCGTGGCGCTCGCCTCGGAGTAGCGCCGGCGCCGGCTAGTGCTTGGTCTCGACCTGGACCAGCGAATCTTCCTGCGTGCCGCTGCTCGGACGCTCGCGGCGCGGCCGGCCGAGGGATGCCGTGTCGGGCTCCGGGGCGGGGGCGGGCACACGGTCGGACCGCGTCTCCACCATCTCCAGCCCCGCATTCTCCAGCACGGTTTGCGTGTCGACGCGCTCGGCGGGCGGTGCCTCGGGCTCAGCGCGGCGCGCTTCGGGCGCGGGACGGAATTCAGCCACCGGGAGGGGCGCTATTGCCTCGGCGGACGGGGCAGGGGACGCGACCGCGGCCTGCGCCTCGGTCTCGGCGCGCATCTGCGCCCGATGCATCTCGATCTCGGCCTGGCGAAGGTCACGCGCCTCCGGCAAGTGGGTCCCGTAGATCGCTGACGGCGAGGCGTCCGTCGCGCCCTGGGTTTGCTCGCGCCCCTGGTCGGGACGGTGGTCGCGGTGCCGGTCGCGGCGACCACGCCGGCCTCGCCGCTGTTCTTCGCCGACCTCGGCGGGCGCGCCGGCCGGGGCCGGGCGGCTTTGCGGCTGGTCCCCGCGCGGTGCACGCGGCTGTTGCGGCTGCGGCTGGGGCCGCTGGTCGGGACGGCGCTCGCCGCCTCCCTGGCGCTGGCCGTCGCGGCCCTGGCCTTGCGATCCTTGCGACCGACCCTGACCCTCCGGCCGACCGCCGCGCCTCGAATCGCGATGCTCGTCACGGCGCCCGTCGCGTCGATGATCGCGACGCTCGCCGCCCTGGCGCATCTGCCCGGGCCGGCGCTCGCGCTGCGGGCCCTCTCGCCGCGACTCGCGCGGCGTGCGCACCGCTGTATTGTTGGCTGCAACTACCGGCGTTGTCTCCGGGCGCTCCGTCTTGAACCAGCCCAGGATGCGACCCAGGAAACCCCCGGGGGCGCCCAGCTCGGGCGCGGCCGGCGCCGCGAGCGGCTCGGCCCGTGCCGGCGGCTGGGGTCGAACCTCGGGAACGATGGGGGCAGGCTGGTCAGGCACGATCGCCTTGACGACCGCTTCCTGGCGCTCGCGGCGCTCGGCGCCGGCGGCATCGGCCGGCTTCGGCTCCTCGGGCTGCTCGGCCAGCTCGTAGCTCACCGGCACGTGCTCCAGGGCGTTCAGCTCGTCGTGCCGCAGGCGTTGCACCTTGTAATGCGGCGTCTCGAGGTGCGGATTGGGCACCAGCACGATGTTGACCTTGAGCCGTGCCTCGAGCTTCTGGATCTCCGAGCGCTTCTCGTTCAGCAGGAAGCTCGCCGCGTCGACCGGCACCTGCACGTGCACCGCGCCCGTGTTCTCCTTCATCGCCTCCTCCTGCATGATGCGAAGGACGTGCAGCGCGGTCGATTCCGTGCCGCGGATGAATCCCGTGCCGCTGCAGCGCGGGCAGTTGATGTGGGCGGTCTCCTCGAGCGACGCCTGCAGGCGCTGACGCGAGAGCTCGAGCAGGCCGAAACGGGAGATCTTGCCCAGCTGCACGCGCGCGCGGTCATGGCGCAGCGCCTCGCGGAAGCGGTTCTCCACTTCGCGCTGGTTCTTCTGCGACTCCAT
>JBOIFE010000244.1:0-12207 GCA_050741015.1 Burkholderiales bacterium | reverse complement strand
ACCGACCGCTACAACGACCTGTTCACGTCGAACTACGTCAACCTGAACGTGCTCGACGCGCTGAAGCGTCTGCCAGGCACGACGAACGTGCAGATCTTCGGCGCCCACGACTACGCGATGCGCATCTGGCTCAAGCCCGACCGGATGGCGCAATTGCGGCTGACGCCGACCGACGTGATCGCGGCGGTCAACGAGCAGAACGCGCAGTTCGCCGCCGGCAAGGTTGGCCAGGCGCCCAACGCCGTCGGCCAGCAGCTCGTCTATACCATCACCACGCGCGGGCGCCTGTCGGAGCCGCGCGAGTTCGAGAACATCATCCTGCGCGCCAATGCCGACGGATCGACGCTGCGCCTGCGCGACGTCGCGCGCGTCGAGCTCGCCTCCAAGGACTACGAGTTCATCGGCCGCATCAATGGTCAGCCGGCGACGCTGATGGGCATTTTCCTGCAACCGGGCGCCAATGCCCTGGCGGTGGCCGAGGACGTGAAGCACACGGTGGCGCAGCTTGCCGAGCGCTTTCCGCAGGGCCTGACCTACTCGGTGCCCTACGACACGACGCGCTTCGTCGAGGTGTCGATCCGCGAGGTCGTGAAGACCCTGGGCGAGGCGATGTTGCTGGTGTTCCTGGTGGTGTTCCTGTTCCTGCAGAACTGGCGCGCCACGCTGATCCCCTTCGCCGCGGTGCCGGTGTCGCTGATCGGCACCTTCGCCGGCCTCTACCTGCTGGGCTATTCGATCAATACGCTGACGCTGTTCGGCATGGTGCTCGCCATCGGCATCGTGGTGGACGACGCGGTCGTGGTGCTGGAGAACGTCGAGCGCATCATGCACGAGGAGGGCCTGGCGCCGCGCGACGCGGCGATCAAGGCGATGCGCGAGGTCACCAGCCCGATCATCGCCATCGTGCTGGTGCTGTGCGCCGTGTTCATGCCCATCGCCTTCCTCGGCGGGCTGGCGGGCGAGCTGTACCGGCAGTTCGCCGTGACGATTTCGATCGCGGTGGTGATCTCGGGCACGGTCGCGCTGACGCTCACGCCGTCGCTGTGCGCCACGGTGCTCAAGCCGGGGCGGCGCGCCGAGCGCGGCTTCTTCGCCCTGTTCAACCGGTTCTTCGGCATGGTCACCGACCGCTACGAGAACGGCGTGGCCCGGATGATCCGCCGCGGCGCCATCGGCCTGCTGCTGTTTGCCGGCATGGTCGCGCTCGCCGCGGGGCTGTGGCGCATCACGCCCGGGAGCCTCGTGCCCGACGAGGACCAGGGTTTCTACATTTCGGCGGTGATCCTGCCCGACGGAGCGACGCTCGAGCGCACCGACGCGGTCGTGGGCCGCGTGCTGAAGGCGATCAAGTCCAACCCGAACAACCAGGACGCGATCGCCTTCACGGGCTTCGATTTCCTGGGCGGAGGATTCCGCAACAACGCCGCCACCATCTTCGTCACGCAAAAGCCCTGGGACGAGCGCTCCGTCACCACGCCGGCGCTGGTCGGTGACCTGTTCGCGAAGACCGCGGGCATCAAGGAGGCGCTGGTACTCGCCTTCGGGCCGCCGCCGATCTTCGGCCTGGGGACAGCGGGCGGCTTCGAGTTCTACATCCAGAACCGCGGCGAGGGCGGGCCTGAACGCACCGGCCAGGTGCTGGGGCAATTCCTCGCCGCGGCGCACAAGGAGCCCAGGCTCGCCTTTGCCCAGACGCTCTGGCATGCCCAGGTGCCGCAGCTCTTCGTGGACGTGGACCGCGACAAGGCGAAGGCGCTGGGAGTGCCGCTCGAGGACCTCTACGGCACGCTGGCGGCGACGCTGGGTACCTACTACGTGAACGACTTCAACCGTTTCGGACGCACCTGGCAGGTGCTGATGTCGGCGGACCCGGCATACCGCAACCGCCCGGACGACATCGGCCGCGTGCAAGTGCGCGCGCAGAACGGCGCCATGGTGCCGCTTGCCTCGCTCGCGCACGTGCGCTATTCGAGCGGGCCCGACTCCCTCGACCGCTTCAACAACCTGCCGGCGGTGAAGATCTTCGGGCAGGCGGCCCCGGGCGTGTCCTCCGGCCAGGCAATCGAGGTGGTGGAGCAGCTGGCGCAGAAGGTGCTGCCGCCGGATTTCAGCTACGACTGGGGCGGCGCTTCCTACCAGGAGAAGCGCTCCGCGGGCACCTCCGGGCTCGCGCTCGGCCTGGCCGTCGTGATGGTATTCCTGATCCTCGCCGCGCAGTACGAGAAGTGGTCACTGCCGCTGTCGGTGCTGCTCGCGATGCCCTTCGGCACTTTCGGCGCGCTGGCCGCGGTCTGGCTGCGCGGACTGACCAATGACGTGTATTTCCAGATCGGCCTGGTGACCCTGCTCGGCCTGGCGGCCAAGAACGCCATCCTGATCGTCGAGTACGCCACGCTCAAGCACCACGAAGGCCTGTCGGCCTCGGCCGCCGCAGTCGAGGCCGCGCGATTGCGCTTTCGCCCGATCCTCATGACCTCGCTTTCGTTCATCTTCGGCGTCTCGCCCCTCGTACTGTCCAGCGGCGCGGGCGCTGGCGCGCGCCACTCGGTGGGCACCGGGGTGGTGGGCGGGATGCTCGCCGCGACCTTCCTCGCGATATTCTTCGTGCCGATGTTCTTCAAGCTGATCACCGACCGGCACCTGAGCGAAAGCCGTTCGACGGACGAAATCAAGCAGGAGGCGGCGCTTGCGCGCGGCATCACGCACCACGCGCCGCGCCGCCCGGACGACGATGCCTAGGCGCCTCGCGCTGCTGCTGCTGCTGCTCGCCGCGGGCTGCGCGGTGCGACCCGACTACCAGCGGCCGCCGCTCGAGCTGCCGCAGGCCTGGAAGGAGGCCACGCCGCGGCCGGAGAACGCGCCACCCTGGTGGCACGTCTACCGCGATCCCGCGCTCGAGCGCCTGATCGAGGAGGCGCTCGCAGACAACACCGACGTGCTCGTCGCGGTGGCGCGCGTGGACGAGGCGCGCGCGCTGCTCGGCGAGACGCGCTCGCAGCAATTGCCCCAGGTCGGCGCCATCGCCACGGCCGGGCGCTCGCTCACCTCGAAGGCGACCGGCCTCGTCCCGCCCGGCGTGGCGGCCGAGCGCAGCGACTACCTCGCGGGGCTGACCGTGTCCTACGAGGTCGACCTGTTCGGGAAGCTGAGCGCGGCGACCGATGCCGCGCGCGCGGACCTCGCCGCGACCGAGGCGGTGCGCGATGCCGTGCGCCTCGCGCTCACCGCGCGCGTGGCGAGCAGCTACTACACGCTGGGCGCGCTGGACGCCGAGATCGACCTCACGCGCCGCGCGATTGCACTGCGCGACGATGCGCTCGCGCTGCAGCGCCGCCGGCGGGAGGCAGGCCTGATTTCGGACTACGACCTGCGCCAGCTCGAGGCCGATACCGCGACGTTCCGCGCTGACTTGCCGCCGCTCGAGCGCGATCGTGACGTCGAAGAGGCGGCGCTCGCCGCACTGCTCGGGCGCTCGCCGCGCGCAGTGTTCGAGGACCCCGTGGTGCGCGCCGCGTTCGTCGCGGACGCGGCCGACGCGGTCGTCGTGCCCCAGGGCCTGCCCTCCGAACTTCTGCTGCGCCGGCCGGACCTGGTCGAGGCCGAGCAGCAGCTGGTCGCGGCCAACGCGCGCGTCGCCGAGGCGCGCGCGGCCTACTTCCCCTCGATCCGGCTCACGGGGGTGCTCGGCAGCGAAAGCACGGCGCTGGGCGACCTCTTCACCAGTCCCGCGGGGATGTGGAACGCGGTCGCCTCGCTCGCCGCGCCGCTCTATACCGGCGGCCGGCTGGATGCGCAGCGCGACGCGGCCCTCGCGCGAGAGCGCGGGGCACTCGCCTCCTACCAGGGCGCGGTGCGCGTGGCGTTCAGCGAAGTGCGCCAGGCCCTGTCGTCGCAGTCCAGGGCCCGCGAGAGTTTCGAGGCGCAGACCGCGCGCGTCGAGGCGTTGCGCGACACGGCGCGCCTGGCGAGGCTGCGCTATGCGAGCGGCATCTCGAGCCAGCTCGAGGTGCTCGACGCCGAGCGCGGGCTGGTGTCGGCCCTCAGCGCGCAGATCCAGTCGCTGCGCGTGCAGCGCTCGGCGGTGGCCGACCTGTACCGCGCGCTGGGCGGGTAGGCGGTCACTCGCAAGCGCGGCGCAAGGCGCTCGCCGTATACTGGCCGGCCAAAGGCCCGCCATGCCGGAACGCAAGCCATCGCCGGACGAACTTCTCGTCCTGACCGACCAGGGTCGCCAGGAGCTGCAGAGCGCGTCCACCTCCTGCGCCCCCCAAGAGCTCGAGTTGCTTGTACTGATCGACGGCAAGACCGGATCGCGCGCGGTCGCATCGCGCGCAAAGAGCACGCCCGCGTCCAAGGTGCCGCTGCTCCTCGAGCGGCTGGTGAAGGCCGGTCTCGCGGCGCGGGCCGAAGTTCAGGCGGAGGGGCTCGGATACAGCTTTTTCAGCGGCGGCGAGCGACTGGTATCGGCGGCGCAAGAGGCGGACGACGGCACCGCGGACCTGCAGCGCAAGGGGTACTACGTCAGCATCGCCCGGCGAGGGGCACGCGAGCGCGCGCCGGCCGCCGGGGTGATCCCGGGCGTGCTGATCATCGAAGACGATTCGGTGCTCGCCAAGATGCTGGGCCACCTGATGACGCTGGAAGGCCTCGCACCGCGCATGGCGTTCCGCGCGGCCGAGATCCAGGCCGAGCTTTCGCGCAAGCCCCCGCCGCACCTCGTGCTGCTCGACGTGGTGCTGCCCGACGCCGACGGCTTCGACATCCTGCAACGGATCAAGCACGATCCCGCGCTTCGCGACATCCCGGTGATCCTGGTCACCGGCCGCACGACGCGCGAAAGCGTGATGCGCGGCCTCGCCGCCGGCGCCGACGGCTACATCACCAAGCCGATCCAGTACGAGGCGCTCGCGCTCGGGGTGAAGTCCGTGCTCGGGCTGGGCGATGAAAAGGCGCAGCCGCGCGGCGCTGACGGCAATCTCGACCTGGATGACACACTGACCGAGCTGAGCAAGGAGTACCGCAACGGCGTCGGGCTGAAGGTCGCCCGCATGGAGGAGCTCGCAAAAGGCCTCGCGCGGGGCCTGCCGAAGCGTGCGGAGTTCGACGAGCTCAAGCGATTCGCGCACACCATGTCGGGCACGGCGCCGACGTTCGGGCTGGCGGAGGTCGGCGCGGCGGCGAAATTGCTGGAGGAGGCGCTGATCGTGCTCGGCGAGTCGCCCCAGGGCGATCCGGCCGCGGCGCGAAAGCTGCTTTCGGCGCTTCGCACCATCGCCAACGCCGCGCGCTAGCGCTGCGTCAGTAGTCCAGGTCGTCCTTGCGCAGGCGGTTCACCGCGTATTCGAGCGCGGTGGAGGCGAGCGCGAGGACCAGGATGGAGGCAGATATGGCGAGGATGCGCTCGTCGGACGCCTGGTTGATGTCCACCACCACAAGGTGGCGCGTCATGGCGGTGATCGCGACGTAGACCAGGAAGCGCACTGGCAGGCGGTGGGTCTTGAAATAGATGCCGACCATCGCCCCGAGCTCGAGGTAGATGAACATCAGCAGCAGCCCGTCGAGCGGCGCGTGCCCGTGGCTCATCATTTCGACGTAGGCGGCGATCGCCGACCAGACGATCGAGGCACCGATCACGAACAGCGCCACCAGGTGGAACACGGTGACGAGGACCGTGCCGAAGTCCTCCGTTTGCTTGCGTAGCCGCTCTCCGTCCATGTTTGCAGCCCCCTTCCCGGTCGATCATCCTCGGTGCAGCAGGTACGCGTCCATCGCCATCACGCCGCCTTCCACGTGATCGAGCAGCCGCTCGGCGCGGGCCGCGGGTCCCGCGGCACCCAAGGCAAAGAATAGCGGCAGGAAATGCTCCTCGCTCGGGTGCGCGCGCACACCCGCGGGGGACAGCCGCCGGTAGTCCGCGAGGCGGTCGTAGTCGTGCGCGTCGATGAGCACTCGCACCCAGTCCTGGAATTCGCTCACGTAGGGCGCGGCCGCGCCGACGTCGGTGGCGAGGGCGCTCCTCAGCTCGCGCAGGTTGTGCGTCAGGTGGCCCGAGCCGAGCAGCAGCACGCCTTCGTCCGCGAGCGGCGCGAGCGCCGCGCCGAGCGCGAGGTGGTGGCGCGGGCCGAGCGCGGTCTGCAGCGACACCTGCAGCACCGGCACGTCGGCCTCCGGATAGGCGTACAGCAGCGGCGTCCAGGCGCCATGGTCGAGCCCGCGCGCGGGATCGACGCTCGCGTCCAGGCCAGCCTTCGCAAGCAGCGCCCGCGCTCGCTCGGCGAGCCCGGGCGCGCCCGGCGCGGGATAGCGCAGCGCATACAGCGCCGGCGGAAAGCCGGTGAAATCGTGGATCGTCCCGGGGTGCGCCGCACCCGTCAGCGCGGGCCGCGCGGTGTCCCAGTGCGCCGACGCGATCAGGATCGCGCGCGGATGTCCGAGCCGCGCGCCGAGTGCCTTCCAGGCGCGTCCCGCCGCGCCTGCTTCGAGTGCGTGCATCGGCGAGCCGTGCGAGAGAAACACCGTCGGCAGCGGCGCGCTAAACTCGGTCATCAAGCCGATTTTCGCAGAATCCTTGCTCCGGGGGCTGGCGCTGGCGTGCGCGGCGGCGTCGCTCGCCGCCGCGGCGGCCGAGCCGCCGGCCCCGACCTTGCCGGACGGGTCCGGTCCGGTCACCCTGGACCAGCCTCGCGGCGACATCGCGTCGCCGATCAGCGCGAACGAGCCCGTGTACTTCGCGGTCGGCACGCGCGATCACGCCAACGCTCGCTTCCAGCTTTCGTTCAAGTACCGGCTTTTCGACCGCCAGTTCGGCTGGGGCCGCGACCAGCCCTGGCTCGCGGGGCTGCATTTTGCCTATACGCAGACGTCGATATGGGATCTCGAAGAGAATTCAAAGCCGTTCCGCGACACCAGCTACCGGCCGTCGCTGTTCTGGGAGTGGCAGGGTCCCGAAAAGGCGACGTGGCTCGACGGGCTGCGCCTGGGGTTCGAGCACGAATCCAATGGTCGCGACGGCGCAGAGTCGCGCTCGATCAACATCGTCTTCGTGCGGCCTGAATGGCACCGCGACTTCGACAACGGCAAGCGCCTGGAATTCACCCCGAAGTTCTACTACTACCTCGACAAGCAGGACAATCCCGACATCCAGGAATACCGCGGCTACGTGGACTGGCGCCTGCGCTACGGCAACGACGTGCGCAGCTGGTTTGCGATCGCTCGCTACGGCACCGCCGGCAAGGGCAGCCTCGAGCTGGACTGGTTCCAGCGCACGCGCGTGCTCAGCGTCGGCGGCGTCTCGGGGTACTTCCAGGTCCAGTTCTTCACCGGCTACGGCGAGGACATCCTCGACTACAACCATCGCTACGAGTCGCAGCTCCGGCTGGGCCTGGCGATCGTGCCCTAGCGCGCCGCTCTCAAGTCGTCGTCGGCGGGCGCCAGGTGTAGGGCACGGGGCCGGTCGCGCGCAGCACGCGGATCATGCGCAGCGCCGATTCGCGCCCGCGGTAGTAGCCGGGCACGACGATCGTCTCGTCGAAACCCATCGCGCGGTAGAAACCGCGTGCGGCCTCGTTGCCGGTGCGCAGCTCGAGGTGCAGGCTGGCAATGCCCGCCGTGCGCGCCGAGGCGACCAGCCACTCCACCAGGCGCCGGCCGATGCCGGTGCGACGGTGCGCGGGCCGCACCGCGAGCAACACCAGGTGCGCGCGCTCGTCGCCGAACTCCATGATCGCGAAGCCCGACACGCGGCCGCGATCGCAGGCCACCGGTGCCAAGGTGTCGGGGTCGCGCAGCGCGCGCAGCACGCGCGGGGCGTCGTACTTCCAGCCCAGGCCCGACTCGACCAGGTCGCGCGACATCAGCGCGATGGCTTGCGCGTCGCGCTGGCCGGCAAGGCGGACGGTGATGGCGTGCGCGGGCATGGGGGAAGTCTAATATCAAGCGCGCCCGCTTGTCATCGTTCAGGGCGTCCTCGGTCAGGGCAATCCGGCGTAGCGCTCGCGGATGCGCACCGCGCGCGCCAGGCCGTCGGCCGCCTCGAGCAGCTTCAGGCGCAGGTCCGGCTCGAGCGGACCGGCGAGCGCGCGCTGCACTTCGGCCATCGCCTTGGCGTCGACCTGCCCGCCGAGGAAGGCGTCGAGCCAGTCCTGCACGAAAAAGATCGAGCGCCGCCGTTTGAGCCCGGGCAGCGCCGCGAGCGCCTCGCCGAGCAGCGGCGCGGTCAGCGCGGCCTGCTCGGGCGCATTGAACGGTCCGAGCGCCTCCGAGATCCAGCGCTCCGGCAGATCCGCGTCGCGCAGGAAGCGCCGGAGCATCGCGCGCTTGGCTGCCGCGTCGGGAAGCGCGGCCGAGGCCGCGAACGCATAGCGCCGCGCGTTGTCGCCGCGCTCGGCGGTCGCGGCCTCGGCGAGCCGCCGCGGCGCGTCGATGTCGTCGCGCACCAGCAGCCGCTCGATGATGCGGAAGCGGTCGCGCTCGCCGAGTGTCACGCCCGGCGAGGCAAGCGATCCGTCGAGCAGCCGCCGCAGGTCCGCGAGCGCGCCCTCGCTCCAGGCGATCGCCGCGAACGCGCGCAGCATCAGCAGGCGCCGGCTTTCGGGGCCCTCGGCGAGCGCCGCACCGAGCAGCGTGCGCTCGAGCTCGGGGGCGATGCGCGCGCGCTGCGCGTCGGACAGATAGCGGCGGAACGCGATTTGCACGCGCGCGAGCAGCGCCGCGAGCAGGACGTCGTCGGTCTCCTCCGGCGCGAGCGTGAGCGAAAAGCCGATGAAGTCGGCGGGCGCAATATCGGCGTCGCGCACGCTCTCCCACAGCGCGTCGACCAGCTGCACGCGCAGCAGCCCGTCGGGCAGCGCGCGCGGGTCCGCGAGCAGCGCGTCGCGGCTCGCCGGGTCGAGCAGGAACCGCCCGTAGCCGAAGTCGCCGGCGTTGGCATAGCGCCAGCGCGCGGGGCGCTGGGCGGCCGCGCCGGTCACGCGCGCGACGGGCCCCTCCAGGCGCGCCTCCGACGTGGCGATGCTTCCGTCCGCGAGCGCCGACGCGACCACGAGCTTCTGCGGCCAAAGGCCGCCTTCGCCGAGCGCGTCCACCTGCGCGAGCTGCAGGGCGCCCTCGGTCTCGCGCAGCGTTACCACCGGCAGCCCGCGGCGATTGACCCACGTGGCCGCCCAGGTGCCCAGGTCGCGCCCCGCGGCGCGCTCGAAGGCGCGCACGAGGTCGGTCCAGTCCGCGTCGGCGTAGGCATGCCGGCCGAGGAAGTCGCGCACGGCGCGCTTGAACGCGACTTCGCCGAGATAGAACTCGGCCTGCCGCAGCACGGCGGGCCCTTTCGCGTAGACGATCGCGCCATACGCGGACTTGGCCGAGGAGAGATTCGCGAGCGGCACCCGCAGCGGCGTGCTGCCCGCGGTCGCGTCGGCGCGCACGGCGCTCGACTTCAGCAGGTGGAACGCGCTCCAGGGTTCGAGGTCCGGCACGATCACCGCGGCGGCCTTGGCGGCCATGAAGTTGGCGAAACCTTCCTTCAGCCACAGGTCGTCGAACCAGCGCATCGTCACCAGGTCGCCGAACCACTGGTGCGCCGCCTCGTGGAACAGGAGCTCGGCGCGGCGCAGCAGGTCGGGCCGGCTCGGCGGGTCGGTGAACAGGATCGCGGCCTCGTTGAGGAAGGTCGCGCCCGCGTGCTCCATGCCACCGTAGGGGAGCTCGGGTACCAGCACCAGGTCGTACTTGGCGAACGGGAAGGGGCGCGCGAACTCGGCCTCGTAGTAGGTGAGCGCCTCGCGGTTCAGCCGAAGCACTTCTTCCAGCTGCGTGCGCGCGCGCGACACCTGCGAGCGCCGCACGAACAGGCGCACCGGCTCGTCCTTCAGCGCCAGCGCCTCGAACGGGCCGGCGGCAAAGGCGAGCAGGTACGTCGGCAGGGGCGCGGTCTCGGCGAAGCGGACGTAGCCGGGCCGCTCTTCCTCGGCCGGCGTATTCGACACGGCGCGCCAGCCACGCGGCAGCCGCAGCGTCAGCCTGAATCGCGCCTTCAGGCCGGGCTGGTCGACGCAGGGAAACACGCGGCTCGCCTCCGCCGGCACGAACAGGGAGTACGCGTAGCGCGCACCGTCCTCGCGGTCGCGATACAGCGTGAGCGGCGCGCCGGAGACCGCGAGCGGCGCGCCGAACGCGGCCTCGACCCGGTTTTCGCCCGTGCGCAGCGCTGCGCGCGGCAGTACGAGGTGCTCCTTTGCGCGCCGGGCGCGCACCGCACGGCCGTTCACCTTCAGCCCGCTCAGCGTCTCACCGCGCCAGTCGAGCACCACGTCGGCCCGACGCGCGAGGCGAAAGCGCAGCTCGAGCCGCCCGGTCGCTCGCCGCCGCCGGTCATCCAGCCGAAGCTCCAGCGCGTAGTGCAGGTCGCGCACCTGCTGCGCTCGCCACCGGGCCAGCGCCTGCGACACGCCCGCCTCGAGCGGCGGCGGAGGCTGCGCCTGCACGCTCCCCGCGAGCACGCCCGCCAGGATCCAGGGCGCGGCGCGGGCGGACATGCCCGCAGTATAGGGGCGGCGCGCGCGGCGCCTAGCGATCCAGCCGCGCGAAGCCGATCGGCGCCGCCGCGAGCACGAGGGCGAACACGAGGGCCACCGCCGGCGAGAGCCGGGCAAGCAGCGCGAAGGGAAGCGCGACGAACACGGCGGCGAGCAGCCACGGCACGCGCGGAGCGCGGCCGAGGTCCGCGCCAAGCTTGCGCTTCACCCAGCGCGCCGCGCGGCCGGGCGCCGGCCCCGCGCGGTGGCCGAGGCTGCGCGCGAGCGAGCGCTCCTCGAGCCAGGAAAAGAACACCAGCGCGAGCACGAACAGGCACCCCGCCATGACAAACGGCGTGAGGATCAGGCCGATCAGCGAGAAGAACGCCTGCGTACCGATCAGCGTTGCGATGGGCATCAGGCCCAGGACGATCCCCGCCACCGCGATCAGAAAGCAAGCCGGCACGACGAGGGGCAGCCGCGCCTCGACATAGTCGCGGAACGCGTCGACCTCGCGGTACCGTCGCACGAGCCCGACGGCATCGTCGAGCGGCCCGAGCAGCTGCTGGCCAAGGCGCTGCTGCGCCGTGGCCCCCGAATGCGTCGTCATGCTTGCCTCCCTCCGACCTGTCAGGATTTGCAAGGCGAGCCTACGTCAGCGGCGACCGGAATGCCGGGAAAAAATGCGCATTCCGGAGCGGCTCGCTTAGACTTCGGCCCCATGAAGCCCAACCTGATCGTCATTCTGATCGATGACCTACGCTTCGACGAGTTCGGCGCCGGCGGGCACCCGTACATGAGAACGCCGAACATCGACCGGCTCGCGACCGAGGGGGCCCTGTTCGAGCGCGCCTTCCACACTACGCCGATCTGCTCGCCCAACCGCGCCTCGATCATGACCGGGCAGTACGCAAGCCGCCACGGCGTCATCGACAACGTGGCGCGCGATGCGATGAGCCACCGGCTGCCCAACTACCACCTCGCGCTGCAGAAGCTCGGCTACGAGACCGCGCACGTCGGCAAGTGGCACATGGGCAACGACGGCAAGCCGCGTCCGGGCTACGACCACTGGATCTCCTTCGACGGGCACGGCCGCCTGCAGGACCCGAATCTCAACATCGACGGCACCTACGAGCGCAAGCCCGGCTACATCACCGACCTGCTGAACGGCTACGCGGTCGAGTTTCTCGAGCGCAAGCGCAACAAGCCCTTCTCGCTCTTCCTGGCGCACAAAGCCGTGCACCCCGACGCCGAGCAGGCGGCCGACGGCACGTTCCATGTCATGGGCTACGTCCCGGCGGAGCGGCACAAGGATCTCTACCAGGGCTGCGTCTTCCCCAAGCTGCCGAACATGCTGCCGCCCGAGCAGGTGGCGAAGGACAAGCCCGCATGGGCGGAAGCGTTCGAGATCAAGCGCACCGAGCAGGCGCGGCGCGTGCTCGAGCCGATCCACGCCGGGAAGCAGGAGGAGATCCGCCTGCGCGCGGCGATGATGGCTTCGGTCGACGAGGGCGTCGGCAAGATCTTCGAGGCGCTCGAGCGCTCGGGCCAGCTCGACAACACGCTCGTGCTCTTCCTCGGCGACAACGGCTACTTCTTCGGCGAGCACGGACTCGGGCCCGAGCGGCGCTTTGCCTATGAAGCCGGCATCCGCTCGCCGTTCATCGCGCGCTTCCCTCCTTTGGCAAGAAAAGGATCC
>JBOIFE010000243.1:0-2367 GCA_050741015.1 Burkholderiales bacterium | reverse complement strand
GCCAAGAGCATCATGGGCGTGATGATGCTCGCCGCGGGCAAGGGCGCGACGGTGACCGTGGACGCCGACGGCGCGGACGCCGCGGCGGCGCTCAAGGCGATCCGCGAGCTGATCGCGGACCGCTTCGGCGAACGCGAGTAGGCCGGTGAACTTCGTGCTGCACGGATCGAGCGTGGCCTCGGGCATCACGATTGGCCAGGCGCACCTGGTCTCGACCGCGCGGCTCGAGGTCGCGCACTACGAGATCGCCGAGTCCGCGGTCCAGGGCGAGATCTTCCGCTTCGATGCCGCGATCGCGCGCGCCAAGCAGGAGCTGGCGCGGCTCGCGCAGCAGATTCCGGGCGACGCACCGGCCGAGTTCGGCGCGTTCCTCGACCTGCACCGGCTGATGCTGGAGGACTCGTCGGTCTCGCACGCGCCGCGCGACATCATCCGCGAGCGCCGCTGCAACGCCGAGTGGGCGCTGGTGCAGCAGATGGAGATCCTCGGCGAGCAGTTCGCGCAGGTCGAGGACGCCTACCTGCGCGAGCGCGGCGCCGACATGCAGCAGGTCGTCGAGCGCGTGCTGAAGGCGCTGATCGGCGACAAGGCCGCGCCCGAGCCGCGCCGCGCCGAAGAGCACCAGCTGATCGTGGTCGCGCACGACCTGTCGCCGGCCGACATGCTGCTGTTCAAGGGCCACGAATACGGCGGCTTCGTCACCGACGTGGGCGGCGTCACCTCGCATACGGCGATCCTCGCGCGCAGCCTCGACATCCCGGCGCTCGTGGGCCTGCACCATGCGCGCAGCATGATCCGCGAGGGCGAGCTGCTCGTCGTCGACGGCATCCAGGGCGTGCTGGTCGTGAATCCCGACCCGGTCGTGCTGGCCGAGTACCGGCTGCGCCAGTCGCAGCACGGGATCGAGCGGGCGAAGCTCAAGCGCCTGCGCACCACGCCCGCGGCGACGCTCGACGGCGCCGCGGTGGACCTGTACGCGAACATCGAGCTGCCGCAGGACATCGAGCAGGTGCACGAGGCGGGCGCGGGAGGCGTCGGCCTGTTCCGCACCGAGTTCCTGTTCATGAACCGCCGCGACCTGCCCGGCGAGGACGAGCAGTTCGAGGCCTATCGCGAGGTCGCGCGCCGCATGCGCGGCAAGCCGGTCGTGATTCGCACGCTGGATGCCGGTGCCGACAAGGCGCTGGCCGGACAAGCCCAGCTGATGCCCAATCCGGCGCTCGGCCTGCGCGCGATCCGCTACTGCCTGGCCGAACCTCACATGTTCCTCGCGCAGCTGCGCGCGATCCTGCGCGCCTCGCACTACGGCACCGTGCGGATCCTGCTGCCGATGGTCGCGCACGCGCACGAGGTCGACCAGGCACTCGGCTTCGTGCGCCAGGCGAAGGAGCAGCTCGAGGCGAAGGGCGAGCGCTACGACAAGGGCATCGAGGTCGGCGGCATGATCGAGATCCCGGCCGCCGCGCTTGCGCTGCCGATGTTCACGCAGCGGCTCGATTTCCTGTCGCTCGGCACCAACGACCTGATCCAGTACACGCTCGCGATCGACCGCACCGATGACGCCGTGGCGCACCTGTACGACCCGCTGCACCCGGCGGTGCTCGCGCTGGTGGCGGGCACCATACAGACGGCGACCCGGGGAGGAATGCCCGTCGCCGTCTGCGGCGAAATGGCGGGCGACCTGCAGCTCACGCGCCTGCTGCTCGGGCTGGGCCTGCGCAACTTTTCCATGCATCCCTCGCAGCTCCTGGCGATCAAGGAGCGCATCCTGCGCACCAACCTCGGCGAGGTGCAGACGCTCGCGCAGCGCGTGCTGCGCGCGAGCGACCCGGTCAAGACACGCGAGCTTCTCGCGCGGCTGAACGCGTAGGACGATGCCCGGCCCGCTCGAAGGCGTGCGCGTGCTCGACCTCACCTCCGTGGTGATGGGCCCCTACGCGACGCAGATCCTCGGCGACTTCGGCGCCGAGGTGATCAAGGTGGAGCCGCCCGGCGGCGACGTGATGCGCTACGCCTGGCCGTTCCGCAATCGCGGCATGGGCCACATCTTCCTCAACGCCAACCGCAACAAGCGCTCGGTGGTGCTCGACCTGAAGCAGCCCGCCGCGCGCGACGCCTGCCTGGCGATCGCGAGGACCTGCGACGTGCTGGTCTACAACATCCGCCCGCAGGCGATGGCCCGGCTGGGTCTCTCGTACGAAGAAGTGAAAAAGGAAAATCCGCGCCTCATCTACGTCGGCTGCTTCGGCTACAGCCAGCGCGGCCCCTACGCCGCGAAAGCGGCCTACGACGACCTGATCCAGGGCGCGGCCGGGCTGCCGGCGCTGCTCGAGCAGCAGGGCGCCGAGACGCCGCGCTATGCGCCGA
>JBOIFE010000242.1:0-11153 GCA_050741015.1 Burkholderiales bacterium | reverse complement strand
GGCCGCCTGCGCCGACTCGGGCACCACGCGCGCGGCGGGGATGCGCGCGTCGAGCGCCGCCATCACGTCGCGCTCGTTGGCCGACAGGAACAGGTTTGCCCGCAGCGCGTCGAGGTACCGGTACGGGTCCCGCCCGCGCGTAAAGACTCCGCGCTCGACGCGCAGCCCCTCGCGCTGCGCCGAGCGGAACACCCGCAGCCCGCTGACGGGGTCGTTCTTGGACAGGATGACGACTTCCACGCGCTGCACGTCGGGCGCGTTGAAGGCGAGGAGCTTCTGCACCAGCGGGAACGCCACGCCGCGCTTGGCCGGCACGTCCATCCGCCCGAGCTGCAGCGTGACGTAGGCGGCCTCGCCTTCGCGCTCGAACACGCGGTTCTCCTCCTCGAAGTCGAACAGCGCGCGAGAGGAAATCGCGACGACGAGCTTGCCTTCGAAAGAGACGGGCATGGCGGATGGACGGAAAGAAGCGATTCTAGACACGCTTTGCCCTCCGGACCGCATTCGGGGCAGAATCGCCCCTGCGCGTCCCCCGGGGGCGCGCGTTCGACCGAGGAGCGAGGGGACCCACGAGATGAAACCGCTGATCGCCTTTTCGCGCGCCGTGGACTGGTTGAACGAGCGCATCGGTCGCCTGGTGTACTGGCTGGTGCTGGTCGCCGTGCTGATCAGCTCCGCCAATGCGCTGTCGCGCTACCTGCTGAACAAGACCTCCAACGGCTGGCTGGAAATGCAGTGGTATCTGTTCTCGGCGATCTTCCTGCTGTGCGCCAGCTACACCCTCCTGCACAACGAACACATCCGCATCGACGTCGTGTCGGGTCGTTTCTCGCTGCGCACGCGGATTTGGATCGATATCTTCGGCACTGTCTTCTTTATGCTGCCGATGACGATCTTCATCATGCTCCTCGGCTGGCCGATGTTCATGGAAGCCTACCGTGTGCACGAAGTCTCGGCAGACCCCGGCGGACTCGTGCGCTGGCCTGTCGAGCTGCTGGTGCCGGTGGGCTTTCTCCTGCTCACCCTGCAAGGCCTCTCCGAGCTGGTAAAGCGCATTGCCTTCCTGATGGGGCTGATACCGAACCCGCTCGAGAAGCGCATCGAGGCGGCGCTCGAGATGGTCAAGGACAAAATCGCGGAAGACGCGAAATGATCGCCTACCTCACCGCCCACGTCGCGCCGCTGATGTTCGTCGGACTCGCCGTCTTCCTGCTTATCGGCTATCCGGTGACTTTCTCGCTCGGCGCCATCGGACTGTCCTTCGGCTGGCTCGGCATCCAGCTCGGCCTGCTGACCCCCGCGCTGTTCCAGGCGCTGCCGGATCGCATATTCGGCATCATGCACAACGAGACGCTGCTCGCGGTGCCCTTCTTCACCTTCATGGGACTGATCCTGGAGCGCAGCGGCATGGCCGAGGACCTGCTCGACACCATCGGCCAGCTGTTCGGGCCGATCCGCGGCGGCCTCGCCTACGCGGTGGTGTTCGTCGGCGCGCTGCTCGCCGCGACGACCGGCGTGGTGGCGGCCTCGGTGATTTCGATGGGCCTGATTTCGCTGCCGATCATGCTTCGCTACGGCTACGACCGGCGCCTGGCGACCGGCATCATCGCCGCTTCGGGCACGCTGGCGCAGATCATTCCGCCATCGCTGGTGCTGATCGTGCTTTCCGACCAGCTCGGGCGCTCGGTGGGCGACATGTATCAGGGTGCCGTCTTCCCCGGCCTGGTGCTGACCGGCATGTACGCGCTGTACATCGTCGGCGTGACGATCTTCGCTCCGAAGCGCGCACCGGCCCTGCCGCCCGAAGCGCGCACGCTGCGCGGCTGGAAGCTGTTCGGCAAGGTGCTGTTCGTGCTGGTGCCGCCGCTGGCGCTCATCTTCCTGGTGCTCGGCACGATCTTCCTCGGGGTCGCGACCCCGACCGAAGGCGGCGCCATGGGCGCCACCGGCGCATTGGTACTGGCGTTGATGAACCGTCGCCTGACCTGGAGCCTGCTCAGGCAGGCGATGAATTCGACCGCGAAGCTGTCGTCGTTCGTGATCTTCATCCTGATCGGCTCGACTGTCTTCACACTCACTTTCCGCGGCGTCAATGGCGACCTGTGGATCGAGAACATGCTGACCAGCCTGCCGGGCGGGCAGATCGGCTTTCTCATCTTCGTCAACATCTTCACCTTCCTCCTGGCGTTCTTCCTCGACTTCTTCGAGCTCGCGTTCATCATCGTGCCGCTGCTCGGGCCGGTGGCCGACAAGCTGGGCATCGACCTGATCTGGTTCGGCATCCTGCTGGGCATCAACATGCAGACTTCGTTCATGCACCCGCCGTTCGGCTACGCGCTGTTCTATCTGCGCAGCGTCGCGCCGGCCAAGGAGTACGTCGACAAGCTCACCGGCAAGCTGACCGCGCCGATCACCACCGGCCAGATTTACTGGGGTGCGGTGCCGTTCGTGATCATCCAGATCATCGGCGTATCGATCGTGCTGGCGTTCCCGCAACTCGTCACCGGCAATCTGAGCCATGTGAAGCTGGATACCTCGACGATCCACATCAACACCCCACCGCCCGATTACGGGCAGCACCAGACGAACCCGGCCGGACCGCAGGGCCTCGGCGGTCCGCCAGCGCCGCCCGCCTATCCGGGTCGGAACTAGGCACCGGGCCGGCCGTGCTCATACAGACATCCGCGCCCGCGAGCGCCGCGCAAAAAAAACCCCGCCGCAGCGGGGTTTGTTGTTGCAGACCGGAGGCGTTCCCGGCCCGGGCAAACTGCCGGCTCAGGACTTTGCCTTGGTTTTCGAGAACCAGAGGAAGTTCTGGTAAGTCGCCTCGTTGAAGCGGAACCACTCGATCTCGGTATCGCGATAGGCAAGCCACTGCGGGTAGATGCGCGCCCAGTGCTTGCTCTTGCCTTCGTACTCCTTGTAGAGCGCGTAGGCGCTGTTCTCCGCGGCATCCATCACGTCCTTCGGGAAGTAGCGCAGCTGCGTGCCGCCGGCGATCAAGCGCCGCAGCGCCGCCGGGTTCTCGTGGTCGTACTTGGCCATCATCCACTCGTTGGACGCCTCGCACGCCGTCTCGAGCGCCGCCTGGTAGTGCTTCGGCAGGCTGTGCCACTTCTCAAGGTTAACGAAGGTTATCAGGCGCGGCCCGCCTTCCCACCAGCCCGGCGCGTAGTAGTACTTCGCGACCTTCTGGAAGCCGAGCTTCTCGTCGTCGTACGGGCCGACCCACTCGCAGGCGTCGATGGTGCCTTTTTCCAGCGACGGGTAGATGTCCGCGCCGGCAACCTGCGTCGGCACCACGCCGACTCCCGCAATCACGCGCCCGCCGAGGCCGCCGATGCGCATCTTCAGGCCCTTCATGTCGGCGATCGAGTTGATTTCCTTGCGGAACCAGCCGCCCATCTGCAGCCCGGTATTGCCCGCCAGGATCCCCTTGACGCCGTACTCGGTGAACAGCGGCTCCATCACCTCCTTGCCGCCACCGAAGTGCCACCAGGCGTTCCCCTGCCTGTAGTTCATGCCGAAGGGTACGCAGGTGCCGAAAGCGAAGCCCACGTCCTTGCCGATGTAGTAGTACGGCGCGGTATGACCGAGTTCGACGGTGCCGTTCTGCGTGGCGTCCAGCACCTTCAGCGCCGGCACGATCTCGCCGCCGGCGAAGGTGCGGATGCTGAAATTGCCGCCGGTCATCTCGCTGACCCACTTGGCGATCATGTCGGCGCCGCCGAAGAGCGTGTCCAGGCTCTTGGGCCAGCTCGCCGCGAGGCGCCACTGGATCTTCGGATTCGATTGGGCAATTGCCGGCGCCGCGACGGCGCCCGCAGCGACGCCCACAGCCGCCTTTTTTAGAAATGATCTGCGCTCCATGAAACGGATCTCCTCTCCTGGTGGAACGATTGAATGTCTTGCGATGGAAATGCGGTTCGTAGTTTACGCCCGTCGTCCCGGCCCGCGAGAATTCAGCCGCGGCACTCTGGAGCGGGTGATGGGAATCGAACCCACGTTCACAGCTTGGGAAGCTGTTGTCTTGCCATTAGACGACACCCGCGGGTGGCGTCGAAGTGTATCATTCCCCCTATGATTCAAGTGATTGTGAATGGGTCGGCGCGGCGCTTCGACCGCGCACCCGCGCTCGCGGAGTTGCTCCGGACCCTCGCGCTCGAGGGCCGTCGGATCGCCGTGGAGAGAAACGGCGAGATCGTGCCCCGCAGCGTGCACGGTTCGACATTGCTCGCCGACGGCGACCGTCTCGAGATCGTCGCGGCGGTGGGGGGCGGATGAGCGAGCGCCTCGTCGTCGCCGGCCGCGCCTTCGGCTCGAGGCTCCTCATCGGCACCGGCAAGTATCGCGACTTCGCGCAGACGCGCGCCGCGGTCGAGGCCTCGGGCGCCGAGATCGTCACCGTCGCGATACGGCGCACCAACATCGGCCAGAACGCCAACGAGCCGAGCCTGCTCGAAGCGCTGCCGCCCTCGAAGTTCACCTATCTGCCCAATACCGCGGGCTGCTACAGCGCCGAGGACGCGCTAAGGACGTTGCGGCTCGCACGCGAGCTCCTCGACGGCCACGACCTCGTCAAGCTCGAGGTGCTGGGCGACCCGCACACGCTCTATCCGAACATGCCCGAGACGCTGAAGGCGGCGCGGCAGCTCGTGCAGGACGGCTTCAAGGTCATGGTGTACTGCTCGGACGATCCGATCCAGGCGAAGATGCTGCAGGACGCGGGCTGCGTGGCGATCATGCCGCTCGCCTCGCTGATCGGCTCGGGCATGGGAATCCTGAACCCCTGGCAGGTGCAGCTCGTGCGCGACGCGGTTAGCCTGCCGGTCATCGTCGATGCGGGCGTGGGCACCGCGTCGGACGCCGCTGTCGCGATGGAGCTCGGCTGCGACGGCGTGCTGATGAACACCGCGGTCGCGGCCGCGCAGGATCCCGTGCGCATGGCGCGCGCGATGAAGCTCGCCGTCGAGGCCGGGCGCGAAGCCTTCCTCGCCGGCCGCATGCCGAAGAAGCTCTACTCGGCGGCGCCCTCGTCGCCCGTCGAAGGGACGATTTCGCCTTCCCGCAGCAAGGCGGCTTGAAGCGCGGCGTCCGCAGCTACGTCCTGCGCCAGAGCAGGACGACCCCTGCGCAGCAGCGTGCGCTCGACGAGCTGCTGCAGATCCACGGCATCGCCTACCGGCAGGAAATCGTCCAGCCGCAGATCCTGTTCGGCCGCCGCGCGCCGCTGGTGCTCGAAATCGGGTCCGGCATGGGCGAGACCACGGCGCACATCGCCGCGGCGCAGCCCGGCGCCGATTTCATCGCGGTGGAGGTTCACGGCCCCGGCGTCGGCAGCCTGCTCAAGCGCATCGACGAGCAGGGCCTGAAGAACCTGCGCGTCATCCGACACGACGCCGTGGAAGTGCTCGATCACATGGTCGCCGACGGCATGCTGGCGGGGATCCATCTGTTCTTCCCCGACCCCTGGCCGAAGAAGCGACACCACAAGCGCCGCCTGGTGCAGCCCGACTTCGCCGCGCTCGCCGCGCGCAAGCTCGCGCCCGGGGGCTACTTGCACGCAGCGACCGACTGGCCGGATTACGCGGCGCAAATCGATCAAGTGCTGCGTGCGGAGCCCCTGCTCGAGGCTTCCCCCGAGGTGCGCGACCGACCGGCCACCAAATTCGAACAGCGCGGCTTGCGGCTTGGTCACGAGGTCCGCGACCTCTGCTTTCGCCGGCGCGGCTAGGGCTTAGGCGCCGTCTTCAATTCTGCGCGCCGGTCGGACTGCAGGCAGTCGATCAACCTGCGATTGCGGTGGTTGGCCGGCCCCATCCCCTTGCACTGGTCCCCGGTCGCCGGATCGGCTTCACCCATCGCGCTCAACCCGTACGCGCCGGCCTGCACGCCCTTGCCGAGAAGATAGTCGCGCACCGCCGCGGCGCGGCGCTTCGAGAGCGCGACGTTGTATTTCGCGCTGCCGATACGATCCGCGTATCCCGCGATCTCGACCCCTGCCCCGGGGCGCGCCTTGAGCTTGGCGGCAAGATCGTCGAGCGCGGTGACTTCACTCGGCCGAATGTCGGCCCGGTTGAAGTCGAACAACACCGTCACGGCGAGCGGTTCGAGCACCGCGGCCTCGGGCTTCGGCTCGGGCTTGGGTTCCGGCTTGGGCGCGGGCTGCGTGACGACCGGTGTCTCGACCGGCGGCGGCTTGGGCTTCTCACCGCGCAGCCACAGCCACAGCAATATCGCAATCAGGACGAGGACGACGATCGAAATCGTCCAGCGGGTGGAAGCTTTCATGGCGTCCTCCTTCGGCCGAGGTCGTGCAGCCGGGTATTGTCCTACAGGAAACGCTGCAGCAGCTCGTTCAGGAACAGGCGGCCGCGCCGCGTCGGGCGAAAGCGCTGGGGGTCGGACTCGAGCAATCCTTCCTCGCGAGCCCGTCTCGCCGCCCCTGCAACGCCCACCGCGGGCAGCCCGGTCCGCTCTTCGAACAGCGTCACCGGCACGCCCTCGACCAGCCGCAGGGCATTCAGCATGAACTCGAACGGCAGCTCCTTCGCCGGCACCCGCTTTTCCTGCAGCGACCCGGCCTGCGCCAGGTAGTCGCGCGGCGGCTTCGGCCGCTCATGCCGCGTCACGCGATCGGCAAACGACAGCTTGCCGTGCGCGCCCGCGCCCAGGCCGAGGTAGTCGCCGAACTCCCAGTAATTCAGGTTGTGCCTGCAACGCGCCCCCGGCCGCGCGAAGGCGGATGTCTCATAGTGCTCGAAACCGGCCGCGGCGAGCGCCTCCTCCACCGCGAGTTGCATGTCGGCCGCGGCGTCGTGCGACGGCAGGACGGGCGGCTTGCTGTAGAAGACCGTGTTCGGCTCGAGCGTCAGCTGGTACGCGGAAAGATGAGGGGTGCCCCAACGCGCGGCTTCAGCGATGTCCGCCTTCGCTTCCTCGAGCGTCTGGCCGGGCAGGCCGTACATGAGGTCGAGGTTGATGTTGTCGAAGCACGCCTGCGCCATCTCGATCGCGCGACGCGCTTCGTCGGCCGAATGGATGCGCCCGAGCGCGCGCAGCTTCGCGTCGTCGAAGCTCTGGATCCCGAGCGAGACCCGGTTCACGCCCGCTTCGCGATAGCCGCGGAATCTCGCCGCCTCGGCGGTGCCGGGATTCGCCTCCATCGTCACCTCGGCGCCAGGATCCAGCGTGATGCGCGCGCGCACCGCGGCGAGCAAGGCGTCGATCGATTCCGGCGCGAAGAGCGACGGTGTCCCGCCGCCGATGAATACGCTCACGACACGCCGGCCCCAGGCCGAGGGCAGCAGCCCCTCGAGGTCCGCCACCAGCGCGTCGACATACTCGCGCTCGGGCAGTGCGTCCTTCTTCTCGTGGGAGTTGAAGTCGCAGTAGGGACACTTCCTCACGCACCAGGGCAGGTGCGCGTAGAGCGCGAGCGGCGGCAGCGCCGCGAAGCGCACTTCCCCCGGCGCGCGCATGACCGCGCTCATCGCAGCATCGCCACGAGCCGCGCCGCGGCCTGCGCGCGGTGGCTCAGGCGGTTCTTCTCGTCGTCGGCGAGTTCGGCGGCCGTGAGCCCGCGGCCCGGCACCTCGAACAACGGGTCGTAGCCGAAGCCGTTGGCGCCGCGCAACGCGCGCGCGATGTGACCGTGCCATTGTCCTTCGGCGACGAGCGGAGCCGGATCGTCTGCGCGCCGCACGAACACCATCGCGCAGCGGTAGTGCACGCGCCGGTCCTCGCCCAGCGCGCCCAGGAGCTTCGCGTTGTTGCGCGCATCCCGCGCCTCGCGCTCGCCCTCGCGCCCCGCGTAGTAAGCCGAATGCACGCCCGGGGCGCCGCCCAGCGCCTCGACGCACAGGCCCGAGTCGTCCGCGATCGCGGGCAGGCCGCTCGCGCGGCTAGCGTGCCGCGCCTTGGCGAGCGCGTTCTCGACGAAGGTCTCGTGCGGCTCCTCGGCTTCGGCGATGCCGAGCTCGGCCTGCGCCACGATCTGGTGCCCGAGCGGCGCGAGCAGTGCCCGCATCTCCCGGAGCTTGCCGGGATTGTTCGACGCCAGAACGAGCTTCATCCCACCGCTATTGTAAGGTGGGCCAGCGGCCCACCTTACGATCACGGACCAAGCGCGTGCTTCTGAAGTGCGACGAGCTGCTCGACGCCTCGCCCGGCGAGCGCGAGCAGCGCGTCGAGCTCCGTACGCGCGAAGGCTGCGCCCTCGGCGGTGCCCTGCACCTCGACGTAGCGTCCGGCGCCCGTCATCACCACGTTCATGTCCGTGTCGCAGGTCGAATCCTCGCCGTAGTCGAGGTCGAGCAGCGCGACGCCGTCCTTGATCCCCACCGATACCGCGGCGACGAAGTCGCGCACCGGCACTGCGGCAATCATTCCCTGCTGCACCATCCAGCCGAGCGCGTCGTGCACCGCGACAAAGGCGCCGGTGATCGCAGCAGTTCGCGTGCCGCCGTCGGCCTGCAGCACGTCGCAGTCGACCTGCAGCGTGCGCTCGCCGAGCGCGCCGAGGTCCACGACCGCGCGCAGCGCGCGGCCGATCAACCGCTGGATTTCCTGCGTGCGGCCCGACTGCCGCCCGCGCGCGGCCTCGCGCTCGCCGCGCGTGTGCGTGGCGCGCGGGAGCATCCCGTACTCGGCGCTCAGCCAGCCCCGGCCCTGGTCGCGCAGGAACGGCGGCACCCGCGATTCCACGCTCGCGGTGCAAAGCACGCGCGTGTCGCCGAACTCCACCAGCACCGAGCCTTCCGCATGGCGCGTGTAGCCGCGCATCAGGCGCACGGGCCGCAGCTCGTCGGGGCGTCGTCCGGAGGCTCGGGTCATCGCTGCGTATTGTGCCGCTTGAGCGCTTGCTTGATCTCGGCGATCGCGCGCTCGATGTCCTCGTCGGTCATGCGCAGGAAGTCCGCATCGGCCGCGCCGAAATCCTGCACCTGCGTGTCCAGTTCCGTGGTCGGCGCGACGCCCGCATGCGCGTCGAACGGCACCGCTTCCTCGCCCCACGCGAGCGCGAGCGCAGAGACGTTGTCGGCCTCCGGGCCCGCCGCGACCAGCGCCTGGCCCGAGAGCGCTGCTACTGACTCACCCAGCCGGTCGGGTGTGAGGCCGGCGACGATCTGCGTCTCGCTGAGCGGACCCCACAGGCCGTCGCTGCAAAGGAGCAGGATGTCGTCCCGCTCCAACCGCAGGTGCGCGGCCGGCTGCATCCGCGGCGGCTGGGCGCCGCCCAGGCATTGCAGCAGCCGGTTGCGCTCGGGGTGCGTGCCGATCTCGTCGGCGGCGATCAGGCCGGCGTCCACGAGCTGCTGCACCAGCGTGTGGTCGCGCGTGCGCACCAGCACCTCGCCCCGGCGCAGCACGTACAGGCGCGAGTCGCCGACGTGCGTCCAGTGCGCGCGGCCATCCTGGATCACGCAGGCGACCGCCGTGGTGCGCGGCGTGTCGGGCAGGCCGAGCGCCTGGGATTCGCGCAGCAGCATGTGGTGCGAGCGACCCACCGCGCGGAACAGGAACAGGTCGGGGTCCGCGAGCCGCGGGCGCGCGTCGCGACGGAATGCCGCGGCGATATGGCGCAGCGTGAGCTCGGCGGCGACATCGCCGTGCGCGTGACCGCCCATGCCGTCGCAGACCACGAGCAGGATCGCGGCATCCGTGAGCCAGTGGCCGAGGCGGTCCTGGTTGTAGGACCGCTGGCCGATATGCGTTTCCTGGGCCACGGCGAACTTCATCGGCGCGCCAGGCGCGCGAGCGCCCCCTTCAGCAGCTCCATCATCGCCGGCTCGCCGCGGTACTCGGGCGGCTTCTCGCCGGTGAGCGCCTTTTGCAGCGCGAACACGCTTTGCGGCCGCTCCAGGTGGTCCATGCGCAGGCACCAGTCGACCGTGTCGAGCAGTTCGGGCGAGAACCGGCCGGCGCCGGCGCGCCGCGCCGTGACGAAGCGGTCCTTCTCCATGCGCTGCTCGGCCGACGGCGGCGCCTCCGCGGTCAGGCAGGCATACAGCGTCGCGCCGACCGAATAAATGTCGCTCCAGGGCCCGAGCTTGGAGCGATCGGCATGGTGCTCGGGCGAGGCGAATCCCGGCGTGTACATCGGCGGCAGCGCGGGCGCCTCGCCGGCGAGCATCGTGCGCGCGGCGCCGAAGTCGATCAGCAGCGGCGTGCCATCGCCCCGCAGGTAGACGTTGCCCGGCTTGATGTCCAGGTGGAGCAGTTTGTTGGAGTGCACCTCGCGCAGTCCGTTCAGCAGGGTCGCGAACGTAGCGCGGATCCACTCCTCCTTCAGCGCGCCGCGGCGGCGGTGGATGTGCTCCTGCAGCGTGCGGCCGCGCTCGTAGCGCATCACCAGGTAGACGGTCTCATTGGCGCGGAAGAAGTTCACGACGCGCACCACGTTCGGATGCGCGAGCGAGGCGAGCGCGCGTCCTTCCTCGAAGAAGCACTTCAGCCCGTAGCGGAATGCGGCTGCGTGCGCCTCCGGCACTACCGGCACCGGGCCGCCCGCGGTGCGCAACGCGAGCGTGGAGGGCAAGTATTCCTTGATCGCGACCGGGGTGTCCTTCGCGTCGTGCGCGAGGTAAACGATGGAAAAGCCGCCGTGCGCCAGCACTCGCAGAATCCGGTAGCCCTGCAGCTCGAAGCCTTCCGGCAGCGGCTGGTTGGCTTGGGCGGACATCTCCCCTATGATACGCGCATCACATCGCGCGCTTTCCTGCGATCGATTCCCTTGATTCACAGCATGACCGGTTATGCGCTCGCCTCCGCCGAGCACCCGCGCGGCGCGCTCACGCTCGAGCTGCGCTCGGTGAACTCGCGCTTTCTCGACCTGCAATTCCGCGTGCCTGACGAGCTGCGCGCCTACGAGCCGCTGCTGCGCGAAGCGATCACGGCGCGCGTCGTGCGCGGCAAGGTGGACTGCCGCCTCGCGCTCGCCGCGGGCGCGCCCGCGGCGCAGGCGCTCGACCCGGGCGCGCTCGAGTCGCTGCGCTCGCTCGATGCCGCTGCGCGGCGCGCGTTCCCGCAGGCGGCGCCGCTCTCGGTCGCCGAGGTGCTGCGCTGGCCCGGCGTCCTGCGCGAAGCGGGGCTCGACGAGGAGGACCTGCGCGCGCGCGTGGCGGCGCTCGCCGCGCGCGCGGTCGAGGATC
>JBOIFE010000241.1:0-8623 GCA_050741015.1 Burkholderiales bacterium | reverse complement strand
ATCTTGCGCCGCTCGTCGTCCGGTAGCGGCTGCAGCGTGCGGCACAGCAGCGCATCGGCCTGGATGCCGATCTCGCGCAGCTCCTTGACCGAATGCTGCGTCGGCTTGGTCTTGATCTCGCCCGCCGAGGCGAGGTAAGGCACGAGCGTGAGGTGCACGTAGCACACGTTGTTGCGCCCGAGCTCGAGGCCCATCTGCCGGATCGCCTCGAGGAACGGCAGCGACTCGATGTCGCCGACCGTGCCACCGACCTCGACGATCGCTACGTCGGCCTCGCCCGCGCCGCGCTTGATGAAGGCCTTGATCTCGTCGGTGATGTGCGGAATCACCTGCACCGTGCCGCCGAGGTAGTCGCCGCGCCGCTCCTTCTTGATCACCGACTCGTAGATCTGGCCGGTGGTGAAGTTGTTGGCCCGGCGCATCTTCGCGCTCTGGAAGCGCTCGTAGTGGCCGAGGTCGAGGTCGGTCTCGGCGCCATCCTCGGTGACGAATACCTCGCCGTGCTGGAACGGGCTCATGGTGCCCGGGTCCACGTTGATGTACGGGTCCAGCTTGATGTTGGTGACGCGGATGCCGCGCGACTCGAGGATCGCGGCGAGGGAGGCGGCGGCGATGCCTTTCCCCAGAGAGGAAACTACACCACCGGTTACAAAAACATACTTAGTCATTTACCCACGGCGTGTAGGGATGGAGGAGTCTACAGGAACTCCTCCTGCCCTACAAATCCGCGAGCTCGCGCCGGTCGCGGAAGTGCTCGAGCGCCTCGGGGTTCGCCAGCGCCTCGAGGTTGTTCACCGGCTGCCCGTGCACCACTTTGCGCACGGCCAGCTCGACGATCTTGCCGCTCTTGGTGCGCGGGATGTCGGCCACCTGCAGCACCTTGGCCGGCACGTGCCGCGGCGTCGTGTTGTCGCGGATGCGCTTCTTGATGCGGTTGACGAGCGCGTCGTCGAGCGCCAGCCCCTCGCGCAGCTTGACGAACAGCACGATCCGCACGTCGACGGGTCTTTCTGGCGGCCAGTCCTGGCCGATGACGAGCGCCTCGACCACCTCGTCCAGGCCCTCCACCTGCCGGTAGATCTCGGCGGTGCCGATGCGCACGCCGCCGGGGTTGAGCACGGCGTCGGAGCGTCCGTAGATGACGATGCCGCCGTGCTCGGTGACCTCGCACCAGTCGCCGTGCCGCCAGACGTTGGGGTACTTTTCGAAGTAGGCGGCGCGGTACTTGGCGCCGTCGGGGTCGTTCCAGAACCCGACCGGCATCGCAGGAAAAGATCGCGTGCACACCAGCTCGCCTTTGCGGCCGACGACCGGGCGGCCCTCGTCGTCGAAGACTTCGACCGCAAGCCCGAGGCCCTTGCTCTGGATCTCGCCACGCCAGACCGGCAGCATCGGGTTGCCGAGCACGAAGCAGCTCACGATGTCGGTACCGCCTGAAATCGACGACAGGCACACGTCGTCCTTGATGTTCCGGTAGACGTAGTCGAAGCTCTCGGCCATCAGCGGCGAGCCGGTCGAGAGCATCGCGCGCAGCCGCTCGAGGCGGTGCGTCGACTTCGGCTTCAGGTCGAGCTTCGCGATCGCGTCGACGAACTTCGCGGACGTGCCGAAGTGGGTCATGCCCTCGGCGTCCGCCATGTCGAACAGGATCTTCCCGCGCCCGACGAAGGGCGATCCGTCGTAGAGCAGCAGGCCCGCCCCGCTCGCCAGGCCCGACACCAGCCAGTTCCACATCATCCAACCCAGCGTGGTGAAGTAGAACAGGCGGTCGCCCGCCTGCACGTCGGAGTGCAGGCGGTGCTCCTTCAGGTGCTGCAGCAGCGTGCCGCCCGTGCCGTGCACGATGCACTTGGGCACGCCGGTGGTGCCCGAGGAGTACACGATGTACAGCGGGTGATTGAACTCGACGGGCTCGAAGCGGATCGTCGAAGGCGCGTACGGGCGGATGAATTCCTCCAACCCCACGCCCGCCTCGGGTTTCGCGTCCAGGTAAGGCAACACCACGCAATGCTCGACTGACGGCAGCTGGTCGAGGATCGCCTGCGCCTTGTCCTGGGTCGGAAAAGGCTTGCCGCTGTAGTAGTAGCCGTCGGCGACGAACAGCACTTTCGGCTCGATCTGCCCGAAGCGGTCGAGCACGCCCTGCAGGCCGAAATCCGGCGAGCACGACGACCAGATCGCGCCCAGGCTCGCCGTGGCCAGCATCGCGGCGACCGACTCGGGCAGGTTCGGCAGGTAGCCCGCGACCCGGTCGCCCTTTCGCACGCCCGCCGCCGTCAATGCCTGCGACAGACGCGAGACGAGATCGTAGAGCTGGCGCCGCGAATACTGGCGCCTGACCTGGTCCTCGCCCCAGAACGAGATCGCGAGCGAGGCGTCGCGTTCGCGGAGCAGGTTTTCGGCGAAGTTGAGCCGTCCCTCCGGGAACCACGTCGCCCCCGGCATGCGCTCGCCGTTGATCAACCGCCGCAGGCCCGGCGTGCCGCGCACTTCGCCGAACTTCCACATCAGCTCCCAGAAATCCTCGCTGTGCTCGATCGACCACCGGTGCAGCGCCGCGTAGTCGGGCTGGCCCGCGAGCCGCATGAAGCGCGCCATGCCCGTGCGCGCGGCGCGCGCCGGGTCGGGCGTCCAGAGCGGCTGATCGCTCATGCCGGGGCTGCCGTGCGCTCGAGGCGCTCGCGGATCGCCGCAGGAATGCGGCGCGATTTCTGCGTCTTCATGTCGACGAAGACCACCACCGCCGCGCCGTCGGCGTACGGCAGGGGATCGGCGTCGACGCGCAGCTCGTAGTAGGTCGGCACGCTCGCCCCGCCCGTCGGGCCGACATAGAGCCTCACCTCGACCGTGCCCGGGTACGTGATCGCCCGGCGGTAGTTGCACGAGGCGTTGGCGATGACGATCGCGGTCGAGCGCCATGCGTCGTCCTCGGGCACCAGGCGGTCGAACCACGCGATGCGCGCCTGCTCCATGAACCGGAAGTACACGGTGTTGTTGACATGGCCCATCGCGTCCATGTCACCCCAGCGGATCGGAATGCGCTCGACGTGCGCAAGGCGGTGCGGCTCGCTCATCGGCCGATAATATAATGCCGCCATGAGCCGCGAATCGATGCAGTACGACGTGGTGATCGTGGGCGGCGGGCCCGCCGGTCTGGCGGCGGCGATCCGGCTCAAGCAGCTGTCGGCCGAGCGCTCGGTTTGCCTGATCGAGAAAGGCTCGGAGATCGGCGCGCACATCCTGTCGGGCGCGGTGATGGACCCGATCGCGCTGGCCGAACTGGTTCCCGACTGGAAGGAAAAGGGCGCTCCGCTCGGCGTGGCGGTGAACGAGGACCGGTTCCTGTTCCTCACCGAAGGCGGCGCCCTGAGGACGCCGAACTGGATGCTGCCGGGCTGCTTCAAGAACCACGGCAACTACGTCGTCAGCCTCGGCAACGTCTGCCGCTGGCTCGGCTGGCAGGCCGAAGGCTTGGGGGTGGAAATCTTCGCCGGGTTCGCGGGCGTCGAGGTGCTCTACGACGACAAGGGCGCGGTGCGCGGCGTGGCCACCGGCGACATGGGCGTCAACCGCAAGGGCGAGAAGACCGGCGCCTACCAGCCGGGCGTCGAGCTGATCGCCAAGTACACGTTGTTCGCCGAAGGCTGCCGCGGCAGCCTCGGCCTGCAGCTGGAACGCAAGTACGGCCTGCGCGAGGGCGTGGATCCGCAGGTCTACGGCCTCGGGATCAAGGAGCTCTGGGAGGTCCGGCCCGATCGCCACCAACCGGGCCTCGTCGTGCACACGGCCGGCTGGCCGCTCGCGACCGACACCTACGGCGGGTCGTTCCTGTACCACTTCGAGAACAACCTCGTCGCCGTCGGCTTCGTCGTGGGGCTGGGCTACACCAATCCGTACCTCTCGCCGTACGAGGAGTTCCAGCGCTACAAGACCCACCCGGTGATCCGCGAGACCTTCGAGGGCGGCGAGCGAATCGGATACGGGGCGCGCGCCCTCACCGCCGGCGGCCTGCAGTCGCTGCCCAGGCTCGTCTTCCCGGGCGGCGCGCTCATCGGCGACGACGCGGGCTTCCTCAACGCCTCGCGCATCAAGGGCAGCCATTGCGCGATCAAGTCGGGAATGCTCGCGGCCGAAGCCGCGCAGGCCGCGATCGTTGCCGGCCGCGCCGGCGATGCGCTGGACGCTTATCCCGAGGCCTTCCGGCAGTCCTGGCTCTTCGACGAGCTCTACCGCGCGCGCAACTTCAAGCCCTGGATGTCGAAGGGCCTCGTCACCGGGACGCTGATGGTCGGCGTCGACCAGGTGGTGTTCGGCGGCAAGGCGCCGTGGACCCTGCACCATGCGCACGCTGACCACGAGACGCTGAAGAACAAGGCCGACGCGGCCCCCATCGACTACCCGAAGCCCGACGGCAAGCTCACGTTCGACCGCCTGACCTCGGTGTCGTTCTCGAATACCCACCACGCCGAGGACCAGCCGGTGCACCTGACGCTGAAGGACGCGAGCGTGCCGGTCCGGGTGAATCTCGAGCTCTACGACGCGCCCGAGCAGCGCTATTGCCCGGCGGGCGTGTACGAGATCGTGCGCGAAGCCGCGGGCCCGCGGCTGCAGATCAACGCGCAGAACTGCGTGCACTGCAAGACCTGCGACATCAAGGACCCGACGCAGAACATCGTCTGGGTCGCGCCCGAGGGGGGCGGCGGGCCGAACTACGCTAGCATGTGAGCCCAGCGAGGAGGCCGGCGTGGCGAGCTTTGCCGAGTTCTACCCGTACTACCTGTCCGAGCACTCGAACCGGACCTGCCGGCGGCTGCACTTCGCCGGCACCTCGATTGCGCTCGGCATCTTGCTGTACGCGTTCGCCTCGCAGAATTACTGGTGGCTGCTCGCCGCCCTGGCCTGCGGCTACGCGTTCGCCTGGGTCGGGCATTTCTTCTTCGAGAAGAACCGGCCGGCCACCTTCACCCACCCCATCTACAGCTTCCTCGGTGACTGGGTGATGTGGAAGGAAATGCTCACCGGCAAGATCCGCTTCTAGCCGCGTTCCCGTGCCGATTCGCTTCTGGAGCACCGAGCTCCCGTACGTCATAGTCATCGCGCTCGCGCTGACCGCGATGCTGCTGCGCGCCCGCCCGGGCGAGCGCTCGAGCTACCTGAACACGCTGTGGCTGTTCCTGTTCGGCATGGTGGGCCAGGCCGCGAGCCTGGGCGCCGCGCGCTTCGGCTTCGAGGCCGCGGCGCACGTGCTCGATGCGTTCTTCCGTGTGGTCTGGGTGGTCGCGCTGATCCGAATTGCGGGCTTCGCGCTGTTCCGGTTCGTGCTGCCGCGCCTCGGCAGGATGCTGCCGCGCATCATCGAAGACCTCGTGATCATCGCGGTGTATACGGCTTACGCGCTGTCGCAGCTGCGGCATGCGGGCGTGGACCTGACGGGCATCCTCGCGACGTCCGCCATCATCACCGCCGTCCTCGCCTTTGCCATGCAGGACACGCTGGGCAACGTGCTCGCGGGGCTGGCGATCCAGCTCGACAACTCGGTGCGGGTCGGCGACTGGATCAAGCTCGAGAACGGCGCGAGTGGCCGCGTGATCGACATCCGCTGGCGCGCCACGGCGCTCGAGACGCGCGACTGGGAAACCCTGGTCGTCCCCAACAGCCAGTTGATGAAGAACCGCTTCACCATCCTCGGCCGGCGCGAGGGCGCGCCGCTCCAGCTGCGCCGCGGCCTGCGCTTCATGATCGACCCGGCGGTGCCGCCCGCGCGAGTCATCGCGATGGTCGACGAGGAGATGCGCGAGATCATGATCGCCAACGTCGCGCGCGCCCCGGCCCCGAGCTGCGTCCTCGCGGGCTTCGAGACCGGAAATCTGGCCTACGAGCTGCGCTACTTCCTGACCGACCTGCAGGAGGACGCCTTCACCGACTCGGCGGTGCGCGTGCACCTGTTCGCCTCGCTGCAGCGCGCGGGGCTGCGCGTCGCAGAGGAGCAGCGCACTTCGCATGTCATCGCGAACGACGAGGCGCACGCGGAGACCGTGCGCCAGCGCGAGCTGCAGCGGCGCCTGGCGATGCTCAAGCAGGTGGACCTGCTCGCGCCGCTCTCGGACGAGGAGAAGAACTTCGTCGCCGAGCGCTTGCAGTACACGCCGTTCGCTCGCGGCGACATCATCACCAAGCAGGGCTCGGTCGCGCACTGGCTCTACATCATCGCCTTTGGCGAGGCCGAGGTGCGCTTCGAGCAGCCCGGGCGCGCCCCGCGCGTGCTCGGCAGCGTGCGGCCCGGGCAGTTCTTCGGCGAGATGGGGCTGCTCGCCGGCGAGTCGCGCAACGCGACGGTGATGGCGAAGACCGACGTCGAGTGCTACCGGCTGGACCGCCCGTCGTTCCAGGCGCTGCTGCTCGCGCGGCCGGAGCTCGCCGACCAGGTGAGCCGCGTCATCGCGTCGCGCAAGCCCGAGCTGGACACCGCACGCGCCGAAGCCGCGCAGGCCATGGCCGAGCCCGTCCAGTCGACGCAGCCGGCCCTGCTCGACCGAATCCAGCGCTTCTTCGGTCTCAAATAGGGACTGTCCCTATTTATGCCGCGAGCATGGCGTCGTCGGGGATGGACATGACCGCGCTCGCTCCTTTGACCACCGTGTCGCGCAACGCGGGCGCCTGCACGAGGACCTGGTCGGCGTAGAAGCGCGCGGTGGCGAGCTTCGCCTCGAGGAAGGGCTTGTCGCCGCCCGCGGCGAGGCCGCGCTCGGCGGCGAGCGCGGCGCGCGCCATCTGCCAGCCGCCCGCAACGATGCCCATCAGCTTGAGAAAGGGTACGGCGCCCGCGAATGCCGCCATCACATCCTTGCCGGCGTTCGCGACGATGTAGTCGACGCTCTCGGCAACTGCTCCGGCGCCCGACGCGAGCGCGGCGCGGATCGCCTTCACCTCCGCGTTGCCGGACGTCGCCAGCTCCGCGTCGAACGCCTTGAGGTGCGCGAGCCACCCCTTGGCGGTTGCCCCGCCCTCGCGCGCGATCTTGCGGCCGACGAGGTCGTTCGCCTGGATCCCGGTCGTGCCCTCGTAGATGGTGGTGATGCGCGCGTCGCGCAGGTGCTGCGCGGCCCCGGTCTCCTCGATAAAGCCCATGCCGCCGTGCACCTGCACGCCGAGCGAGGCCACGTCGATGCCCGTCTCGGTGCTCCAGCCCTTCACCACCGGGATCATCAGGTCGACGAAGGCCTGGTTCTGCTCGCGCACCTTCTCGTCCGGATGCCGGGAAGCGACGTCGAGCGCAGCGGCGACCACGTAGGCGAGCGCGCGCGCGGCCTCGGTCTGCGACTTCATCAGCATCAGCATCCGGCGCACGTCCGGATGGCGGATGATCGGCACCGTGCCGCCGCCCGCGAGATCGCGCCCCTGCAGCCGCTCCTTCGCGTAGGCGAGCGCGCGCTGGAACGCGCGCTCGGCGATCGCCACGCCCTCGAGCCCCACGCTGAAGCGCGCCGCATTCATCATCACGAACATGTATGACAGCCCCTTGTTCTCCTCGCCGACCAGGTAGCCGATCGCGTTCTCGTACACCATGACCGCGGTCGGGCTCGCGTGGATGCCAAGCTTGTGTTCTATTGACGCGCAGCGCGCGCCGTTACGCTCGCCGAGCGTACCGTCCGCCTTGACCCGGAACTTCGGCACGATGAAGAGCGAGATCCCCTTCACGCCTTCGGGCGCATCGGGCGTACGCGCGAGCACCAAATGAACGATGTTCTCGGCCAGGTCGTGCTCGCCGTAGGTGATGAAGATCTTCTGGCCGGAGATCCGGTAGTGGTCGCCCTCGCGCACGGCCTTCGAGCGCACCAGCGCCAGGTCCGAGCCTGCCTGCGGCTCGGTCAGGTTCATGGTGCCGGTCCAGCGGCCGGCGATCATGTGGTCGAGGTAGACCTTTTTCAGCGCATCGGACCCGGCGAGTTCCAGCGCATGAATGGCGCCCTGGGTCAGCAGCGGGCAAAGGGAAAAGGACATGTTGGCCGAGGTCAGCATCTCCTCAACCGCGGTGGCGACCAGCTTGGGCAGGCCCTGCCCGCCGTGCTCGGGACCGAAAGGCAGTGCCCCCCAGCCCCCCTCCACATACGCGAGGTAGGCCTCCTTGAATCCCTTGGGGGTACGGACTGCGCCGTCGTTCCAGACCGAGCCCTCGACATCCCCACTAAGATTCAATGGATCAAGTACTTGCGAAGAGAACTTCGACGCCTCCTGAAGTATGGCGTCGACGGTACCCGGGTCGGCCTCGCCATAGCCTGGGAGCCGGGCGATTTCGTCCAACCCCGCGAGCTCCTTGAGCACGAACCGCATGTCCTTCAATGGCGCCACGTACGCACTCATCGCTCGCTCCCCGAACACTCCGTACGGTGGGCCGAAGGCCCACCCTACTTCTTCAGCTCCTCGACCAGCTGCGGCACCACCTGGAACAGGTCGCCGACGATACCGTAGTCGGCAACCGCGAAGATCGGCGCTTCCTCGTCCTTGTTGATGGCGACGATGACGCGGCTGTCCTTCATCCCGGCGAGGTGCTGGATCGCGCCCGAGATACCGATGGCCACATAGAGCTCGGGGGCGACGATCTTGCCGGTCTGCCCCACCTGCC
>JBOIFE010000240.1:0-11972 GCA_050741015.1 Burkholderiales bacterium | reverse complement strand
CAATCGTGCTCCCCGCCCACAGCTTGCTCGATGTCTGCGCGCACCTGACCGGGACGACGCGGCTCGCACCCCAATCGGCGGACGTTCCGCCGCGCAACGCGGCATTCGCCGACTTTTGCGACGTTCGGGGACAGCCTGCCGCAAAGCGCGCACTCGAAATCGCCGCGGCGGGCGGCCACAGTGCGCTGCTCCTCGGTCCGCCCGGTACGGGCAAGTCGATGCTGGCGGCGCGCCTGCCGGGAATCCTTCCGCGCCTGAGCGAGGCCGAGGCGCTCGAATCGGCCGCAATCCAGTCGGTGTCCAACGCGGGATTCGACGCCTCCCGCTGGGGTCTGCGCCCCTGGCGCGCGCCGCATCACACGGCGACACGCGCGGCGCTTGTCGGGGGCGGCAGTCCGCCCCGCCCCGGCGAGATTTCGCTCGCGCATCACGGCGTTCTGTTTCTCGACGAGCTGCCCGAGTTCGCCCGAGGCTCGCTCGAAGCGCTGCGCGAGCCGATGGAGACCGGCTGGATCTCGCTCGCCCGCGGAGCGAGGCAAGCGCGCTTTCCCGCCCGGTTCCAGCTGATGGCAGCGATGAATCCGTGCCCCTGCGGCTATCTCGGCGATGCCGCCGGCCGCTGTCGTTGCACGCCGGACGCCGTCGCGCGCTACCGAGCGCGCATCTCGGGGCCTCTCGCGGACCGCATCGATCTGAAAGTCGAGGCGCCCACGCCGCGCGAAGCTGACCTCCTCGCCTCGGCCGACGGCGAATCCTCAGTCGCCATACGTCTCCGCGTCGAGGCCGCGCGCGCGCGTCAGATCGAGCGCCAGGGCCGGCCGAACGCGATGCTCGTCGAGCGCGAGGTCGAGCAGCACTGTCGCGCTGAGGGCGAGGCGCGTGCGTTGTTGAAGGACGCGATCGCCCGGCTTTGGCTGTCGGCGCGCGCCTTCCACCGTGTGCTTCGAGTCGCGCGCACCATTGCTGATCACGCCGGGACCGATGCGATCGGCGCAGCCCATGTCGCAGAGGCGATCCAGTATCGGCGTCTGGACGCGGCGCTCTAGCGCTGCCGCGCTAGACTCGCGCCGCATGGCAACCTACGCAATTGGAGATGTCCAGGGCTGCGCCGACGAGCTCGAGCGCCTGCTCGCGCAGGCCGGATTCAGCTCGTCGCGCGACTGCGCGTGGTTCGTCGGCGATCTCGTCAATCGGGGGCCGAAGTCGCTCGACGTGCTCAGGCTCGTCAGGGCGCTCGGCAAGTCGGCGATCGCGGTGCTCGGCAATCACGACTTTCATCTGCTGAGACTCGCCGACGGCCTTGGCAAGGCGCGTGCCGGCGATACGCTGCAGGCGGTGCTCGACGCACCACAGGCGGGCGAATTGATCGACTGGCTGCGCCACCGCCCGCTCATGCACGTGGCCCAGGGCTACGCGATGGTGCACGCCGGACTGCTACCGCAGTGGACGATCGACAAAGCGCTTGCCCTTGCACGCGAGGTGGAGGTCGCCCTGCGAGGCGCGGGACACCGGGACTTCCTGCGGCACCTGTACGGCGCCGAGCCCAGGGTATGGCGCGACGACCTGCGCGGTTACGACCGTCCTCGCGTCATCGTCAACGCGATGGCTCGGCTGCGGTTCTGCACGCCGGCGGGCGAGATCGACCTCGATGCGAAAGGCGCGCGCGCGCCGGCGGGCTACCGGCCGTGGTTCGAGCTCCGGCCAGCCGGCGAGATGCCGATCGTATGCGGACACTGGTCGGCGATGGGTCTCAAGCTCGCGCCGCAGCTCCTGGCGCTCGACACCGGCTGCGTCTGGGGCGGTCGGCTCAGCGCGCTCAGGCTCGAGGATCGGACGCTCTTCCAGGTCCCTTGCCGCGGCTATCAGGCGCCGGAGGACGCCTGATCGCGCTTCATTGCCACGGCGACGCACCGAACGAGGCTCGGTAGCGCGCCTCGACGAGGCTGCGGTCGACGTGGTGGTTCTGCGCCCCGCGGCTCGCGATCTTGATTGCGCCGAGCACTGACCCGAGCCGGCCGATGCGCTGCCAGTCCCACCCCTCGGCGAGGCCGTAGAGCAGGCCCGCGCGGTAGGCGTCGCCGCAGCCGGTCGGGTCGAGCACGTGCTCGGCACGCGCGGCGGGGATTTCGTGCACGACGCCGCCGGTGTATATGCGCGAACCTTGCGCACCGAGCGTCACCACGAGCGCCTTCACCTCGCCCGCGAGGTCGTCGATGCGTCGTCCGGTTTTTTCCTGCAGGAGTTTGCCCTCGTAGTCGTTCACGGCGATGTAGTCGGCAAGGCGCACGAATTCCGCCAGTTCCTCCGCCGAGAACATCGGCAACCCCTGCCCCGGGTCGAACAGGAACGGCACGCCGTGCGCGGCGCATTCGCGCGCGTGCTGCAGCATCCCCTCCTTGCCGTCAGGCGCGATGATGGCGAGCCCGGCGCCGAGCGTGGCATCGACATGGTTCTCGTGCGCATGGTTCATCGCACCCGGATGGAACGCGGTGATCTGGTTGTCGTCCAGGTCGGTCGTGATGAAGGCCTGCGCGGTGAACTGCCCGGCGACCTTGCGCAATCGCGCCGAGTCGATGCCGAGGCGCTGCAGCCGGTACAGGTACGGCTCGATGTCCTCGCCCACCGTCGCCATCACGACCGGGTCGCCGCCGAGCTGCTTCAAGTTGTACGCGATGTTGCCCGCGGTGCCGCCGAATTCACGGCGCATCTCCGGAGTCAGGAAGCACACGTTGAGGATGTGCAGCTGGTCAGGCAGCAGGTGATTCCGGAAGCGGTCGGGGAACACCATGATGGTGTCGTACGCGATGGAACCTGTGATGAGCGTCTTCATATCAGACCGGATAGAAAAGGTAGAGCCGGTACCCGGTGGCGGGCGCCCCGCCGGTGTCGAAATGCACGCGCACGATCTCCTCGGCGCCAGGTGCGATCCCCTGAGCGAGGGCCGCGGCGGGACGCGACGGCAGGTATTGCGCCGGGCGCAGGACGCGTCGCAGGACCGGGCGCTCGGCGGCGTCGGTCAGCGTGAGCTCGAGCGCCGGCAGTTCCTGGGCGAACGGCGCGCGATTGCGGATCACGGCGTTCAGCACGATCAGGTGATCGCGTCGCGCGTCGGCCTGGAGGTCTGAGGATTCGATGCTGAGCAGGTCGGGGCGGCGCGGCAGGCGCACTTCGCAGGCGAGGCTGCGGCAAGCCTGCTCGAGGTAGGGCCGCGTCCGCGGCACCAGCGTCGCCACTTCGGTCCGGTAGTAATAGGCAAGCTGCCCTGCGAGCGCCGCAAGCGCGACGACCGCGCCCAGCCCCCACACGAAGCCGTAGCGGGGTTGCGGCATCTCATCTTCGAGAAACTGCGGCAGCGGCTCATCGGAGCGGCGCAAGCGGCGGCGCGGCGCAACGCGGGGCGTCTCCTCCTCGGCCGCACCAGCAGGCTGTGCGCCGGCGTCGAACAGCCCGAGCTGGGGAGAAGGTTCGACGGCCTCGGCGGATACCGCCTCCTCGAGCAGGTTGGCCACGCCGTCAAACACCGCCGTGCATTTGCCGCAGCGAACGCGGCCGCCGCGCGCCGAGAGCTGCGACGGCTGCGCACGAAACGCCGTGCCGCAGGTCGGGCAGCGGGTAACGAGCATGGTCACCGCCGCCGCCCCTCGAGCAGGGACCAGCCCTCCTCGCACGCGATCACCGCAATGTCGAAATCGACCGCGTAGGCCGCGGTTACCTCGCCGGCCTGTGCCTCGAGGATGCCCGCAAGCGCGAGTCCGCCGCCGGCGCGCGATCTGGCGGCGAGCAACGGTTCGAGCAGGATGAGGGGCTGGGTGAGAATGTTGGCCACCACGAAGTCGTAGGCGCCGGACGGCAGGCCCTCCGGCGCGAAAGCGTGCACGTCTGCCGCGTTCGCCCGGGCGTTCGCGCCGGTTGCGGCGAGCGCGTCGGGATCGAGGTCGACGGCGTCGACGCGCGCCGCGCCGAGCTTGGCCGCGGCGATCGACAATATACCGGAACCACAACCGTAATCGAGGACGCTGCACCCCGTCAGGCGCCGCTTCGCAAGCCACGCGAGCACCAGCCGCGTCGTCGGATGGCTCCCGGTGCCGAACGCCAGTCCCGGGTCGAGGCGGATCACGGTCGCGTCCACCGGCGCCTCATGCCAGCTCGGCACGATCCACAGTCCTTCGGCGACGCGCTGCGGCGTAAATTGCGCTTGCGTTGCGCGCACCCAGTCCTGGTCCTCGATGCGTCGCGTTCGCAATGGACCCGCCACCGGCGCACCTGACGCGGCGCGGGCGCGTGCCACCAGGGCGGCAGCGTCTGTCGCTTCGGCGAGAAGCGCGCCCAGCGCACTGCGTCCCGCCGCGGGCTCGCCGAGCCAGACCGACTGCGCGCCCGCTGCGAGCAGCGCCTCCGACAGCGGCTCGGCCCAGGCCGCGTCGACCTCCAGCGTGAGTTCGAGCCAGGGCACTACTTCGCCTTCTGCTTGCTCTCCTGCGCGAGCTTCTGCTCGAGGTAGTGAATCGAGGTCCCGCCCCTCACGAAGCGGCTGTCGGCAAGCAGCTCGCGGTGCAGCGGCAGGTTGGTCAGGATGCCCTCGATCGCCATTTCCGAAAGCGCGATCCGCATGCGCCGGATGGCCTGCTCGCGGGTGGCCCCGTAGGCGATCACCTTGCCTACCATGGAGTCGTAGTTGGGTGGCACGCTGTAGCCCGCGTAGACGTGCGAGTCGACGCGAATGCCCGGGCCGCCCGGCGGATGATACGAGGTGATGCGGCCCGGCGAAGGCGTGAACTTGTAGGGGTCTTCGGCATTGATTCGGCACTCGATCGCGTGCCCCCGCAGCGACACGTCCTTTTGGCGCAGGCGGAGCTTCTCGCCCGCGGCGATGCGGATCTGCTCCTGCACGAGGTCGAGGCCCGTGATCATCTCGGTCACCGGGTGCTCGACCTGGATGCGCGTGTTCATCTCGATGAAGTAGAACTCGCCGTCCTCATAGAGGAACTCGAACGTGCCGGCGCCGCGGTAGCCAATCTTCCGGCAGGCCTCGGCGCAGCGCTCGCCGATCTTCACGCGCTGCTTTTCCGAGAGATCCGGTGCCGGCGCCTCCTCGAGGACCTTCTGGTGCCGCCGCTGCATCGAGCAGTCGCGCTCGCCCAGGTAGAGCGCATTCTTGTGGCTGTCGGCGAGCACCTGGATCTCGATATGGCGCGGACCCTCGAGGTAGCGCTCCATGTAAACCGTCGCGTTCGAGAACGCCGCCTGCGCCTCGCTGCGCGTCATGTTCACCGCGTTGATGAGCGCCGCCTCCGTGTGCACCACACGCATGCCGCGGCCGCCACCCCCGCCGGCGGCCTTGATGATCACCGGATAGCCGATCTTGCGGGCGATGCGGCCGATTTCCTTCGGATCGTCGGGCAGCGCGCCCTCGGAGCCCGGCACGCACGGCACGCCCGCCTTGATCATCGCCTGGCGCGCGCTCACCTTGTCGCCCATCAGGCGGATGTTCTCGGGGTGCGGGCCGATGAACACGAACCCCGAGCGCTCCACGCGCTCGGCGAAGTCTGCGTTTTCAGACAGGAACCCGTAGCCGGGATGAATCGCCTCGGCGTCGGTCACTTCGGCCGCGCTGATGATCGCCGCCATGTTGAGATAGCTCTCGCGCGCCGCGGCCGGACCGATGCACACCGACTCGTCGGCGAGCTTCACGTACTTTGCCTCAGTGTCGGCGGTAGAGTGCACGACGACGGTACGGATGCCCATCTCGCGGCACGCGCGCTGGATGCGGAGCGCGATTTCTCCGCGGTTGGCGATGAGGATCTTCTCGAACACCGGGCCGGGCTAGGCGATGATGAACAGCGGCTGGCCGTATTCCACCGGCTGGCCGTTCTCGACCAGGATCGCCTTGACCACGCCGGTCGCGTCCGCCTCGATCTCGTTCATCAGCTTCATCGCCTCGATGATGCAGATGGTCTCGCCCGATTTCACGCTCTGGCCGACCTCGACGTAGGCCTTGGCTTCGGGCGAGGCAGCGCGATAGAAGGTGCCGACCATGGGCGCCTTGAGCACGTGGCCGTCGGCCGCAGCCTCGGCAGCGGCCGGTACCAACGCGGCAGCCGCAGCCAGAGCACCGCGAACAGGCGTCGCGGCTGCAGGCGCGATGGGGGTCACCGTCGCCTCCCCGCCTTTCACGATCTTGACCTTTTCCTCGCCTTCGGTGATCTCGAGCTCGGCGATGCCCGATTCCTGCACGAGGTCGATGAGCTTCTTGAGCTTGCGCAAATCCATGCCGTCTCCTTCTGGCGGGCCCTGCGGACCCGCCGATCGCCGTGGGGGCGCTAGGCCCCGGCGCCTTCCTTGAGGCGCCCGATTGCGTAATCGAGCGCAAGGTCGTAGCCGCGGCTGCCGAGCCCCAGGATCGAGCCGACCGCCACGGCGGTGAAGTGCGAGTGAGCGCGCCAGGGTTCGCGCGCGTGGATGTTCGAAAGGTGGACCTCGATGAATGGAATCCGCACCCCGGTCAGCGCGTCGCGAAGCGCAATGCTCGAATAGGTGAACGCGGCCGGGTTGAGGATGATGAAAGCCGTGCCATCCTTTGCCGCCTGCTGCACGCGGTCGACGGCGACGCCCTCGTGGTTGGTCTGAAGGCACGCGAGCCGGATGCCGGCCGACTTCGCGCGCGCGGCCAGGCGTCGCTCGATCTTCGGCAGCGTGTCCCGGCCGTACAGATGCGGCTCACGCGTCCCGAGAAGATTCAGATTCGGGCCGTTGAGGAGCAGGATGGAACGCGATCTACTGGACTTCGCCATTTTTCCCGGAAGAAGACTGCAATTTTCCAGAACTTGACCTCTCAGGGGCCGTCACCACCGGGGCCGGAGTATAGACTAACTCTGCCACGATCCAAAACCCGCTTGCGCGGATCTACGCGTTTCCCTGTAGTTGGGAGCAGATCAGGACCTTTTGGCAACAAGTTGACCCACTTCAGCGATACTTGCGCGCTCGGCAACCCGTCCGGCCTGGGACGTTTTCAGCGCAATCCGCTCGTCCCGGGGATCGAAAACCTGCAGGCGAAGCGGTGCGCCCCGCCAGTCGAGGGTGAACACGCTCATCGCCCGCGCACGGTCCCCGGCATAGCGGCGACCCTCAGACGTCTCGAACGACATATTGCGCTCAAGCAGGAACAGCTCGACCTCCTTGGTGCTTTCGGGAAAGAGCTGCAAGTCGATTTCGGAGCACGGGCCGGCGAGACCGGTGAGCACGGGCCCCGTCAGATACGGGGAAAAGCGCTCGAGTTCGCGCATGACCTCCAGCGCGAGGCGTCGCAGCTCTGCGATTTGCTCGGGATGCTCATCGGCCTGATAGAGCGCCCGGTAGGCGCGAAGCTCCATCTCGATCTCGTGATTTGCGGGAAGCGCTTCGGTGTCCCCGGCGCCGAGCTGGCGCGCGGCTTTGCGCTTGGCGAAGGCGAAATCGTCGATGCCGTCTTTCGCCATCAAGCGGGCCGCAGCCGCCGCGATGAGCGCCCGCATGCCGTTCTGCCGCGAGGTCCGGCGGCTCATAGCCGGGGCATCATAGCGCATCGTCCCGCGAGAGCCTTCGCGTAGAATCGCCGGCCTTTCGGTCCGCACATGGCCGTACACCTGCACATCCTGGGCATTTGCGGCACCTTCATGGGCGGGCTGGCGGCCCTGGCGCGCCAATCGGGCTTCCGGGTGACGGGGTGCGACCAGGGCGTCTATCCCCCGATGAGCGACCAGCTTGCCGCGCTCGGCATCCAACTCGTCGAAGGCTATGGTGCCGAGCAACTGGCGATCCGCCCGGACCTCTGGGTCGTCGGCAACGCGGTCACGCGAGGCAATCCACTCATGGAGGCAATCCTGGACGCGGGTTTGCCCTATACCTCCGGTCCACAATGGCTTGCCGAGCACGTTCTCCGCAGCCGGCACGTGCTCGCCGTCGCGGGCACGCACGGCAAGACCACGACCTCGTCGATGCTCGCTTGGATCCTCGAGCATGCCGGGCGGAGGCCGGGTTTCCTCATTGGCGGCGTGCCTAGCGACTTCGGAGTGAGCGCCCGCCTGGGCCAGTCCGGGCTTTTCGTGATCGAGGCGGACGAATACGACACCGCGTTCTTCGACAAGCGCTCCAAGCTTGTCCACTACGGCGCAAAGACGGCAGTCCTGAATAATCTTGAGTTTGATCATGCGGACATCTTCGACGATCTTGCATCGATCGAGCGTCAATTCCATCATTTTGTACGTATTCTCCCTGGTTCAGGATTGCTGATCGTGAACGGTGCCGATGAAGCGCTAGGTCGCGTGCTGGGGCGGGGCTGCTGGACGCCAGTCGAACCCTTTGGCGTTGCCGAAGGCTGGCAGGCGGGCCCGGCCGACCGACAGAACAGCTTCGACGTGTTCTGGCGGAGCAGGACTGAGGGCCGGGTCGAATGGTCGCAGGCTGGTGCGCACAATCGCTTCAACGCCCTCGCCGCGATTGCGGCTGCTCGTCACGCGGGCGTCCCTCCGGCCCAGGCGATTGAGGCGCTGCGTCGCTTCTCGGGCGTGCGGCGACGGCTCGAGCGTCGGGGCGAGGCCCGCGGAGTCTCCGTGTACGACGACTTCGCACACCATCCCACGGCAATCCGCACCACGCTCGAGGGGGTGCGTGCCCAAATGGGGCCTGGGCGCATTCTCGCGATCCTCGAGCCGCGTTCCAACACGATGCGGCTGGGCGCGCTCAAGGATCGCCTGGCCGACAGCCTCGCTGGCGCCGACCGCGCGTACGTCTATACCGCGGGGCTGGGGTGGAATGCCGCCGATGCGCTGCGCCCGCTCGGCGCCCGGGCGCGGGCCTTCGACGATCTCGGCGCCCTGGTCGCGGCAGTGGCTGCGGATGCGCGTCCTGGCGACCAGGTGGTCGTCATGTCGAACGGAGGATTTGGCGGCGTCCACGCCCGCTTGCTCGCCGCGATCGGGGCGGCCGCGTGATTGCCTACCTGCACGGCTTCAACTCGTCGCCAGAATCCCACAAGGCGCAGGTACTGGGCGCGTATCTCTCGGCGCAGGGCAGGGCGGATCGCTACGCCTGCCCGGCGCTGCCCCCGCTCGCCGACCGGGCGATCGCGGGCGTGGAGTCCCTTATGGCGGGGCACGCGGGCGCCGGGCGCTGGTCTTTCGTGGGGTCCTCGCTCGGCGGCTTCTACGCGACGTATCTCGCCGAGAAGCACGGTGCGCGCGCCGTGCTGCTCAATCCGGCGATCGACCCGCACGTCGGCCTGCGCGCCTATCTGGGCGAACAGCGCAACCTGCATACGGGCGAGCCCTACCAGCTGACCGAGGCGCATCTGCGCGCCTGGGACGCGCTCTGGGTGCCGGCCGTGCACCCGGAGCGCTACCTGCTGATCGTCGAGACCGGCGACGAGGTGCTCGACTACCGCAAGGCGCTCGAGCGTTACCGCGGCGCCGAGCAAATCGTCGTCGACGGCGGCGACCACAGTCTGCAGAGCTTTGAGCGGCACTTGCCCCGGATCCTCGAATTCGCGGAGGGCTGAGGCGTGCAACTGCTCTACGAAGAGGAAGGCGAGTTCAAGGTCGGCACCGTTCTCGCCCAGGCTCCGGCCTCGTTCCAGGTCGAATCCCCGCACGGGCGGCGCTCGAAGGTGAAGGCCGCCGCGGTGCTGCTGCGCTTTGAGCGCCCGGGCGGGATCGAGCTGCTCGACGCCGCGCAGCGCTACGCGGAAGGCCTGGACACCGACTTCCTGTGGCAGGTTTCCGGCAGCAGCGAATTCGGGTTCGAAGCACTGGCGCGCGACTACGTCGGCCGGGAGCCGAGCGCGGCCGAAGCCACGGGGGTGCTGCTGAAGCTGCATTCGGCACCCATGTATTTCTACCGGCGAGGGCGGGGGCGCTATCTCGCGGCGCCCGAGGCCACGCTCAGGCAGGCGCTCGCCACGGCGGAGCGAAGGCGACAGGAGGCGGCGCGAATAGCGGACTGGGCGACGCGTCTGGCGAAGGGGGAGTGCCCCCCGGAACTCGCCGCGATGCGCGACGAGCTTCTGTACGCACCCGACCGCAGCAAGCCCGAGACCAAAGCGCTCGAGCAAGCGAGCAAATCGACCGGGCTCGCTCCTGCGAGGCTGCTCGAGCGCTGCGGCCTGGTGGCCGATACGCTCGCATTCCACCTCAATCGATTCCTGTTCGAGTTCTATCCCCGCGGCATCGACTTTCCCGCGCACGCGGTGCCGGAGCCGCCGGACGAACTCCCGCTCGCCGAAGTCGACGCATTCAGCCTCGACGACGCCGGCACCTCCGAGATCGATGACGCGTTCTCGCTGACGCGCACCGCGCCGGACGAATGGCGGGTCGGCATCCATATTGCGGCGCCGGCCCTGGGCATCCTTCCCGGGTCGCCGCTCGACGCCATGGCGCGCGAGCGTCTGTCCACCGCCTACATGCCGGGGTTCAAGGTGACGATGCTCCCCGAGGACGTGATTGCGCGCTATTCGCTCGACGCTGGGCAGGCCCGGCCCGCGATCTCGCTCTATCTCAACGTCTCGGCCGAGGACCTGACGGTGCGCGGGCACCACTCGCGACTGGAGCGCGTGCCGATCGGGGCCAACCTGCGGCACGGTGAGCTCGCGGCGCTCGACGAGGCGTTTGCGTCGGGCGGGCGGGTCGGCCTGCCGCGCGAAGACGAATTGCGCACGCTCTGGCAGGTCGCCGAAGCGCTCGAGCGGCGCCGCGGCAAGCCGAGCACTCCGACCACGGCGCTCGACTACCACTTCCGCGTCGAAGCGGGCCGCGTGCGAATCGAACCGCGCCGTCGCGGCGCGCCACTCGACAAGCTGGTCGCCGAGCTGATGATCTTCGCCAACGCCACCTGGGGCGAGCTGCTCGCCGAGCGCGACGTGGCGGCGCTGTATCGCGTGCAGTCCACGGGCAAGGTGCACATGAGCGTGCACGCCGAGCCGCATGAGGGGCTGGGCCTGCGCTGCTACGCATGGATGAGCTCGCCGCTGCGCCGCTATGTCGATCTCGTGAACCAGTGGCAGCTGGCGGCCGCGCTGAGCGCTCGCAAGCCGCCATTCGCGCGCAGCTCCGAAGTGCTGCTCGCGGCGCTGCGCGCCTTCGAAGTGACGCACGCCCGCTACGACGAGTACCAGCGCGCGATGGAAAACTACTGGTGCCTGCGGTGGCTCGTGCAGGAGTCGCTCACCGAGGTCGAGGCGACGGTGGTACGCGAGAACCTGGCGCGCATCGAAAGCTTGCCGCTCGTCGTGCGCGTGCCCTCGCTGCCGGCGCTGGTGCCGGGCGCTCGCGTGCGGCTGGCCGTGGACGCCGTCGACCTCCTGGATCGGACGGTGGCGCTGACCTACCGCGCGACGCTCGCCGAGCTCGGCGACGAGCTCCCCGTCGACGAGCGCGTGGAGCGGTGAAGCCCTAGAATGTCGGCGGTCTATCGGCTCGAGGTGCCATTGCAGGGGGTCGTAGCGACGCACGTTCCGGGCGCGGCCGAGATCTGGTCCGGGCTCGACGATCGGTCCCGCGTCTTGTACGCGTCGGTAGTGGCGTCGCTCCTGCTGCACACGCTGCTGTTCTCGCTGCACTTCAGGTTTCCCGATGAGCTGCGCTGGAAGAACGACGCGCAGACGCTGGACGTCATCCTGGTCAACGCCCGATCGCACGAGCGGCCCGCGCGGACGCTAGCGCTTGCGCAGGTCAACCTCGATGGCGGTGGCGATACCGATCTCGACCGGCGCGCGCGCACGCCGCTCCCGGTGATCGACCCGCACCGGCCCGGGCGCGACCTCGCGCAGGCCGAACGCCGCGTGCGCGAGCTCGAGGTCGAACAGCGGCGCCTGTTCGCGCAATCGCGCCGGCCCGCGCCCGCGGTGGCTGGCGGCGGCACGACGATCCGCTTCAAGCCGGATACGCAGATATTCGGCACCTTGCAGTTCAGCCCGGCGCGCCTGTACCGGCTGTGCCGCTCCA
>JBOIFE010000239.1:0-3013 GCA_050741015.1 Burkholderiales bacterium | reverse complement strand
AGCTTAATGTGGTCGTCCATGGTGCCGCCGATGTCCATGAACATCAGCACCTTGACGGTGTTGTGGCGCTCGGGCCGCATGTGGATGTCGAGGTAGGCCTTGCGCGCGGTCGAATCGATGGTGGTGTCGAGGTCGAATTCCTCGGGCGCGCCCTCGCGCGCGAAGCGCCGCAGCCGCCGCAGTGCGACCTTGATGTTGCGCGTGCCGAGCTCGACCGCGTCGTCGAGGTTGCGGTATTCGCGCTGGTCCCAGACCTTGACCGCGCTGCGGTTGCGGCTCCTGTCCTGCCCGATGCGGATGCCCTCGGGGTTGTAGCCGTAGGCGCCGAAGGGCGACGTGCCGCCGGTGCCGATCCACTTCGATCCGCCCTGGTGGCGTGCTTTCTGCTCCTCGAGCCTTGCTTTCAGCGTCTCCATCAGCTTTTCCCAGCCGCCGAGCGCCTGGATCTGCTGCTTTTCCTCCTCGGAGAGCGTCAGCTCGACCTGCTTCAGCAGCCACTCGAGCGGGATCTGCGTCTCGATGCCGGGTATGGTCTGCACGCCCTGCCAGAACTCGGCGAAGGCGCGGTCGAACTTGTCGAAGTTCGCCTCGTCCTTCACCAGCGCCGTGCGCGACAGGAAGTAGAAGTCGTCGACCGAGGGCCCGATCACGCCCTTGTCCATGGCCTCGAGCAGCGTGAGGTACTCCTTGATGGAGACCGGCAGCTTGTGGCTTTTCAGCTTGAGGAAGAAGTCGATCAGCACCGCGACATTGTAGCGGCGGCGCCGAGGCCGGGGACGATACAATACCGTCGGATGGCAGAGGCGCGCGTTTTCCAGATCTACTACGACGCGGCCACCCGGCACGCCGTCGACCCCGACTTCGAGCCCCTCGACAACTCGGCGAGTGCGCGGCCGGACTGGTACGAGTACTGGCCGATCCGCCAGTTCCTCGAGCGCGAGGCGCTGCGCGAAGACACCCTCTACGGCTTCGTTTCGCCGCTGTTCCGTGTCAAGACGCGCCTGACCGGGCGCCAGGTGCACGAGTTCGCGCGCGCCGCCGGCGACGTGGACGTGGTCACGTTCTCGCCCCACCCCCACTACAACGCGTGCTCCATCAACGTGTTCGAGCAGTGTGAGCAGAACTTCCCCGGGACCCTGCAGGCCGCCCGGCGCTTCCTGCACGACATTGCGCCCGGGTTCGTGCTCGAGACCTTCGTCACGCATTCGCGCAACACGGTGTTCAGCAACTTCTTCCTCGCCCGCCCCTCGTTCTGGCGCCGCTGGAGCGAGGTCTGCGCGCTGCTGTTCGCGGCGGCGGAGCCTCCGCCCACGCCGCTGCTGCAGCTGCTCACCCAAACGTACCTCTACAGCAAGGAGGGCTCCTCGCTGGAGAAGCTCGTGCAGGCGAAGGTGTTCGTGATGGAGCGGCTCGTGAGCTTCTTGCTGCAGCATGACCGTGTGTCGGTGGCGAACTATCCGCCATTCTCGATGCCGCTGAGCGTGCACTTCGTGGGGTGGATGCCGCAGCTTGTCGAGCTCGACCGGCTGAAGCTCGCGTTCTGCGACTCCGGCGACCCGCGGCACCTCCACGCCTACGCTGCGCTGCGCGAGAAGACGTTGCGGGCGGTTTACGGCGCGACTGCGACGTAGCTCGCCCCGCCCGGCGGCGTTTGGCGCCGTTTTTCGGTCGTTTCATCGCACGGCGCTGGCCGGCGCCGTGCCGCGCCCCTAGGATGCGGGCCAGTCCATATCGATGCGCGGGGTTGCCATGAATGTCGTGTCACTGACGGGGGTCGCCAAGACCTATCACCTTGACCTGGTGAGCGTCCCGGCGCTCGCCGCCATCGACCTCGAAATCCGCGCTGACCGCTTCACGGTCATCTCCGGACCCTCGGGCAGCGGCAAGACGACGCTGCTCAATCTCATCGGTTGCATCGACCAGCCGGACGCGGGCGAGGTCGTGGTCGCCGGGGCGTCGGTGCAGAAGCTGTCGGACGACTCGCTCTCGGATTTTCGCGCGCGCCATCTCGGCTTCATCTTCCAGAACTTCAACCTGCTGCCCGTCCTGACTGTCGAGGAGAACGTCGAGTACCCGCTGCTGCTGGCTCGCATCGCGCCGTCCGAGCGCAGGCAGCGCGTCGCGGCGCTGCTCGAGGCCGTCGGCATCGCCGACAAGGCGCGCGCCTTCCCGGGCCAACTCTCCGGGGGGCAGCGCCAGCGCGTGGCGATCGCGCGCGCGCTCGCCCCGCAGCCGGAACTGGTGCTGGCGGACGAGCCGACCGCGAACCTCGACAGCCATACCGGCGAGCAGATCATCGCGCTGATGCGCCGGATGCAAGTCGAGCGCCACGCGTCGTTCGTGTTTTCCTCGCACGATCCCAAGGTGCTGGCCGCCGCGGACGACGCAGTGATGATCCGCGACGGGCGCATCGAGCGCGTCGAGCGGAGGAAGCCATGAAGACGCTACAGCTCGCTTGGCGCAACCTGCTGCGCAACCGCCGCCGCTCGCTCACCACGCTGTCGGCCATGCTGGTCGGCGCGGTCACCATCCTCGTGTTCGGCGGCTACAGCCGCAATGTCACCTACGCCCTGCAGACCGGGTACGTGGTGCGCAGCGGCCACCTGCAGGTCCAGCGCAAGGACTACTTCCTCTACGGCACCGGCAATCCCGCCGCCTACGGCATCGCCGACTATCGGCACGTGATCGACGTCGTCGCGCACGATCCGGTGCTCTCGCCGATGCTCGCCGTGGTGACGCCGACCATTTCGCTTGGCGGCATCGCCGGCAACTTCGCCGCGGGTGTGTCGCGCACCATCATCGGCACCGGCGTCGTCGTCGAGGATCGCAACCGGATGCGCCTGTGGAACGACTACGGCCTGCGCCTCAACCTGCCGCCCTCCGCCCTCACGGGAACTGCCGAGAACGCCGTGGTCGTCGGCACCGGCGTGGCGCGCGTGCTGGAGCTGTGCCAGCCGCTCGCCGTGCCGAACTGCCCCCCGCGCCGGCGCGCCGAGGCCGCGATGGGCGCGAG
>JBOIFE010000238.1:0-38011 GCA_050741015.1 Burkholderiales bacterium | reverse complement strand
CGGTCACGCGCCGCGTGACGGCGCGCCAGCACCTGGTCGACTTCCTGCGCGAGGAGATGGGCCTCACCGGCTCCCACACTGCCTGTGAGCATGGCGTATGCGGCGCCTGCACGTTGCGCGTCGACGGTGAAATTGTCCGCGGCTGCCTGATGCTGGCGGTGCAGGCGAACGGCTGCACGGTGGAGACCATCGAAGGCCTGTCCGATTCGGGCGAACTGGCCAAGCTGCAGAAGGCCTTTCATGAGCGCAACGCCCTGCAGTGCGGCTTCTGCACGCCGGGCATGCTGCTCGCGGCGCAGGAGCTGCTGCGCGCGGGCGGCAAGCCCTCGCGCGAGGAGATTCGCGCCCAGATCTCGGGCAACTACTGCCGCTGCACCGGCTACCAGGCGATCGTCGACGCCATCGAGCAGGCGGTAAATGGGTAAGGCCGAGCTGCCGCTGCACGCGCCGGGCACGAAACTCGACCGCGGCTACATCGGCCAGAGCACGCCGCGGCCCAACGCCCAGCGCCTGCTGCAGGGGCGCGGCGCCTACGCCGACGATCTGCGCTTCCCGCGCCTGGCGCATGTCGCGTTCTTCCGCAGCCCGCACGCGCATGCAAGGATCGGCAAGCTCGATTTCTCGAAGGCGCTGAAGGCGCCGGGCGTGATCGGCGTGTTCGACGGCCGCGCGGTGGCCGAGTACTGCACGCCCTGGGTGGCGGTGCTGGCGCACCTGAAGGGCATCAAGAGTCCGCCGCAGCACGCCCTCGCCATCGAGCGCGCCTGCTGGCAGGGCGAAGCCTGCGCCGCGGTGGTCGCGGAATCGCGCGCGCAGGCCGAGGACGCCGTGGCGCTGATCGAGGCCGAGTGGCAGGAGCTGCCAGCCGTCGTCGACATGGACGAGGCGCTCGCCGGCAAGACCGTGATCCACCCCGAGCTGGGCGACAACATCTGCTTCCAGCGCGAGCTGGACACCGGCGGCGTGGACGAGGCCTTCGCCAGGGCCGACCTCGTGGTGGAGGAGACCTACGGCTTCGGCCGCCACACCGGCGTGTGCCTCGAAGGCCGCGCGATCCTCGCCGACTACAACGCCGCCGAGCACTCGCTCACCGTGTACCACGCGACGCAGGCGCCGCACATGATGCAGGACATCTTCTCGCGCCACCTCGGCATCCCCGAGGCGAGCGTGCGCGTGATCACGAAGGACGTCGGCGGCTCCTTCGGCATCAAGGTGCACGTGTATCCCGACGAGATGGCCACCGCGGCGCTCTCGGTCATGCTGCGCCGGCCCGTGAAGTTCCTGGCGGACCGGCTGGAATCGTTCCTCTCGGACATCCACGCGCGCGAGCACAAGGTGAAGGTGCGGCTCGCGTGCACGAAAGAAGGCGAGATCCTCGCCTTTGATCTCGACGACCTCACCGCCATCGGCCCCTACTCCGTGTACCCGAGGACGAGCGGCATCGAGGGCAACCAGGTGGTGAACCTCACCGGCGGCCCCTACAAGCACCAGAAGTACCGCGCGAAGATGAACGTGGTGTTCACGAACAAGAACGTCACCTGCCAGTACCGCGCGGTAGGCCACCCGATCGCGGTGGCGCTGACCGAGGCGATCGTCGACCGCGCGGCGATGGAGCTGAAGATGGACCCGGCGGAGTTCCGCCGCAGGAACCTGGTTCCCGACGACGCCTATCCGTACACCTTCCCCTCGGGACTGAAATTCGAGCAGCTCTCGCACCACAAGACGCTCGCGAAGCTGCTCGACACGATGAAATACGCCGAGCTGCGCAAAGAGCAGGCGACGCTGCGCGCGAAGAAGGTGTACCGCGGCATCGGCCTCGCCGCGATGATCGAGGTGACCAACCCCTCGCCCGCCTTCTACGGCGTGGGCGGCGCGCGCATCTCGGCGCAGGACGGCGCGACGCTGCGCCTCGAGCCCACCGGCATGGTGACCGTGATGTGCAGCGTCACCGAGCAGGGCCAGGGGACCGAAGCGATCTTCGCGCAGATCGCGGCGAGCGCGGTCGGCGTGAAGCTGGACAAGGTCAAGGTCATCACCGGCGACACCGGCGTCACGCCCTACGGCGGCGGCACCTGGGCCTCGCGCGGCGCGGGCATCGGCGGCGAGGCGGTGCTGCTCGCGGGCCGAGCGCTGCAGCAGAACATCCTCGATGTCGCCGCGGCGATCCTCAAGACGGACAAGGCCGAGCTCGACGTGCGCGACAACGCGGTCGTGCACCGGCTGACGGGCGAGGCAAAGCTCCTGCTTGCCGAAGTCGGGCGCGTGGGCTACTTCCGCCCGGACACGCTGCCGATGGACTTCCAGGCCGAGCTCACCGTGACGCGCCACTACACGCCGCGCCAGTACGGCTTCACCTTCACCAACGGCATCCAGGCCTCGTACGTGGAGATCGATCCCGACACCGGGTTCGTCAGGCTCCTCAAGCACTGGTGCATCGAGGACGCGGGCATCCTGATCAACCCGATGCTGGTCGACGAGCAGATCCGCGGCGGCGTCGTGCAGGGCATCGGCGCGGCGCTCTATGAAGAGTGCCTCTACAGCCCCGACGGCCAGCTGCTGAACGCGAACCTCGCCGACTACCTCGTGCCGATGGCGGGCGAGATGCCCGACATCGTCTGCGGCCACGTCGAGACGCCGACGAAGCAGTCGCAGCTCGGCGCCAAGGGCGTGGGCGAAGCTGGCACCGCCGGCGCGCCGGGCGCGGTGATGAACGCGATCAACGATGCGCTCGCGCCCCTGGGCGCGCGCGTCTTCTCGATGCCCTTCACCCCGGAGCGCATCCTGCGCGCGCTCGGAAAGGTCCCATGAAGCTCTACGGCTACTGGCGGTCCCTGGCCACTTTTCGCGTGCGCGTTGCGCTCGCACTGAAGGGCCTCACGCTCGATTCGCCCGAGATCGGGCTCGACCTGCTGAAGGGCCAGCAGTTCGACGAGGGCTATCGCAAGCTCAACCCGCAGGCGGTCGTGCCCGCGCTGGTGCTCAAGGACGGCGGCGCGCCGCTGTTCCAGTCGATGGCGATCCTCGAGTACCTGGAGGAGACGCACCCGAAGCCCGCGCTGCTTCCCGCCGATGCGCGCGGCCGGGCGAGAGTCAGGGGCCTGTGCCAGATCTGCGTCAGCGACGGGCACCCGTTCATCGTGCCGCGCGTGCGCGGCTACCTGGTGAAAACGCTCGGCCAGGACACGGTCGCGGTCGAACGCTGGGTCGCGCACTGGTCGCTCGCGGCGCTCGAGGCGGTCGAGGCCCACCTCGCGCGCGAGCCCGAGACCGGGCGCTACTGCCACGGCGACGCGCCCACGCTCGCCGACGCCTGCGTCGCCTCGCAGGTGATCGCGGCGAAGGACTACGCGCGCTGCGACGTCTCGGGCGTGCCGACCGTGATGCGCATCTACGCCGAGTGCATGAAAACGCCCGCGTTTGCCCAGTCGCACCCGACACGCCAGCCCGGCGCGCCCGCGGACCTGCGCGCCTGAATTGCCGCAGCGCGCGTTGACGCTCGCGGGCGCGGCGTGGCACGATGGGTTCGGGAGAGCACATCTTACGGAGGAGGAGCAGACATGAGATTCGCCAAATGGTGCGCGGCGCTCGCCGCGCTCGCGTTCGCGGGCATGGCGGGGGCCGCCGACCCGATCAAGATCGGCTTCAGCATGGCGTTGACGGGCGGCCTGGCCGGCGCCGGCAAGGCCGCGTTGATCGCCATGGAAATATGGCGCGACGACGTCAACAAGAAGGGCGGCCTGCTCGGCCGGCCGGTCGAGTTCAAGTACTACGACGATGCAACCAATCCGGCCACCGTGCCGGGCATCTACACCAAACTGCTCGATGTCGACAAGGTCGACCTGGTGGTGTCGAGCTACGGCACCAACGAGATCGCGCCGGCGATGCCGATCGTGATGAGGAAGAAGCTGGTGTTTCCGTCGCTGTTCGGCCTGGCGGTGAACGACACGTTCAAGTACGACCGCTACTTCCAGATCATGCCGGCGGGCCCGGAGCCCAAGCTCGACTGGTCGCGCGGCTTCTTCCAGCTCGCCGCGGAGCAGAAACCCAGGCCGAAGACGGTGGCGATCATCGCCGCGGACGCCGAGTTCGCGCTGAACGCGGCCGCGGGCGCACGCGCCAACGCGAAGAGGGACGGCTTCAAGATCGTCTACGACAAGACCTTCCCGCCCTCGACCACGGACTACTCGCCGATCATCCGCGCCATCCAGGCGACCCAGGCCGAAGTGATCTACGTGGCGAGCTACCCGCCGCAGTCGGTGGGCATCGTCAAGGCGGCGCACGAGGTCGGCCTGAAGGCGAAGATGCTCGGCGGCTGCATGGTCGGGCTGCAGTTCGCGGCGATCCAGAAAAACCTCGGCCCGCTGATGAACGGCATCATCAATTACGACTTCTGGGTCCCCGAGCCGACGCTCAACTTCCCGGGGATCGAGGAATTCCTGAAGAAGTACCAAGTAGCAGCGGCCAAGGACAAGGGCGTCGATCCGCTTGGCCACTATCTGCCGCCCTACGCCTATGCCTACCTGCAGGTGCTCGAGGAGTCGGTCAATGCCACCAAGAGCCTCGACCAGGGCAAGCTCGCCGCCTACATGCACAAGACGACATTCGACACCGTGGTCGGCAAGGTGAAGTTCGCCAAGAACGGCGAGTGGGCGAAGACGCGCACGCTGCAGGTGCAGTTCCGCGACGTGCAGCCCGACAACCTCGAGCAGTTCGCCGGGCCGGGCAAGCGCATCGTGCTCTACCCGAAGGCCTGGAAATCGGGGGACATCGCCTACCCGTACAAGCAGTAGCCGCCGCGCACCCGGCAGGCGCCCGCGCACGATGGCGTAGCCCATGGATCTGTTCGTCAACGCCATCGTCGCGGGCATCCTGCTCGGCGCGTTCTACGCCTCCGTATCGGTCGGGCTGTCGATCACGTTCGGCCAGCTCGACATCGTCAATATCGCCCACCCGGCGTTCATCGTCGGCGGCTCGTACATCGCCTGGATCCTGAATTCCCGCTTCGGGCTGGATCCGGTGCTGGTGGGAATCCTCGTCGCGCCGGTGTTCTTCCTCGTCGGCGTGCTGATCTACCGCATTTACTATGCCGCCTTCGAGCGCACCGGGCAGGAGTCGCTCTCCGGCCTCGCGTTCTTCTTTGGCGTGATGTTCATCATCGAGGTGGTGCTGATCCTGGTCTATGGCGTGGACTACCGGCTGGTGACCGCAGACTACCTGGGCAAGAATATCGACCTGGGTTTCGTCGGCCTGCCGCTGCGCCTGGTGGTGCCCTTCCTGGTGGCGAGCGCGATGACGGCGGCGGTGTGGCTGTATCTTTCGCGCAGCTTCACCGGGCGCGCGATCCTCGCCGTGGCGCAGGACCGCCTCGCGTTGCAGCTGATGGGCGCCGACCCGGTGCGCATCAAGCAGTTCGCGTTCGGCCTGGCCATCGCCACCACGTCGATCGCCGGCGCGCTGCTGATCGTCATCGGGCCGGTCGAGCCCTCGCTCGGCCGGTCGTACATCGGCCGCGCCTTCGCCATCGTCGTGCTCGGCGGCATGGGCAGCATCCCGGGCATGGTGATCGCGGCGCTGCTGATCGGCGTGCTCGAGTCGTTCGTCAGCAGCTTCGCGGGCCCGTCCTGGGCGCCGGCGGTCGCCTTCGGCGCGCTGCTGCTCACGCTCGCCCTGCGGCCCGCGGGCCTGTTCGGCCGGACCTAGCCGACGCGTGGCGGTGTTTCGGGACAGGAGCGACGTCGTATTCTGGGCTGCGCTCGCCGCCGTCGTGCTCGCCGGCCTCGGCTTCACGCAGGTGGTCGACAACGAGTATTACTACACCGCGGTGTACGCCATCCTGCAGGGCACGATGATGGCGGTAGCCTGGAACATCCTCGGCGGCTTCACCGGCTACGTGAACTTCGGCAGCGCCGGTTTCTTTGCCATCGGCGCGTACACGAGCGTGGCGCTCGGCAAGGCCTTCGGCGCGGATTTTCCGCTGCCCGTCATGATCCTCGCGGCGGCGATGATCTGCGGGCTCATCGGCCTGGGGCTGGGCTATCTCACCCTGCGCCTCAAGGGCGTGTATTTCTCCATCGCCACCCTGGCCATGGCCATCGTTCTCGAGACGCTGATGACCAATTGGTCCTTCGTCGGCGGCGCGCGCGGCGCCTACATCCTCACCCCCGACAGCCATCTGTGGTTCGACAGCTACATCGAAATGCTGTTCATGGTGATGCTGTTGCTGACGCTGGGCTCGATCGCCATTTCACGCGCGCTCATCCGCTCGCGTCTGGGGCGCGGCCTCGCGGCGATCCGCGACGACGAGCTGGCCGCCGAATGCGCCGGCGTGCCCACGCTGCGCCTGAAGCTCATGTCGGCCACCCTGATGGGCGCCCTGATGGGCATGGCGGGCGCGCCCTACCCCTACTTCGTGACTTTCGTCGACCCGGCATCCGCGTTCAGCCTGTTCGTCGCCGTCAACGCCATCACCATGCCGATGATCGGCGGCACCGCGCACTGGATCGGCCCGGTGATCGGCGCGCTGCTGGTGGGCACGGCGCAGCAGGTCATCACCGTCACCGTATCCTCGGAGCTGAACGTACTGTTCGTAGGCATCATGCTGGTCCTGTTCATCAGCCTGGCGCCGCAGGGCATCGTCGGCCTGGTGCAGAAGTTCCGCGCGAGGCGCCGCCGATGAGCGCGCCGGTCCTGGAGGTGAGCGGCCTCACCAAGCGCTTCGGCGGCTTCGTCGCGCTGAACGGCGTCGACCTGCACGTCGGCGCCGGCGAGCGCCTCGGCCTGATCGGCCCCAATGGCTCGGGCAAGACGACGATGATCAACTGTATTTCGGGCGCGCTGTACAACGACGGGGGCAGCATCGTCTTCGAGGGCCGCGACATCACGCGCCTCGCGCCGCACCAGAGGACGCGCCTGGGCGTCGCACGCAGCTTCCAGATCCCGAAGCCGTTTCGCAGCATGACAGTGCTGGAAAACCTGCGGGTGCCGCTGGAGTTTGCCGCCTGGCAGCGCGCCGAACACGCGCACATCAGCGAAGAGGCGATGGCCGTGCTCGAGTCCTTCGGCCTGCAGCACTGCGCGCAGCAGAATTGCGCCGGGCTGACGCAGGTCGACATGCGCAAGCTGGAACTCGCGCGCGCACTCGCCGCCAAGCCGCGGCTGCTGGTGTCGGACGAGGCGATGGCGGGCCTCTCCAGCGCGGAAGTGGACGAGATCCTCGAGATCCTGCTGGCGCTGAACGCGCGCGGGGTCGCGGTCATCATGATCGAGCACATCATGCGCGCGGTGATGCGCTTCTCGCAGCGCATCGTCGTACTCGATGCCGGCGAGAAGATCGCCGAGGGCACGCCCGAGGAAATCGTCAGGAACCCCGACGTCGAGAGGGCCTACCTTGGCGAGTAGCCGGCTGGTCGTCGAGGCGCTGGAAGCCGGCTACGGCGCGGTGCGCGTGCTGCACGGCGTGTCGATCGCGGTCGAGGACGGCGAGTCGGTGGTGCTGCTCGGCTCGAACGGCAACGGCAAAAGTACCCTCATCAAGTGCATCATGGGGATCGTCGCGCCCACCGCGGGCCGCATCCGCTTCGAGCGCGACGGCGAGGCGATCGACCTGGTCGGCCGCAGCCCGCAGGAGATCGTGGGCCTCGGCATCACGCTCGTGCCCGAGGGGCGGCGCCTCTTCCCCACGCTCTCGGTCGAAGAAAACCTGCTGCTCGGGGCCTATCGGCGCGCGGCGCGCGCGCGCATCGACGAGAACCTCGCGTTTGTCTTCGAGACTTTCCCGGCGCTGCAGGAGCGCCGCCGCCAGCGCGCGGGCAACATGAGCGGCGGCGAACAGCAGATGGTGGCCGTCGGCCGGGCGCTGATGTCGGACCCGAAGCTCCTGCTGGTCGACGAGCCCTCGGTGGGCCTCGCGCCCATCCTAGTTACCCGCATGATCGCCAAGATCAAGGAGCTGAAGGACCGGCGCCAGCTCACGGTGCTGATGGCCGCGCAGAACTTCAACCAGGCGATCCGGATCGCCGACCGCGGCTACATCATCGTGCACGGCGAGATCGCGTTCGAGGGCGCGAGCGCCGAGGCGCTGCGCACGAACGAGCTCGTCAAGCAGTACTACCTGGGGCTGTAGCCGCCTTCCTCGCAGCGGCGCATCGCCGCCGGGGTGAACTCGGCTTTCGGCTCGTTGCCGCCGATGATGAACATCAGCAGGTGCTCGCGGCCGGGCTCGTCGTAGGTCACGTTCATGAAGCGGCGCGCGACACCCACCGGGAACGTGATCACGTCGTAAGGCCCGAGGTCGGCGTGGCGCTTCGCACGGCCCTCGTTCCACTCGCAGCGCCAGCGGCCCGTCATCGCGATGAAGGTCTCGTTGGTGTCGTGGTTATGCATCAGCGGCCCCTTGCCGGGCTTCGCCTTGCAGTAGCCGAGGTTGAAGCCCTCGGCGATGCCGATCGCGGGCGTGCTCGACGCGTCGTCGCCCACCGGCGACGTCGTGGCGCGGTTGCCCTTCTTCGGCGGCTGGAAGCCGATCACCGCGTAGAGCCTGCGCCGGCACTCGGGCAGCTTGCTGTCGGGCAGCCCGCCGTCGGAGCCCTTCAGGCGGCGAAAGCGCGCAATGCGCTTCGCCATCTCGCCTTTCGACGCCGTGCGAATCTTTCGCCAGTCGGCCATGTGTCCCTCCTGCGGCTAATTTATCATGCGCGCATGAAGCCTCCGTACCGCGCCGACCAGGTCGGCAGCCTGTTGCGGCCGGCGGCGCTGGCCGAGGCGCGCCGGCGCTGGAAGGCCGGCGCGCTGCCGGCGGACGAGCTGCGCCGGATCGAAGACACAGCGATTCGCGAAGCAGTCGCGAAGCAGGAGGCGATCGGGCTCGAGGCGGTCACCGACGGCGAGTTCCGCCGCGACTGGTGGCACCTGGACTTCCTAGGGAGCCTCGATGGCGTGACGCTGCAGGAGAACCGGGGGCCAAGATTCGGCGGCACCGAGGAGCAGCCGCCGATCGCCAAGGTGACGGGCAAGGTGCGCTGCAGCGGGCCGATCATGGCGGAGCACTTCGCGTTCCTGAAGTCGGTGGCGAAGGCGACGCCGAAGTTCACGATCCCCTCGCCCTCGATGCTGCACCTGCGCGGCGGCCGCAATGCGGTCTCAAAGGAGATCTATCCGGACCTCGGCGCGTTCTGGGACGACGTCGCGGCCGCGTACCGCACGGCGATTGCGTACCTGGCGAAGGCGGGTTCCACCTACCTGCAGCTCGACGACGTGTCCTTCGCGTACCTCTGCGACCCCAAGGTGCGCGAGGGCTGCCGGAAGAACGGCGACGATCCCGACGCGCTGCCGCGCCGTTACGCCGACACGATCAATGCAGCGCTGCGCGACCGACCGGCGGGCATGACGGTGACGATGCACACCTGCCGTGGCAACTTCAAGAGCGCGTGGGTCGCCGAAGGCGGCTACGACCCGGTGGCCGAAGCGATGTTCTCGGCGAACGTGGACGGCTTTTTCATGGAGTTCGACTCGGCGCGCGCGGGCGGCTTCGGTCCGCTGAAGGCGCTGCCCGCGGGCAAGCGGGTCGTGCTGGGGCTGGTCACCACCAAGGTCGGCGAGCTGGAGTCCAAGGACGCGCTCCTGCGGCGCATCCGCGAGGCCGAGAAGTTCGTGCCGCTCGAGAACCTGTGCCTGTCCCCTCAGTGCGGCTTTTCCAGCACCCACCACGGCAATGCGCTCTCGCAGGACGAGCAGTGGCGCAAGCTCGAGCGCGTGGTCGAAGTGGCGCGCGAGGTTTGGGCCGCGCCCTAACGCCTGCGCGCCCGCCCGACGAGGTAGCCCGCAGCAAACGGCAGCGCGAGCAGCACAAACGCGAGCGCGATGAGCAGCGCAAGCGCCTCGTTCACCGCGCGCCGAACCTCCTGCATCACGAGCGGCACCAGGTCGCGCGACAGCTGCCCGGCGTCGGCCACGATCGCCATGCGCTCGCGCGCGAGCGTGACGTCGAGCCCGCCCTGCATCTCCTTCAGGTCGCGCATCGTCGCCGCGCGCTCGACTTCCAGCGTGGCGAGCGTCTGCACCCAGCGCTGGTCGAACTGCGCGGCCATGCGCGTCACTTCCGCCTGCATGGCGTCGAGCCGCGCCAGCGCCGCCGCGGGCTGCGTGCGCGCGAGCTCGTTCAGCTTGGCGAACTCCGCCTCGAAGCGCTGCAGCGAATGCTGCACGTCGGCCGACTGCAGCCCCGACTCGGCGAACGCGAGCTCGGCGCGCCAGCGAACCTCGTCGGGCACGCGCAGGCGCTGGAGCCGCTGCGCGGCGTCGGCGGCCACCTCGGCCGCCGTGCCCGAGGTCTCCATCAGCGTGCCGTGGCGCTTCGCCGCCTCGCGCCAGCGCGCCGCGATCGGCGCGCGCTCGAACGTAAGGTCGCGCAGGGGCTCGGCCGCCGCGTAGGCGACGACGACCGTGCGGTAGTCCGCCAGCGCCTGGGAGCTCAGCAGCCGCGTCGCGAGGGCCTCTGCCTCGCTTGCGCCGGCGCGCGCAGTCTCGAGCGCCGTCGCGTGCTCGACGCCGAAAAGCTCCCGCCCCGCCCCCGTGTCGAAGAACTGCGCCATCTGCACCGCGAAGGCCCAGGTATCGACCAGCGCGAACTGCGGCTCGTCGCGATAGGCCGAGCGCCCGCTGGCCGAGGACGCGCCGATCTTCCAGCGCAGCGTGTCGAGGCGCGTTTGCGGCGCGCGCACCGCGATGGCATCCGCGGCGAGCGCCACGCGCTCGGTCAGGTCGGCGGCGAACTGCCGTGTGTCGACGCGCGTGCGCAGCAGCGTGGGGTCGATCGGCTTGCCGGGGGTCTTCACGTCCACGGTAATGCATCCGGCGAGCACGAGCGCGGCTGCGGCAACGGCGACAGCGGCCCTCACCGACCCGCCCCGCCCGCCGGGCTGTCCCGCATCAGGTCGCGCATCATGCGGACGTACAGCGTCAGCTCGTATTGCTCCGACGAATACGCCTGGGGCACGTGCAGCGCCCGCACGCGCGCCTCGAGCCGGTCCAGGCGCTCCGCGAGCTGCTCGCGGGCGACGTCGCCGCCGCGCAGGTCGCTTTCGATGCCGCGCAGCTCGCCGTACCAGCGGTAGATGCGCCGGCGCACACGCCACTGGTAGACCATCGGCACGAAGCGCAGGAACGGCAGCGCGAGCACGAGCAGCGGAATCGCGACGATCAGGAAGCGGTTCAGCCACACGACCATCCAGAACGGCAGGTAGCGACGCAGCACCGACGGATTGCCGTGGTAGAAGCGCTCGGCGTTCGCCGAGAGCGGATAGTCGAGGTCGCGCGGGGACGGAAAGTCGCCGACGTTCTGGAACAGGCCCGCGCCGCCGTGCACTTTCTTCGCCGCCTCGAGCATGAGCTCCGCGATCACCGGGTGCAGGTCCTCGGTCGCCACCAGGCTGGCCGTGACCCCGAGCAGCGCCGTGTCCGTGCGAGGCACGTTGTGCACGAGGTCGGCCGCGCCGGCGGGCAGCACCAGCCGGTGCAGGAACGGCAGGCGCCGCGCGAAGGCTTCCGCGCGCTGCGTCGAGAGCAGGCGCACGCCGCGCGCCTGCAGCAGCGACTGGATCACCGGCGCGCTCGGCCCCGCGATGAAGAACGCGACGTCCACTCGGCCGGATTGCAGCGCCTGCACGGCTTCGAGCCCGCCGATGTCGACGAGCCTGGTCGGCGCGCCGTCGGCGGCGACCTCGTGCAGGATGCGCAGCGCTACTACGCGCGTGCCGCTCGCCGGGGGCCCGACGGCGATGCGCTTGCCGAGCAGCGCGTGGTCGAGCTCGATCGGCGCGCCGCGGTAGAAGACCCAGATCGGCTCGTAGTAGACGCTGCCCAGCGTCTCGAGTCCCGGTTCTTCCTCCTCGTTGCCGACGCCGCCCTGCACGAACGCGATCGAGACGCCGCCCTCGCCCGTCTTCAGCCGCTCCAGGTTTTGCACTGCGCCTTCCGAGGGCCGCAGCTCCAGGCGGATACCGTAGTCGGCGAGGAACGCCTGGTAGCGCTTCGCGAACGCCTGGTAGGCGCCATCGGGCGCGCCCGTGCTCATGACGACCACCTTGGGCGGCGCGGGCTGCACGAAACGGGCGACCAGCCAGGCGCCGAAGGCGAGCAGCAGCGCCACCGGCACGATGACGATCGCCAGGTCGCGCGCCGAAGCCCGCTTCATGCTACTTGCGCGTAAATGGGGACTGTCCCTATTTGCGCGTCTTCTTCGGCTTCAGCACGAAGTCGTAGTAGCACTCGGCGACGCCGTTCCGGCCCTTCTTGAAGTCGACGATGAGCGACTGCTTCACGCCGAACACGGCGTCGGAGTCGAGGTACTTGTCGCCCTTCACGAACAGGTGCGTCGTGAGCTTCTCGAATCCGGGCGCGGAAATCACGAAGTGCAGGTGCCCGGGGCGCATCGGGTGGCGGCCAGTCGCGGTGAGGAGCTTCCCGACCGGGCCGTCGTGCGGCACGGGGTAGCTCGCGGGCTTCACGCAGCGGAAGTCGAATTTCCCGTCCGCGTCGGAGCGGAATCGCGCGCGCAGGTTCACGCCGTCGGGCTTCTGCACGTCGTAGAAGCCGTCGCCGCCCGCCTGCCAGACGTCGATCACCGCGTTCGCGACCGCCCGCCCCTTCGGATCCTTGATCGTGCCGCGCGCCACGCAGGGATCGCCCGGCGTGCCCGGCTTCACGATGCTCGCGCCGAGCGGCATCTCGGGCGGGCCCTCGGTGTAGAACGGCCCCAGCACGGTGGATTCGGTCGACTTGCCCGACTTGCCGTAATTGATGAAGTCGACCAGCATCGACACGCCCAGCGTGTCCGACATCAGGATGAACTCCTGGCGCTTGCCGTCGCACATGTGCCCCGTACGGGTCAGGTGCTCGATGCCCGTGAACCATTCCTCCGGCGTCGGCCGCACCTCGCGCACGAACGCGTGCAGGTGCTTGACGAGGCTCTGCGCGACCTGGCGCATGCGCTTGTCGGGCGCCTTGCCGACGCGCTTCAGGACCTCGGCGGTCAGGGTCTTCTCGTTGAAATTGCGGATGGGCATGGCGGGGATCCTCCTGGAAGCTGCAAGTCTAAATCACACCGACAGTTCGCCGTCCTCGACCCGGAACGGCACCGCCTCCAGCGGCTCGCCCACGCACTGGCCCTCCACGCACAGCCCGTCGCCAAAGCGGAAGTACGAGTAGTGGTGGGCGCAGGCGATCAGCTCGCCGTAGACCTTGAACACTCCCGGGTCGTAGTTGAGCGCGAGGCGGAAGTGGGGGCACCGGTTGACGAAGACGCGCACCTCGCCGCCGCGCCGCCAGGCGATGCGCCCCTCCGGCAACTCGCGCACGCCGCCGTCGGGGATGTCGCTGAGCGCGCAGACGCGCCTCACTGCCGCTTCCTCAGCCAGCGCCGCACCGGAAACAGGTGCAGGTCGAATTTCGCCGACAGCGCGCCCCACAGGCCGCCCGGGAAGTACAGCATCGTGACCACGGCGATCGTGCCGAGCGCGATCAGGTACCAGGCGCCGTAGTCGGCGAGCGTCTCGCGCAGCACGAAGTAGATCAGCGTGCCCAGGATCGGCCCCTCGATCGAGCCGATGCCGCCGATGACGACGATGAAGATCACGTTCGCGGTCCAGCCGACGTCGAACGCGGCGTTGGGCGAGATGCGTAGGATGTTCATGTAGTAGAGCGCCCCCACCACGCCGAAGCCCGCGGCCGAGACCACGTACACCCAGTACTTGGTGAACGCGACGTCGACGCCCTGGCTCGCGGCGGCCGTCTCGCTGTCGCGGATCGCCGAGAGCGCGAGACCCGGGCGCGAGCGCAGCAGCGCATAGACCACGGCGATCGCCGCCACCGCCGCCGCAAGCGCGAATGCGTAGGCGAGCGGCTCGCGCGTCGCGCGCGGGATCGCGGCCATCGCGCGCAGGCTCTGCCCCGAGCCGCCGCCGAACAGGGAGACGTTCGCGAGCAGAAGGCGGAGCACTTCCGCCACGGCCCAGGTGCCGATCGCGAAGTAGCCGCCGCGCAGGCGGAAGACGAGCTTCGCCACCGGCAGCGCGACGAACGCGCAGAACACGCCCGCGAGCGGCACGCACAGGAACGGGTTCACCCCGGCGTGGTTGGCGAGCGCGAAGAGCGCGTAGCCGCCGAGGCCCAGGTAGGCCTGCTGCCCGATCGAGACCAGCCCGCCGTAGCCCGCGAGCAGGTTCCACATCTGCGCCATGACGAGGAAGCAGAAGAACTCGACCGCGAGGCGCATGGTGCCCGCGTCCGCCCACCACGGCAGCGACACCGCCGCGGCAAGGACGAGCACCGCTGCGCCGGCGGCGATGCGGCTGGCGCGCGTGGCGCGCTCGACGGCAAAGGCGCTCATCGGGTTTTCGGGAACAGGCCCTCGGGCTTGAACAGCAGCACGCCGAGGAAGACGAAATGACCGACCAGCAGCCCCCAGCCCGGGTCGAGCCGGAAACCCACGGCTTGCGCGACGCCGAGGATCACGCCGCCGGCGAAGGTGCCCCAGAACGAGCCGAGGCCCCCGATCACCACGGCCTCGAAGGCGAACAGCAGGTTCGCCGGACCGTCGGTCGGCGTGAACGAGGTGCGCATGCCGAGGAACACACCCGCCACCGCCATCAGCGCGAAGGCGATCGCCATCGCCCGCGCGTAGGTGCGCTTCTCATCGACGCCGACCAGCTGCACCGTCTCGTGGTCGTCCGACGTGGCGCGCAGCACGCGGCCGAACGCGGTGCGCGAAAAGAGCAGCTGCAGCCCGAGGCCCATCGCCAACGCGGCCACGAACACGCCAAGCGGGAACCAGCCGACCGCGATCGACTCGCCCAGGCGCAGGCTCGCGGTGGTGAGCGACTCGGCGCGTAGCGCCTGCGAATCTGCGGAAAAGCCCTGCAGCAGCAGGTTCTGCACCACGACCGAGAGGCCGAAGGTGACGAGCAGCGGTGGCAGCAGCCCCTTGCCGAGCGTGCGGTTGAGGACCGTGCGCTGCAGGACGTAGCCGAGCGCCGCCATCGCGATCGCCACCAGCGGCAGCGCGGCGAGCGGATCGAGTCCCGCGGCCTGGCCGAACACGAGCGCCACGTAGGCGGCGAGCAGGATGAAGTCGCCGTGCGCGATGTTCACGAGGCGCATCACGCCCCAGATCAGCGACAGGCCCATCGCGAACATGCCGTAGAGCCCCCCGAGCAGCACGCCCTGCAGCACCGTGTTGGTCCACTCGAGGAACATGCGGCTACAGCCCGAAGTACGCCGCCGAGATGGCGTCGCGCGTCAGCTCGGCGGGCGTCCCGGCGAGCGACACGCGCCCATGCTGCAGGCAGATGACGCGCTGCGCGACCTCGAGCGCGATGCCGATGTCCTGCTCGACGATGACGAGCGCGAGCCCTTCGCGCGCGAGGCGCGGGATCGCCTCGTAGATCGACTTCACCACCACGGGCGCGAGGCCGAGCGAGATCTCGTCGCACAGCAGCAGGCGCGGATTGCCCATCAGCGCGCGGCCGATCGCCGCCATCTGCTGCTCGCCGCCCGAGAGCTGCGTGGCCGGAAAGCGGCGCCGCTCCTCGAGGCGCGGAAAAAGCGCGTAGATGCGCTCGAGCGTCCAGTCGCCCGCGCGGCCAGTGCTGCGGCCCACCAGCAGGTTCTCTTCCACCGACAGGCTCGGGAAGAGGCGCCGGCCCTCGGGCACGAGGCTCACGCCGAGCCGCGCCATGCGGTGCGCGCCAAGCCCGCCCACCGGCTCGCCGCCGAAGCGCACCGCCCCGGGCGCCGCCGCGTTCAATCCTGCGATCGCCCGCAGGAACGTGGACTTGCCGGCGCCGTTGGCGCCGATCACCGCGGCGACTTCGCCCTCGCCCAGCTCGAAGTCGATGCCGAACAGCGCCTGGAAATCGCCGTAGAACGCGGTGAGCCCGGCGGTCGCGAGCAGCGTCACAGCGCGATGCCCATGTAGACGCGCTGCACCTCCGCGCTGCGGATCACGGCCTGCGGCTCGCCGTCGGCGATCACGCGGCCGAAGTCGAGCACCGCGAGGCGCGTGGCCGCCGCGAGCAGCGCGTGCACGACGTGCTCGATCCACACGATCGTCACGCCGCGCGCGGCGATCGCGCGCACCGTGCCGACCAGCGCCTGCGCCTCGCGCTCGGTCAGGCCGCCGGCGATCTCGTCGAGCAGCAGCAGCAACGGCCGCGTCGCGAGCGCGCGCGCGAGCTCGAGGCGCTTGCGGTCGAGCAGCGTGAGGCTCCCGGCGCTCTGGTTGGCGCGGTCCTCGAGGCCGGCGAGCTCGAGCAGCTCCGCGCAGGGCGCGTAGGCCGCGCGCTCGCGCTGCGCGCCGCCCGCGGTGGCGGCGACCAGCAGGTTCTCGAACACGCTCAGGCCCGCGAACGGATGCGGGATCTGGTAGGTGCGGCCGATGCCGCGGCGGCAGCGCCGGTGCGAGGGCACGCGCGTCACGTCGGCGCCGCGCAGCCAGACGCGCCCGGCGTCGGGCGCGACGTCGCCGCCAATCAGGTTGAAGAGGGTCGTCTTGCCGGCCCCGTTGGGGCCGATGATGCCCAGCGTCTCCCCCTCGGCGAGCGAGAGGGAAACGCCGTCGGCGACCCGGAGCGAGCCGTAGCGCTTGCTCAGCGCCTCCAGGCGCAGCAGCTCGGGCACTCGCTTACAGCGATTTGAGCTTCGCCTGCGCCGGGATGTTCGTCGCGGTCTGGTTGTTGACGATCACCAGGTCGTACTTGTACTTCTTGCCTTTCACCCACTGACCACCGACAAGCGGCGTCTTGGCGACGTTGGGCACCGGGCCCTTGCCCCAGGAGATCGGGCCGACGATCGTGTGCATGTTCGTCGCTACGATCGCGTCGCGCAGCTTCGCCTTGTCCTTGCCGCCGCCCGAGCGCCTGAGCGCGTCGGCCGCGACTTCGAACAGCGCGTGCACGAAGCCGATCGGCTGCGTCCACTGCTTGCCGGTCGACTTCTCGTAGGCGGCGGCGAAGGCATGCGCGCTCGCGTGCGTGAGCGAGGACTTGAACGGGTGCGACGGGCTCCACCACACTTCCGACGAGAGCCCCGCGCCCAGGTCCCCCATCGCTTCGATCGACGCCGGAAAGAGCAGCGCCTTGCCGACCGAGGCGATCTTCGGCTTGAAGCCCTGCTGCGCGGCCTGCGTCCAGAAGGTCTTGAAGTCGGGCGGAATCACCACGCCGGTGACGATTTCGCAATCGGCTTTCTTGAACGCCGCGATCTGCGCGCTGAAATCCTGCGTGAGGTTCTGGTAGCGGCCCGGATCGGTCAGCTTGTAGCCGAGCTTGTCCAGCACTGGCGGGAAGCCGACCACCTTGTCGCCCCAGGCGTTGCCATCGCCATCGTTCGGGAACAGCCCGCCCACCGACTTGTTGGTCGGCAGCGACTGCCACATGTTGGTGTACACCGCGATGACGTCCTCCAGCCCCCAGAAGAAGTGGTAGGTCCAGTTGAAGGGCTTCCAGGCCGGCGGCCCGCCGCCGGGGTTGGCCTGCCGGCCGATGTACCAGGGCTGCCAGGGCGCGACCGTCGAGATGCAGGGCACCTCGTTCAGCTCGCACTGGTCGGAGACCGGGTTCGTCGTCTCGGGCGTCGAGGCGACCACCATCAGGTCGACCTTGTCCTTCAGGATCAGCTCGCCCGCCACCTCGCCCGCGCGGTTCGGGTTGGACTGGCTGTCGCGCACGAGGATCTCGACGTTCTTCATCGCCGCGCGAATGCCGTGCAGCACGAACTTGTCGGCCTCGCCGAAGGGCGCGAGCGGCCCGGTCTGCGGCGATACGTAGCCGATGCGGATCTTGCCGGCCGCGAAGGCCCGCGAGCCGAGCGGCAGCGCGGCGCCAAGCGCCGCGGCGCCGGAGCCGAGCACGACCTGCCGGCGCCGTTCGTTGGTGCTATCTGGTCTGGACATGTCCCCTCCTTGGCCTTTTTAGAATTCGACTGGGTAAGGCTTCAACTTCCCGGACTCGTACAGTTTCGGCAGGCCGGGCGTCGCGTTCTCCCACACGAACAGCATCGAGCGCTTGGGCGAAAAGCCCTGGTGCCGGATGTCGGCGGGCATGGCGGCGACGTCGCCCGCCTTCATGGTGATGCGCGCGCGCAGCGCGCCGGTTTCCTTGTCCTGCACCTCCCAGGTGATCTCGTCGGACATCTGCACGAACCACTCGACGCGGTCGTTGCCGTGCACGATGGGCAGGATGTACTCCTCCGTCGTCGGGCAGGCGAGGCTCGCGCTGCACACTGCAGTGACCGACGGATTCCAGGTCACATCCGACCGGGACAGGTACTTGAACAGGTTGAACGCGTGCAGCTCCTTCTCGAACCCGGGCTCGGCCTTCACCTCGGGCTCGTCCTGCGGCACGTCGGTGAACTGGCGGTTGATCGGGAAGCCATTGGCGTCCGAACGCAGCGGCGAGTCGCCCACCATGCCGGGCATGCGCTTGGTCGGCACGCGGTAGCGATCGATGGCGGCGAGGTTGTCGCCCTTCTTCGGCCCGTACACGGTCTTGCCGGTTTCCTCGGGCGCGGCGAACGGATCGAAGCCGGCGTTCACCCAGTCGCCGAGGATGGCCTTGAACGTCGCCATGATCGCCGGCGACTCGAAGGTCTCGGTGTGGTCGAGCGCGGCCGATTTCATCGGCGCGTAGTAGCGCCCGCCGTAGAGCTCGACCGTACCGTACAGGTTCCTCGTGCCGACGACGTGGTCGAAGTTCACCCAGCCGTAGAAGAAGCCCCAGGCCACGTCGCGCATCATGGCGCGCAGGAAGGCGTCCACCGGCATCATGTGCGAGACGCGCTGTCCCTTGGCCGGCCAGGAAATGCGGGCGAAGTACTCGTCGCGCTGGAACTCGAAGCCGCCGAGCTTGAACGAGCGGTAGCCGGTCGTGGCGTCGGCCGCCGAGGTCATCACCTCGACCTGCGGCTGCGTGGTGCTGAGCACCGCCTTGAAATTCATGTCGCCCATGGGGGTCTCCTTCCTACTTCTCGCAGATGTCCGACCATTTCTCGACCGAGAGCTCGCCGAGGATGGTCTGCTGCATGAGGACGCCGGCCTTCGCCGCCTTGAACTGATAGGCCGAGCCCGCCGGCAGCAGCGCCTGGTGGCCACGCTTCAGGCGCACCGTGCCCATTTTCTTCCCCTTGGGCTCGCCCTTCACCAGCACCGCGCCCTGCTTGCCCGCCGGCGCCACCGGTGCGTCGAGCTTGACGAACTGGATCTCGACCTCGCCGTCCATGCACACCGCGAACTCGTCGTGCGCGCAGGCGAACCAGGGCGAGGTGCCCTCGGCACGCAGCGTTTCCAGCACGTATTCGAGATTCTTGCCGACCACGACTTTTTCGTACGGCCTGGAGCGCGAGGCGACGTCGAACATGTTGGAGAACACGTAGTGCTTGACGCTGCCGCTGACGATCTCGGCGCGCCCTTTTTCCCATTTGGATAGCGATGCGAAATACGTCGGGTGCGACTGCGGCATGGTCCTGCCCCTCCTCCGGCGGCTGGTCCGACTAGGATAATACGGCTGAGCGGGACCGCGTGCCCACGCGCCGACCCCTTTGTTCGCGGATTCCGAACAATTACTCGAGCCGCGCCTTTGGCAGCAAGCCGCGCTCGATCAGCGCGCGATCCCAGGGCGGCCCGTCGGTGAACGCGGCCGCCACGCTTTCGACAAAGAGCTTCAGCTTGAAGGTGTTGCGGTGCGTCGGCGGGTAGACGGCCGACAGCCAGAACGAGGTCAGCTGGTACGCCGGCAGCAGGAGACGCAGGCGCCCGTCGAGAATTTCGCCCGCCGCGACCGCGGTCGGCAGGCAGACGATGCCCGCGTTTTCGCAGGCGTAGTCGCGCAGCAGGTGCACGCTGTTGCTGCGCAGGCTCGGCTCGAGATCGAGCTTCACGCGCTCGCGGCCCCGGTGGAACTCCCAGTGGTCGCCGGTCGGATAGCGCGAGTACAGGCCGAGCCGGTGCTTGCGCAGCTCGCGCGGGTGGCGCGGCTCGCCGTGCGCCTTCAGATACGCGGGCGAGGCGCAGAAGATCCGGCGCACGGGAAACAGCTTTCGCTGCACCAGCGCGCCGGAGGACGGCGGGAAGATCTGCAGCGCGCAGTCGAAACCCTCGCGCACCGGGTCGATCACCGCGTCGTTGACCACGACGTCGAGCTGGATGCCAGGGTACTGGTCCTGGAAGTCGCGCAGCACCAGCGCGAGGTGCCCGAGCACGAAGCCGGGCAGCGCGTGCACGCGCAGCGCGCCTTTCGGCGCATCGCGCATGTCTCGCATCTGCTCGACCAGCCCTTGCGTGCGCCCGATCAGCTCGGCGCAGTCGCGGTAGAAGGCGTGGCCGATCTCCGACAGCCGCACGCTGCGCGTCGTGCGGTGGAATAGCGGCGCCGCAACGAATTCCTCGAGCTGCTGCACGCGCGTCGTCACCATCGACTTTGCGACCCCGAGCTGCCGCGCGGCTTCGGCGAAGCTCTGCGTCTCGGCCACGCGCACGAACGCTTCGATGCCGCGGAACGTGTCCATGAACGCGGCCAATGCTAACATCGCGCGCAGAGGAGAAGCCCCCGTGAACCTCCTTTTCGCCGCCGAAAAGGAAAAGCCCGACTTCTGGTTTCCGCTGCTGCAGAAGGCGCTGCCGGCGGACCGCTTCCACGCCTGGCCCGACGTGAACGGCGGCGACATTGACCTCGCGATCGTCGCTACGCATCCGCGGGGAACCTTTGCCGGGCTGGGGAAGCTCAAGCTCATCCAGTCGCTGTGGATGGGCGTGGAGAACATCGTCGCCGATCCTGACCTGCCGCGGGGCGTGCCGGTCGCGCGGCTGATCGACCCCGGCATGGTGAACGCGATGGGCGAGACCGTGATCGCGCACCTCCTCGACTGGCATCGCCACCTCTACCTCTACCGGCGCTGGCAGGGCGAGAAACTCTGGAAGCGGCGGCGCCAGTTCCTGCCCTCGGATCGCACGATCGGCATCCTCGGCCTCGGCGAGCTCGGTAGTGCCGTGGCCGCGCGCCTTCTCGCCATGGGTTTCAACGTCGCGGGCTGGAGCCGGCGGCCGAAGTCGCTGGCCGGTGTGCGCTGCACGACCGACCTCGACGCGCTGCTCGCGCAGTCCGACGCCGTGGTGTGCCTGCTGCCGCTCACGCCGAATACGCGCGGCATCCTCGACGCGCGCGCCTTCGCGAAGATTCGCGAGCACGGCTGCGTGATCAACGTCGCGCGCGGCGGGCACCTGGTGGCGAGCGACCTGCTCGCCGCGCTCGACTCGGGGCATCTCGCGCACGCCTACCTCGACGTGTTCGATCCCGAGCCGCTCCCCGCGGACTCGCCGCTGTGGGCGCATCCCGGAATCACCGTGACGCCGCACATCGCGGCGCTTTCCGAGCCGCGCACCTCGGTGGGCAAGATCGCGGAGAATGTGGAGCGCGTGCGCCGCGGCGAGCTGCCGCGCAACCTCGTCGACTTCGCCGCGGGATATTGAACGTAGGGTGGGCCGGAGGCCCACCGTACGAATCACGGGGACTCGCTAGTCGTAGGAGAGGTCGGGATACCAGTCCCGACCTCGCCCCTCGGGCGTGAAGTCGAGCAGGTTCCACAGCGGCCAGATCGTGTCCACGTGCCGCGGGTTCTGTCCTTTCTCCGGCTTGCCGAAGAGGAGCTCGGTCGCGTAGTAGTGCCGGACCGCGCCGCGCCGCCGCACGAATACGTTGAGCATGGGCAGCTGCTCGCCGCCGGCGTTCTCGCCGTGATAGTCCGCGTTGTAGGTATTGCCGGCCGAGGAAAGCAGCCGCAGGTTGCGCCAGCCCCGAGCACGCGCGTGCTCGAGGATGCGCGCGATCGGCGAGCGGGCGACGACGACGAGGCTCGCACGCTGCGCGACGTGCGGCGCGGCGCCATCGAGGCTGTCGAGCATCGCCGTGCACATGGGACAGGCCGCGGCCATCTTCGGCCCGTACATGAAGCTGTAGACGGCGAGCGTGTCGTGCTTGCCGAACAGCTGCGACAGGCGCACTGCGTGCGGCGGGTCGCCTTCCTCGTACAAGTAGTCCTGCGGCGCTTTGCCGCCGGCGGGGAGCTTGCGGCGCAGCGCAGCGACCTTTTCCACCTGGCGCCGCAGCGCCGCTTCCGCGCGCAGCAGGCGGTTGCGCGCCGTGCGGTAGGGCTTGGTCTCATTCGGAAACATCGTTCCTCCGTCGTGGCCCGGAAGCTTGCACTCACGACTCAGGGGCGTAAAGTCCAGTAAGGAATCGGGCGCTCGACCCGACTGCTCAAGGATGAAACCGGACTACGCACCGCTTGCCCAGGGCGAACTCGTCGCTCGCTACCCCTTGATTCGCAAGGACACGGGGCGGCTCATCGCGCCCCTGTCCGCCGAGGACTGCGCGCTGCAGTCGATGCCCGACGCGAGCCCCGTCAAGTGGCACCTCGCGCATACGACATGGTTCTTCGAGACGTTCGTGCTGGGCCGGTTCGCAGAGCGGTACACGCCATTCCATCCGTCTTACCGATACCTCTTCAACTCCTACTACAACGCCGTTGGCGACCAGTATCCGCGCGCGCAGCGCGGCCTGATGTCGCGCCCGGCGCTCGACGAGGTGCTGCGCTACCGCGCGCATGTCGACGAGCGCATGCGCGCGCTGCTCGACGGCCGCACGCTGTCGGACGAGGCGCTCGGCCTGGTCGAGCTCGGCCTGCACCACGAGCAGCAGCACCAGGAGTTGATCCTCACCGACGTGAAGCACCTCTTCTTGCTCAATCCGCTCGAGCCCGCCTACGGCGCCGACGGTCCGCACCCGGCCGCCACAGCAGAGGCGCTCCTGCAATGGCGCGCGTGCGAGGGCGGGCTCATCGACATCGGCCACGACGGCGCGGGATTCGCCTTCGACAACGAGCAGCCGCGCCACCGCGCGCTGCTCGCGCCGTTCGAGATCGCGAGCCGGCCCGCGACCAACGGCGAGTACCTCGCTTTCATCGAGGACGGCGGCTACCGGCGGCCCGAGCTCTGGCTTTCCGAGGGCTGGGCGATCGTGCAGGCGCAGCGCTGGGAGGCGCCGATCTACTGGCGCCGCGCAGACGGCGCGTGGCGCGAGTTCACGCTCGCGGGCGCCCAGCCGCTCGACCCCGGCCGGTCGGTCGCGCACCTGAGCCACTTCGAGGCCGACGCCTACGCCCACTGGGCCGGCGCGCGCCTGCCGACCGAGTTCGAGTGGGAGCGCGCTGCCGAGGGCGGCGGCGAGGTCTGGGAGTGGACCTCGAGCAGCTACGGTCCCTACCCCGGCTACCGGCCGGCCTCGGGCGCGGTCGGCGAGTACAACGGCAAGTTCATGTCGAACCAGTACGTGCTGCGCGGCGCATCCTGCGCCACGCCGCAAGGCCACGCGCGGCGCACGTACCGCAACTTCTTCCCGTCCACCGCGCGCTGGCAGTTCAGCGGCGTGCGCCTCGCGCGCGATGCGGCCTGACGCGGCGCGCTCGGTCGCCGACTACCGCCCGCTCGCCGCCGACTACGACCGCCGCACCCGGCGGATCAACCAGCAACGATTGCGCGCGGTCGCCGCGTTCGCGCTAAAGCCGGGCGACACCGTGCTCGACGCGGGCTGCGGCAGCGGATTTTGCTTCGCGCCGGTCGTGGCGGCGATCGGCGCTTCCGGCCGCCTCCTCGCCTTCGACCCTTCGCCTGAGCTCCTCGCTATCGCGCGCGCGCGCGTCGCAGCGGCCGGGTGGCGCAACGTCGAGGTACGCGAAGGTCGCGCGGAGACCGTGCGCTTCGAGGCACGCGCCGACGCGGTGCTGTTCAGCTACGTGCACGACGTGCTGCAGTCGGAGCCCGCGCTCGACAACCTGCTCGACCAGGCGCGGGCCGGCGCCCGCGTGGCCGCCTGCGGCACGCGGCTTTGGCCGTGGTGGGGCGGGCCGGTCAACGCCTGGCTGCGCGCGCGCCACCGGGGCTACATCACCAACCCGGAGAACTTCGACCGGCCCTGGGCGAAGCTCGCGCCGCGGCTGGAGGAATTCCGCGTCGAGACACGCTGGCCGCCCGGCTGGCGCTACCTCGCCACCGGGCGGCTCAGGCGCTGATCCGAAGCGGTGGTCCGTACGGTGGGCCGAAGGCCCACCCTACAGTGACCCATCCTACGCCCGCCTTTTGTACTCTTCGTACGGTGGGCCGTAGGCCCACCGTACAGTGGCCCACCCTACGGTCACCGCGTGTTGAGCGGCTTTACCGGCACCTTGATCTCGATCGACTCGCGCTTGCCGTCCTTTTCTTCGACGATGAGCGTCATCGGCACGGTCTCGCCCGCCGTCAGCGGCTTCGAGACGTGCATCATCATCACGTGGTAGCCGCCGGGCGCGAGGTCGACCGGCTTGCCGGCGGGCAGCGGGATCGAATTGACCGGGCTCATGTGCATCATGCCGCCCTCCGAAGTCGTGCGGTGCAGCTCGGCCATGCCCGCCACGGGTGTCTTCACGCCGACGAGCTTCGCGTCGGTCTTCGAGGTGATGCGCATGAACGCGCCCGTCACCGACTGCGTGGGCACCATGCCGCGCACCCAAGCGTTCTTCACTTCCACCTGCGCATGCGCGAGGCCGGCCGCGAGCGCGGCGGCAAGCGCGAGAACGTACTTCGTCATTGCTTTCTCCTGAAGTGTGTTGAAAACCCGCGTTAACGGTTCAGGAGATAGCGGGCGGCGCGCGGGCCGGTGCGGCGAAAACCTCAAGTCGCGGGATCGGCGCCAAGTCCTCGCACGCCTGAACCCGGAGAGCCGGGCGCTCGACGAGGATCGGCAGGGCTGCGGGTGTATCGAGCGCCGCCTGCCCCGCGCCCGGGACGCAGGTCGCGCAATGCAGCCGGCACGCCGGCGATTTCGGATCCGGCATCGGCGCGGAGCCGGCGAGGCTGCACACATCCGAGGTAGCGGCAGTCGCAGCAGCAGCGAGCGGCCAGAGCGCCTGCATCGCGAGCGCCAGGATGGCGAACCACGCCAAAACCGTTCGTCGATTCACGGCGCGAATTTTAACCCGTAGGGTGGGCCTTCGGCCCACCCTACAGCGCGAGGTAGCCCGAATCGACCGGCAGCGTGACGCCGGTGATGCAGCGCGCCGCGGGTCCGGCGAGGAAGGCGATCGCCTGCGCGATGTCGCCGACCTCGGGCAGCACGCCGAGCGGTGTGTGCTCCATCACCTTCTTCAGCACCTCGGGGTTGGAGAAGATCGGCGTCGTCAGGTCGGTGCGCACGAAAGTCGGCGCCACCGCGTTCACGCGGATGCCGTGCGGCGCGAATTCGAGCGCGAGCGCGCGCGTGAGGTTCACCACCGCGCCCTTGGAGGCCTGGTAGGCGGGATTCGGAAAGAGGCCGCCCGAAAAGCCCATGATCGAGGCGAGGTTCACGATCGCGCCGCCGCCGTGCCCGCGCATCGAGCGCGCCGCCGCGCGCGCGCACAGGAACAGGCCGCGCAGGTTCACGTCGAGCACGCGGTCCCATTCTTCGGCGGTGATGTCGAAGGCGTTTTTTCGGATTGCGATGCCGGCGTTGTTCACCAGTATGTCAACACGACCAATTTGCTTGAAGGCCTGGTCGACGGCGTGCTCGTCAGCCACATCGCAGGTCAAGATGCTTTCGCCCGGCTCAGAATCGAGCCGGGCGATCGTATAACCCTGGGATTGCAGCAGGTCCGCGGTCGCCTTGCCGATCCCTTTTCCCGCCCCTGTTACAACGACCGTTCCGTGGCTCATGGTGCCGCTAGTATAGGAGGGTGAACGACTTAGTCATCCGCGGCGCGCAGCTCCTCGACGGGCTGGGCTCGGCACCAGTGCTCGCCGACCTGGCGGTGAAGGACGGGCGCATCGCGGAAATCGGCAAGTCGCTCGCCGCACGCGAAGTCGTCGACGCCGACGGCCTCGCGCTGATGCCCGGGATCGTCGACAACCACACGCACTACGACGCGCAGATCACCTGGGACCCGATGGTGTCGCCCTCGCCCGCGCTCGGGGTGACGACGGCGGTGATCGGAAACTGCGGCTTCACGATCGCGCCCTGCCGGCCGGCGGATCGCGAGCAGGTGATGAAGAACCTGACGCAGGTGGAAGGGATGTCGCTCGAGGTGCTGCGCCAGGGGATCCGCTGGGAGTTCGAGACGATTCCGCAGTACTTCGACATGCTCGAGCGCCGCGGCTGCGCGATCAACGTCGCGGGCTTCGTCGGGCACTCGTCGGTGCGCACCTGGGTGATGGGCGAGCACGCGCCGCTGCGCGCGGCGACGCCGGACGAGGTCGCGCGCATGCGCGAGGTGGTCGCGGAAGGCCTGCGCGCGGGAGCGATCGGCTTCGCCACCAGCACCTCGCCCGCGCACAACGGCGACGGCGGTCTGCCGATGCCCTCGCGTCTCGCGGAGGATGCGGAGCTGCGCGCGCTGGTCGGCGCGCTGAAGGACGCGGGACGCGGCGTGTTCATGCTGACCAAGGGCGGGCAAACACCGATGCCGTTCCTGGAATCGCTCGCCGCCGACTCGGGCCGGCCGGTGGTGGTCGCGGCGCTGCTGCACAACAGCACCAATCCCGGCGCGGTGTTCCAGGACCTCGAGGCGATAGCACAGGCGAACGCGCGCGGGCATCGCATGGCGGGCGCAATTTCTTGCTGCCCGCTTTCGATGGACTTCACGCTGCGCTCGCCCTACACCTTCGAGGGGCTGGAATCGTGGAAGTCCGCGCTGCCTCTGAAGGGCGAGGCCTACCGGGCGAAGCTCGCCGACCCGGGATTTCGCGGCGCGGTGCGCGCCGAGCTCTCGCGCCCCGCGCACTTCCGGCTCTTCAACGGGCAGTGGGACCAGGTGGAGGTGGTGGAATCGTCGCGAAAGGATGCCGAGCAGCGCTCGATCGGGGCGCTCGCCCGCGCGGCGGGCCGCGACCCGCTCGACGTCATGCTCGACCTCGCGCTCGGCGAGGATCTCGCCACGGTCTTCAACGCGATGCTGCTCAACTCCGACGAGCAGGCGGTGGGCGAGATGCTGCGCCATCCCGCGAGCCTGGTGTCGTTGTCCGACGCCGGTGCGCACCTCACCTTCTTCAACGACGCCGGCTTCGGGCTTCACCTGCTCGGGCACTGGGTGCGCGAGCGCGGCGCGCTGGCGCTCGCCGAAGGCGCGCGGCTCCTCACGAGCGCGCCGGCCCGGCTCTACGGCATCCGTGAGCGCGGAGTCCTGAAGGCCGGCTATGCCGCTGATTTGCTTCTGTTTGATCCGGCCACGGTCGGGCGCGGACCGAAGCAGCGCGTGTTCGACCTGCCCGGCGGCCACCCGCGGCTCACGACGCCCGCGCTCGGCGTGCACGGCGTCTGGGTGAACGGCGTGCGCGAGCTCGATAGGCGTCCCGGCAAGGTCCTGCGCGAGTTTGATTCCTAGGGTGGGCCGAAGGCCCATCGTACGGCCGTCGCTGCGCGGCGACGTGCGCGCTTCAAGTTCGAAATCCAAGCGCTTGATTCCATGCGAGATCGCCGCAGGCACGGAGGATGCATGCGACGTCTTCGGCCCTTAACCCCAACCGGAGACGCCCATGCTTCAGAAAGACAGCCTCTTTCGCCGCAACGAGTCCTTCTTCCGCGGTGCCACGCCGCCGCTGCCGCCAGCGGCGCCCTCCGCAAACGCTGCGGCCGAGCATCCTGCGAAGCCTGCCGAGCCCGCGCGACCGGCCGAGAAGGTCGACGATCGCAAGGAGGCGAAGCTCATCGTCGGCCCCGACATCAAGATGAAGGGCGTCGAGGTGAGTGATTGCGACACGCTCGTGGTCGAGGGCCGCATCGAGGCCACGCTCGACTCGCGCGTGCTGCAGATCGCCCCCAACGGCATCTTCTGCGGCACGGTGGCCGTGGACACGGCCGAGATCCACGGGCGGCTCGAGGGCGAGCTTACCGTGCGCAAGCAGCTCGTCATCCATGCCACCGGCAAGGTCACGGGCAAGATCCGCTACGCCAAGATCAAGGTCGAGGAAGGCGCCGAGATCGCCGGCGAGATCAGCATGATGGAGCGCGGCCCGCAGGGCGTGCTGGTCAAACGCACGGGAACGTAAACGCTGACTTGACGCGAGCCAGCAGGAGCGGAACATAGGCCGCGCGGCATCCCCGCGCGGCCCATGACCCAACAGACCGACTGGACGTTTCCCTCCGAGCTCCGGCCCCGCCCCGAGGACTGGGGCTTCGACCTCGATCGCGTGCTCGGCGCGATGGTGCAGTTGCGCGTGCAGGTGCCTGGGGACGCGTTCACGGCGCAGATCCTGGGCACCGAGCGCGCGGGCAACGGCGTCGTCATCCGCGACGACGGGCTCATCCTCACGATCGGCTACCTCATCACCGAAGCGAGCGCGGTCTGGATCACAGGCGCCACGGGCGCCGTGATGGCCGGGCACCCCCTCGCCTATGACCAGCAAACCGGCCTCGGGCTGGTGCTGCCGCTCGGGCGCCTCGGCGCGGCGCCGATCGAGCGGGGATCGGCGGCGCAGGTAAGCGTCGGCGAGGACATCATCGTGGCGGGGCACGGCGGTCGTGCGCACGCACTCAAGGGGCAGCTCTTTGACAAGCGCGAGTTCGCGGGCTACTGGGAATACGTGCTCGATGAAGCGCTATTCGCATCGCCTGCGCACCCGCAGTGGGGCGGCTCGGCGCTGATCGGCCCCGACGGACGGCTCGCCGGCATCGGCTCGCTGCTGGTCGAGGAGAAGCACGGCGCGAAAAACGTCCAGGGCAACATGTTCGTGCCGATCGACCTGCTCGAGCCGATCCTCGACGACATGGTGCAGCGCGGCCGCGCGCAGCGACCCGCGCGACCCTGGCTCGGGCTCTACGCGACCGAGATCGCCGAAAAGCTCGTGGTTGCGGGCCTCGCCTCGGGCGGCCCGGCGGATCGCGGCGGGCTGCAGCTCGGCGACATCGTCGTCGCAGTGGCGGGCGACCGCGTGCACGGCCTCGCCGGCCTCTTCCGCCGCGTCTGGAGCCTCGGGCCCGCGGGCGTCGAAGTGCCGCTCACCGTCGCGCGCGGCGGCTCGCGCCTCGACCTGCGCCTGCCCTCCGCCGACCGCGGCGACTTCCTGAAGAAGCCGCAACTACACTAAATGGGGACAGTCCCTATTTAGCTAGCGAGCGGCAGCAGCCGCAGGTCAATGCTCGTGGTCGTGGCCGTGGTGGTGATGATCGTGGTCGTGCGGGTCCCCGCCCGCGTCGGCGCCCGCCTCGGGCTCGAACGACGCCTTGACCTCGCTCACCCTCGCGCCGAGCTTCTTCACCATTTCCCCGAGGACGGGGTCCGCAGGGATGCGTAGAAAGTCCTTCCCGACCTGCACCGGCACGTGCCGGCCGCCGAGGTGATAGGCCACCTTCGCCAGCTCCGCGCACTCGATGTGCAGGAGCTTCTCGGGTTCCGCCAGCACTTCGAACACGCGACCGTCGGAGGCGGTGACGAGGTCGCCGCCACGCAGGATCTCGCCCCGCGGCAGCATCAGCTCGACCTCTTCGCCAGAAACCAGTTTTGACTTCAGCCGGTTCTTCTGGCGCGATTCGAAGGGCAGCTCGAGCTGCCCCTTCACGTCGACCTGGTAGGCCGCGCGCGGGATCTTGAGCTTTGACTTGATCTCGACCATGGCTAGGAGAGGAAACGTCGCTGCGCCATCGGCAGCGCCGTCCCCTTGCGCTCTTCCTGCCCGCTGCGCCGCTGCCTGAGGAACCCCCGCACCGCCTCGATCTGGTCCTTCGCCATCAGCGACGGCGCATGGCCAACGCCTTCGAACTCGACGCTCTGCGTGGCGGGCTTCCTCTGCTTCATCTCCTCGACCGTGGCGGCCGTCAGCACGTCCGACTGTGCGCCGCGCAGGACCAGCACCGGGCAGTCGACCGCGTTCCACGCCGACCACAGGTCGAGGCCGCGGAGGAACGTTGGCCCCATCGGCAGCTCGGGATCCGATTGCGCATTCCACTCGCCGATCGCCGGGTCGAAGCGCAGGTACCAGCGGCCGTCGTCGCGCTTCTCCACGCTGTGCTCGATCAGGTGCGCCCACTGCGGCTCGGTCAGCGCGCCGAAGGCGGCCAGCGCCTCGCGCAGGAATTCCGCCGCCGAGTGCTGCGAGCCGAAGCCGCGCGGCCGGCCGAGGTGGCCCTTCAGCCGGAAGAGGCCGTTCCAGGGCACGAAGGGCCCGACGTCGTTCATCACCAGGCGGCCGATGGGCGAGTTGCGCTTCGCCGCAAGCAGCATGCCGATCAGGCCACCCATCGAGGTGCCGATCCAGTCGAGGTTGCGCGAGCGCAGCTCGCGCAGGAATCCGCCGCGCACCGGCGTGGTGACGCGCGCAACCAGCGCGGCCGCGTCCGAGAGGTAGGTGGAGAAGGTGTAGCCCGAGCGGTCTTCCAGCCAGTCGCTGTCGCCGCGTCCGACCACGTCCATGCACACCACGCGGTAGTCCTTGTGCAGCGCTTCGGCCAGGTAGTCGAAGTCGCGGCTGTTGCGCGACAGCCCGTGCACGCACATGACGACATGCGGGTTGTCGGCGTCGCCCCAGTCGGTGTAGGCCACGCGGTGGAAGCCGCCGGGCCCGAGGCTCAGGATGCTGCTCTGGCGCATGTCAGGGGCGCACGCTCATGAACCGCCGAGGCCTTTGCGCAGCCGCTCGACGCCGTCGACAAGGCGCGCCGGCTCGGCGGCGAAGCACCAGCGGACGTAACCCTCGCCCTCGGGCCCGAACGCCGCGCCCGGCGCGAGGCCAAGCCCCTGTTCGGCGACGAGTTTCTTGCAGAACACGAGGCTGTCGCGCATGCAGTCGACCCCGAAGAATGCATACATCGTCCCCGCGGGCTTCGCCACGCGCACGCCCGGCAGCGCGCCGAGCGCCCCGACGAGGTAGTCGCGCGCCGAGCGGAAGCGCTCGCGCGTGTGCGCGATGGTCGGCTCGCCCTGCGTCACCGCGGCGATCCCCGCGCGCTGCACGAACACGGGCGCGCACGAGGTGTTGTACTCGACGAGCTTCGCCACGTCCACCTCCAGCGCGGCCGGGATCACGGCCCAGCCCAGGCGCCAGCCCGTCATCAGCCAGCTCTTGGAGAAGGTGTTCACGCCGATCACCCGCTCGCCCGGCTCGGCGAGGTCGAGGAAGGACGGCGCCACGCCGCCCTCGCCGTAGTACAGCCGCTCGTAGGCGTCGTCGGCGATGATCCAGATCCCGTGGCGCCGGCAGTGCTCGAGGATCGCGGCCTGCACTTCGCGGGTGGCGGTCCAGCCGGTCGGATTGTTGGGCGAATTGAGGTAGAGCGCGCGCGTGCCCGGGCGCAGCGCCGCGAGCAGCCGCTCGAGGTCGAGCCGCCAGCCGCCGGGCGCGAACTCGAGCGCCACCGTCTCCACCTGCGCGCCGAGGATGAGCGGAATTTCCTGCAGGTTGGGCCACAGCGGCACCACCTCCACGACCCGGTCGCCCGGATCGAGCAGCAGCTGCGACACCAGCATCAGCGCGCTCAGCCCCGAGCTCGTCACCGCGATCTCGGCCGCCGCCGTCGGCCGGTGCAGCCGCGTGAGGTAGGCCGCGAGCGCCTCGCGCAGCTTCGGGATGCCGAGGTTCTGCGAGTAGAAGAGCTCGCCCTTCTCGATCGAGGCGATGCCCGCGCGGCGGATGAACTCGGGCGTAGGCTCGTCGGGCTCGCCGACCCAGAACGGCAGCAGGTCCTTGCGCCCCAGGCCCGCGTTCACCAGCTCGCGGATCTTGGAGGCGCCCAGGTCGCGCACCGCGGCGCGGGCGGCGACGGGGTCGGCTGCGTTTCCAGCGTCTCGTTTCATGGCGTCATTGTAGGGTGGGCCGCAGGCCCACCGTACAATCGATGTCCTGCATGGCATCGCCTGCCGCCGGGAAATGGGCCCTCATCGCGGGGCTCGCGCTGATGGTCGTCTGGGGCGTGAACTTCGCCATCACCAAGGTCGTCCTGGCTGAGCTCGGGGTGTGGCCGTTCCTCTTTATTCGGTTCCTCACCATGCCGCTCGCGGGGTTCGCGCTGCTCGTGGCCGTCACGCGCCGGCACTTCCCGCGCACCTGGCCGCAGCGCGCCGACCTGCCGCGGTTCGTCGCCGCGGGCCTGATCGGCCACACCGCGCACGTGAGCCTGGTCATGTGGGGCATCAACCTGTCGACCGCGTTCTCGTCGTCGCTGGTGCTGACCACGAGCCCGCTGTTCACGCTGCTGATCCTCGCCGTGCTCGGGGCCGAGCGGCTGCGTGCGCGGCAGGTCGCGGGGACGCTGCTCGCCTGCGCCGGAATCGCCGTGTTCCTGTCGGACAAGTTCGTGCGCGGCGTCGCTGCCGCGGGCGCGGGCGACCTGGTGCTCCTCTTCGCGGCGTCGCTGTTCTCTCTCTACACGGTGATCAGCAAGCCGCTCGTGCTGCGCTACGGGCCGCTGAACCTGATGTGCTACTCCCTGCTTTTCGGCGCGCCGCTGGTCGTGCTCGCGACGCTTCCCGCCTTCCTCGCCGCGCCGCTCGGCGAAGTCCCGGCCGCCGTCTGGTTCGGTGTGTTCTGGGCGGTGGCGGTGTCGTCGTTCCTCGGCTGGATCGCCTGGGCCTGGGTGAACTCGGTGCGCGGCCTCGCGCGCAGCGCGCCGCTGCAGTACGTGATGCCGCCGATCGCAGGGCTCGTCGCCTGGCTCACGCTGGGCGAGGTCTTCACGCCGCTCAAGCTCGTGGGCGCGGCTACGGCGATGGCGGGCATCGCCTGGGCGCAGCTCGGGGCGCACGCAGCGACCCCGCCCGATTCCGCCTAAATAGGGACAGTCCCTATTTGAAGCTGTTGAAGGCAGCGGTGGCGCGGTCGATGCCAGCGGCATCGACGTCGAGGTGCGTGACCAGGCGCAGGCGCGCGCCGGGCAGCACGACCACGCCGTGGCGCGCCAGGTGCTCGACGAGCCCGGGCTTTGAATCGAAGAACACCATGTTGGTCTGCGGCGGCAGTGCGCCGATGCCTCTTGCGAGGCGCTCAGCGTTGGCGTGATCTTCGGCGAGGCGCTCGACGTTGTGCTCGAGCGCATACAGGCCCGCCGCGGCGAGGATCCCGGCCTGGCGCATGACGCCGCCGAGGATCTTGCGCGCGCGCTTCGCGCGTGCGATCACGTCCGTCGGCCCGAGCAGCAGGGTTCCCGCCGGCGCGCCCAGGCCCTTGGACAGGCAGGCCGACACGGTGTCGAAGCCGCGGCAGAGGTCGCGCACGGGCAGCCCGAGCTTCACCGCGGCGTTGAAGATGCGCGCGCCATCGAGGTGCGCCGCGAGGCCGCGGCGCTTCGCGAGCGCAAGCGCCTCGTCGAAATAGGTCCGCGGGATTGCCCGTCCCGTGATCGTGTTCTCGAGTGCGAGCAGGCGCGTGCGCGCGAAGTGCGGGTCGTCGGGCTTGATCGCAGCCTCGACCTCGGCGAGATCGAGCGTGCCATCGGCGCGGTTCGCGATCGCCTGCGGCTGGATCGAGCCGAGCACCGCGCCGCCGCCCGCCTCGTAGCGGTAGGTGTGCGCCTCCAAGCCCACGATCGCCTCGTCGCCGCGCTGGCAATGGCTCATGAGCGCCGCGAGGTTTGACTGCGTGCCGCTCGGGAAGAACAGCGCCGCCTCGAAGCCGAAAATTTCCGCCCCCCGGGCCTGCAACCGGTTCACCGTTGGGTCGTCGCCAAAGACGTCGTCGCCCACCTCGGCGGAGGCCATGGCTCGCCGCATGCCCTCGGAGGGCCGAGTGACGGTGTCGCTTCTGAGGTCGACGATCGGCCCGGTCATCTAGATGAGAAAAATAGGGACTGTCCCTATTTGCCGGCGATGTGCAGCACCGAGGGCAACCAGAGCGAGATCGACGGGAACGCGGCGAGGATGAACAGGCGCACCACGTCGGCGAACACGAACGGCATCACGCCGCGGAACAGCGTCGGCGTGCTGACTTCGGGCAGCAGCGAGTTCAGCACGAACAGGTTCATGCCCACCGGCGGGCTGATGAGGCCGATCTCGACCACCACCACGACGATGATGCCGAACCACACCGGATCGAGGCCGAGCGCGACGATCAGCGGGAAGAACACCGGCACCGTGAGCAGGATCATGGAGAGCTCCTCCATGGCCGTGCCGAGGATCACGTAGAAGACGCAGATCGACATCACCACCAGCATCGGATGCAGGCTGAACCGCTCGACGAAAGCCATCAGGTCGGTGGGCAGCGTGGTGAAGTTGATGTAGTTGGCGAACACCAGCGCGCCGATCAGGATCAGGAACAGCATGCTGGTGGTGCGCGCCGACTCGAGCAGGATGTCGCGCAGCACCCGCCAGGTGAGCGCGCGGCGCGCGAGCGCGAAGACGAACGCGCCGAAGGCGCCGATGCCCGCGCCCTCCGTGGCGGTGAAGATGCCCGCGTAGATGCCGCCGATGGAGACCAGGAACAGCGCCGCGACGCCCCAGATGCCCTTGAGCGCCGTGAAGCGCTCGCGCCAGCTGGAGCGCTCGCCCGCCGGGCCGGCCTTGGGGTCGCGCCATACCGTCCACTTCACCGCGACGCACAGCAGCGACACCGCGAGGACGCCCGGAATGATCCCCGCGGCGAACAGCCGCCCGATGTTGGTCTCGGTGATGATGCCGTAGATCACCATGATGGTCGACGGCGGGATCAGGATGCCGAGCGTGCCGCCGGCCGCGACCGAGCCGGCGGCAAGCTGGTCGGAATAGCCCAGTTCCTTCATCGGCGGGTAGGCGACGCGCGACATGGTCGCCGCGGTCGCGATCGAGGAGCCGCAGATCGAGCCGAACCCGGCGCAGGCCACGATCGTGGACATGGCGAGGCCGCCGCGCCAGTGGCCGATGAAGGTGTAGGCGGCGCGGAACAGTTCCCTCGACATGCCGGCGCGCGACACGAAATTGCCCATCAGGATGAACAGCGGCACCACCGAGAGCTCGTAGTCGATGCCGGCGCCGAAGGTGGTCTGCGCCACCTGGTCGAAGGCCGCGTGCCAGCCGCGTGTCATCGCGAAGCCCGTCGCGCCCACGATCAGCATGGCGAACGCGATCGGCATGCGCAGGAACGCGAGCACGAGCAGCGCCGCGAGGGCGACCAGCGTCTCGATCATGTCGTCGAGCGGCCGCGCGCCCGGCGCAGGTGGTCCAGCGCGACCACGAAGGCCGCCACCGCGGCCAGCATCGACAGCACGGCGAAGGCGAGCGTGAATGGCCCGTGCGGGATGTGCAGCGTCATCGTCACTTCATTGGTGCGCAGGTTGCTGATGCCGAGCACCCACAGCCGCTCCGCCAGGAAGCCGAGCACCACCGCGGAAAGCAGGTTCACCGCCACGCGCTGCCAGGGCGCGATCCACCGCGGCACGTACGCATCGAACACGTCGATGGAGACGTGGTTTTCGCGCGCCGTGACCAGCGGCAGGGCGCTGAAGATCAGCGTCCCCATCATGAACTCGGTGACCTCGTAGGCGCCGTAGATCGGGCTGTTGAACAGCTTGCGGCCCGAGACGTCGAGGAAGGTGAGCACCATCATCGCCGCGAGGTCCACTGCGGCGATCGTGCCGAGCACCCAGGCGGCCCAGGCGCCGGCGCGTCCCGGGAACAGCGCGTCTTCCCGGGACGCCTCGTGCGCGATGTCAGACAGGTTCGGCTACTTCCCCGCGGCGACCTGCGCCACCTGGGCGCGCAGGTACTTGATCGCGCCCTCGCCGTCGATGCCCATGGCGTCCATCTTCGCCCCGTAGTCGCGCTCGATCTGCGCGGTCAGCTTCGACAGCGCCGCGACCAGTTCCGGCGAACACGGCTTGATCTGGCCGCCCGCCTCCTTGATCGCGACGCGGCCTTCCTTGTCGGCGCGATCCCAGCCGGCGCCCGCGAGTCGCGCGAACTTCTCGCCCGAGATCTTCATGATCGCGTCCTGGTCGGCCTTGGACAGGTCTTCGAACTTCTGCTTGTTCATCGCGAACCAGAACGAGGAGCTGTACAGGCCGCCCTTCACGTAGCTCGAATACTTCACCAGGCTCGCGATCTTGAAGCTCTTCAGCGACTCGGTCGGGAACATGATGCCGTCGGCGATGCCGGCCGACAGGATCTCGTAGGACTTGGGCGCGGGCTGCGTGATCACCACGCCGCCGAAAGCCTCGACGATGCGCTTCGGGACGTCGCCGCCGACGCGGATCTTCTGCCCTTGCAGGTCCTCGGTGCGCAGGATGAACTTGCTGTGGTGGTGGAACAACCCGGGGCCGTGCGTCATCACGCCCAGCAGCTGCACGTCCTTGTGGATGCCGGACTTCTCGAAGAACTTCTTGTGCGTGCGCCAGAGCGCCACGCCGTTGTCCACCGCGGTGTCGCCGAGCTGCGGCAGCTCCGCGATCAGGTAGGGCTGGAAGCGCTCGGGCTGGTAGCCGTAGGTCGACCAGGCGACGTCGACCTGGCCGTTGATCAGCGCGTCATAGTGCTGGTTGGGCGCGGCGATCGGCTTGGGCAGCATCTGGATGCGCACGCGGCCGTTGGTGACCTTGGCGACCTGGTCGGCCCAGGGCTTCATGATGTACATCACGATCGGGTGCGTCGGCGGCACCCAGTTCGACATGGTCAGCACGGTCTGCGCCTGCGCGGCAGGCACCGCTGCGGCGAGGACCGCGCCGGCGAGCGCGATGCGGATGATCTTCATTGCGTGTCTCCTCCTCCAGAAGGCAAAGCAGTCCATATAGTAGCAGCCGGGATCCCGATGAACGTACGGTGGGCCGCAGGCCCACCCTACGGGATCACGCGCCCTTGCGTGCCCGCCAGTAGCGCTGCATCAGCGGCTTCATGCTCAGGCCGTGCACGAGGATGGACAGGGTCACCACGATGAGGGTCAGGTGGATGAATTCGAGCGCCAGCCATTCCGGCAGCCCGTGGTCGATGGCGTACATCAGGTAGTAGAGCGAGCCGATGCCGCGCACCCCGAACCAGCAGATCAGCCCGCGCATCGGCCAGGGCGTGCGCGTGCCCGAGAGCCCGGCGAGCACGCTCAGCGGGCGCGCGACCAGGAACACGAACAGGGCGAGGCCGACCGCGCGCCAGCTCCAGGAGTCCACGAACAGCGTGCCGCCGATGAGCAGCACGAGCAGGATCTCGGACAGCCGCTCCAGGTGCTCCTTGAACACCAGCGCATCGACGCTCACCTGCGCCAGCGCCGGCGCGGCCTCCGCGGCCGGAGCTGCCCGCGCTTTGTCGGCGAGGCGCAGCTCGGTCTGGCGCAGCGCCACCGCGGCGAAGTACACGGCGAGGAACCCCCAGGTGTGCGCGAGCACGGCGACGCCGTAGACCGCGCCGATCAGGCCGAGGCCGATGAAGTCGTCGTAGCGATCGCTCGCCGGGTAGGCGCGCCGCAGCCCCGCGGCGAGGTGCGCGACTGCCGCGCCGCCCGCGACCCCGAGGCCGATGCCGCCTGCGGTCGCCCAGAGCACGTCGGCCAGTATCCAGTGCAGGCCCGCGTCCCCGAGCTCGTGCAGGCCGAGCAGCCCGAGGCCGAGCATGACGAAGGGAAACGCGCTGCCGTCGTTCATGCCGGCCTCGCAGGTGAGGTTGAAGCGCAGCCGGTCGCGGTCGCCCGCGTGGCGCACCTGCACGTCGCTCGCGAGCACCGGGTCGGTGGGCGCGAGGATGGCGCCGAGCAGCAGCGCGGCGCCGAGCGGCAGCTCGAGCACGTAGTAGACGAAGGCGGCGATCAGGATGACGGTCACGCCGATCGACACGAACGCGAGCAGCACGGGCGAGCGCCAGCGCGCCCAGCTCACCGGCGCCGGCACCTTGACCCCCGCGGCGAACAGCGAGATCAGCACCGCCGCCTCGGTCAGCACCTCGAGCACCGCGGATTCCTTGAGCGGATTGAAGTGGTACAGGCCGAGCAGCGTCGGGCCGAAGATCATGCCCACGGCGAGATAGACGATGGCCGTGGTCAGCGGCAGCGGCCGCATGAACGGCGCCAGCAGGCCCATGGCGA
>JBOIFE010000237.1:0-1806 GCA_050741015.1 Burkholderiales bacterium | reverse complement strand
GTGTGCAACATGGCGATCGAAGCGGGCGCGCGCGCCGGCATGATCGCCGTGGACGACGCCACGATCGCGTACCTGAAAGGCCGCCCGTTCGCGCCGACGGGAACCGATTGGGACGCCGCCGTCGCCTATTGGAGAACGCTCGGGTCCGACCCGGGCGCGAAATTCGACCGCGAGGTGGCCTTGCGCGCCGAGGACATCCGGCCACAGGTGTCCTGGGGCACGTCGCCGGAAATGGTCGTCGCGGTGGACGACGAAGTGCCCGACCCCGAGCGTGAAAAGGATTCGATCAAGCGCGAAGGCATGGAGCGCGCGCTGCAGTACATGGGACTGAAGCCGCGCACGAAGATCACCGACATCCGGCTGGACAAGGTGTTCATCGGCTCGTGCACGAATTCGCGCATCGAGGACCTGCGCATCGCCGCTGCCGTGGTCAAGGGCCGGCGCGTGGCACCGAACGTGCGCCTTGCGATGGTGGTGCCGGGATCGGGCCTGGTGAAGGCGCAGGCGGAGAAGGAAGGCCTCGACACGGTGTTCAAGGACGCGGGCTTCGACTGGCGCCAGCCAGGCTGCTCGATGTGCCTCGCCATGAACGCGGACCGGCTCGAGCCGGGCGAGCGCTGCGCCTCGACCTCCAACCGGAACTTCGAAGGGCGCCAGGGCGACGGCGGCCGCACGCACCTGGTCAGCCCGGCGATGGCCGCGGCGGCGGCGATTGCGGGCCATTTCGTCGACATCCGGCAGTGGCGCTGAATCGCCATGGATAAGTTCACCGTGCACACCGGGATCGTCGTGCCGCTCGATCGCGGCAACGTGGACACCGACCAGATCATCCCGAAGCAGTTCCTGAAGTCGATCAAGAAGTCCGGCTACGGGCCGAACCTGTTCGACGCCTGGCGCTACCTCGACCACGGCGAGCCGGGCATGGACCATGCAAAGCGCCCGCGCAATCCGGATTTCGTGCTGAACGATCCGCGTTATCGCGAGGCGACGATCCTGCTCGCGCGCCGCAACTTCGGCTGCGGCAGCTCGCGCGAGCATGCGCCCTGGGCGCTGATCGACTTCGGCTTTCGCTGCGTCATCGCGCCTTCGTTCGCGGACATCTTCTACAACAACAGTTTCAAGAACGGCTTCCTGCCGATCGTGCTGCAGGAGGCCGAGGTCGACCGGCTGTTCTATGAATGCGCGGCGTTCCCCGGATTCCGACTGGCGGTGGACCTCGAGCGTCAGGCGGTCTCGACGGTGGATGGGGCCCAGGCGATGCGCTTCGAGATCGACCCCTTCCGCAAGTACTGCTTGCTGAATGGGCTGGACGAGATCGGCCTTACGCTGCGGCACAAGGACAAGATCCAGGCCTTTGAGGCGCAACGGCTGCAGCAGTTTCCCTGGTTGATGCGGTGATCCGGTGAAGGTCGCGGTGCTGCCCGGGGACGGGATCGGAAAAGAGATCGTCGCCCAGGCGGTCAGGGTGCTGCGCGGGCTTTCGCTGCCGCTCGAGATGGAGGAAGCGCCGGTGGGCGGGGCAGGCTACGAGGCCGCGGGGGACCCGCTGCCCGAGCAGACGCTTGCCCTTGCGCGCCGGTCCGACGCCATCCTCTTCGGCGCGATCGGCGGACCCCAGTACGACGCGCTGCCGCGTGAAAAGCGACCCGAGCGCGGGCTGCTGCGGCTGCGCAAGGAATTGGGCCTGTTCGCCAACTTGCGCCCCGCACGGGTGTTTCCGGAGCTCGCGCAGGCCTCCTCGCTCAAGCCTGAGCTGGTCGCGGGACTCGACATCCTCATCGTGCGCGAGCTGACCGGCGACATCTA
>JBOIFE010000236.1:0-3943 GCA_050741015.1 Burkholderiales bacterium | reverse complement strand
ATCTATCAGGGCGTCACGCTCGGCGGCACGACGCTGTACCGCGGCGCCAAGCGCCACCCGACGCTGGGCGCGGGCGTGGTGGTGGGCGCCGGCGCCAAGGTGCTGGGCGGGTTCACTGTCGGCGCCGGCGCGAAGATCGGCTCCAACGCCGTGGTGGTGAAGGAAGTGCCCGCGGGGGCCACCGTGGTGGGCATCCCCGGGCGCATCATCGAGGAGGCTCCCATGCGCAAGGAGCCGCACTTCGCCGCCTATGCGGTGGAGCAGGGCCAGGACGATCCGTACGCCCAGGATCTGCGCAAGCTGGCGCAGCATTCCGCCGATCTCGAGCAGGCGCTCGCCAAGCTCAAGGCGAAGCTGGCGGACCTTGAGAAAGACGAGCGCAGAGAACAACTTAAAGCAGTCAAGTGAGTTGTTGACTGATTCTGTCGGGATTGGCTATACTTGAGCACCTTAATCGGGTATTCGAGGAAGCCATGAGACTCACGACCAAGGGCCGCTTCGCCGTCACCGCGATGGTGGATCTCGCCATGCGGCAGTCGCGCGGGCCGGTAACGCTGGCGGCGATCAGCGAGCGCCAGCACATTTCGCTGTCCTACCTGGAACAGCTGTTCGGCAAACTGCGCCGCCGGCACCTCGTGTCCAGCGTGCGCGGGCCCGGCGGCGGCTACAACCTGGCGCTGCCGGCGGCCGGCGTGTCGGTGGCCGACATCGTCACGGCGGTGGACGAGCCGCTCGACGCCACGCAGTGCGGCGGCAAGGAGAACTGCGCCGACGACAAGCGCTGCATGACGCACGACCTGTGGGCCACGCTCAACACGAAGATGCACGAGTACCTGTCCTCGGTGAGCCTGGCCGACCTGGTCGAGCACCAGAGCGGCAAGCACGTCGCGGTGCTGCACGACCACCGGCGCGGCGCCGACAAGCAGGACAAGGAGCCGGTGGCCGCATGAAGCTGCCGATCTACCTGGACTACTCCGCGACCACGCCGGTCGACCCGCGCGTGGCGCAGAAGATGATCCCCTACCTGACGGAGTTCTTCGGCAACGCGGCGAGCCGCTCGCACGCCTTCGGCTGGAAGGCCGAGGAGGCGGTGGAGGAGGCGCGCGGGCAGGTCGCGGCGCTGATCGGCGCCGACCCGAAGGAGATCGTCTGGACCTCGGGCGCGACCGAGGGCAACAATCTCGCCATCAAGGGCGCCGCGCAGTTCAACAAGACGCGCGGCAAGCACCTGATCACGCAGAAGACCGAGCACAAGGCGACGCTCGACACGATGCGCGAGCTCGAGCGCCAGGGTTTCGAGTGCACTTACCTCGAGGTCGAGGAGAACGGATTGGTCGATCTGAAGAAGTTCGAGGCCGCGATCCGTCCCGACACCATCCTCGCCTCCATCATGATGGTGAACAACGAGATCGGCGTCATCCAGCCGGTCGCCGAGATCGGCGAGATCTGCCGCGCGCAGGGCATCGTGTTCCACTGCGACGCGGTGCAGGCGGCGGGCAAGCTGCCGATCGACCTGGCCACGCTCAAGGTCGACCTGCTGACCATCACCGCGCACAAGATGTACGGGCCCAAGGGCGTGGGCGCGCTGTACGTGCGCCGCAAACCGCGGGTGCGCATCGAGCCGCAGATCCACGGCGGCGGCCACGAGCGCGGCTTCCGCTCGGGCACGCTCGCCACGCACCAGATCGTCGGCTTCGGCGAGGCGGCGCGCCTGGCGAAGCTGGAAATGGCGGCCGACAACGCGCGCATCGGCGCGCTGCGCGACCGGCTGTGGCGCGGCCTGTCTTCGATGGAGGCGGTGGTGCTGAACGGCGACCTGCAGCGGCGCATCCCGGGCAACCTCAACGTCAGCTTCAACTACGTCGAGGGCGAGTCGCTGATCATGGCGGTCAAGGACATCGCGGTGTCCTCGGGCTCGGCCTGCACCTCGGCCTCGCTCGAGCCCTCGTACGTGCTGCGCGCGCTCGGGCGCAACGACGAGCTCGCGCACAGCTCGATCCGCATCACGCTCGGGCGCTTCACCACCCAGGCCGAGGTCGACTACGCCGCCAGCCTGATCAAGGGCAAGGTGGCGAAGCTGCGCGAGCTCTCGCCCCTGTGGGAGATGTACCAGGACGGCGTCGACATCAGTTCGGTAGAGTGGGCGGCACATTAAAGGAACAAAGGAACAGCCATGGCATACAGCGACAAAGTCATCGATCATTATGAGAATCCGCGCAACGTCGGCTCCTTCGAGAAGGGTGACGAGGCGGTCGGCACCGGCATGGTCGGCGCGCCGGCCTGCGGCGACGTGATGAAGCTGCAGATCCGGGTCGGCGCCGACGGCCGCATCGAGGATGCGCGCTTCAAGACCTACGGCTGCGGCTCGGCGATCGCCTCGAGCTCGCTGGTCACCGAGTGGGTGAAGGGCAAGACGCTCGAGCAGGCGGCGTCGATCCGCAACACCGACATCGCCCAGGAGCTGTCGCTGCCGCCGGTGAAGATCCACTGCTCGATCCTCGCCGAGGACGCGATCAAGGCGGCGGTCGAGGACTACCGCACGAAGCACGGCCTCGCGGCCGCGAAAGAGGAAAAGGCGGCCTGACATGGGCGTGACCCTCACCGAGAACGCGGCGACGCACGTCCAGGACTACCTGACGCGGCGCGGCAAGGGCGTCGGCCTGCGCATCGGCGTGCGCACGTCGGGCTGCTCGGGCTTTGCCTACAAGCTGGAATACGCCGACGCCGTCAATTCCGACGACCACCAGTTCGAGAGCCACGGCGTCAAGGTGGTGATCGATCCGAAGAGCCTGCCGTTCCTCGAAGGCACGCAGCTCGACTACACGCGCGAGGGCCTGAACGAGGGGTTCAAGTTCCTCAACCCCAACGTCAAGGACGAGTGCGGCTGCGGCGAGTCGTTTAACGTCTGAAGAACCACTTCGAGCTCTTCGGCCTGGCGCCGGCCTTCGCCCTGGACGCCGCGGCGCTCGAGCTCGCCTACCGCGACATCCAGTCGCGCATCCACCCGGACCGCTTCGCGCAGGCGGGTGAAGCCGAGCGGCGCGCCTCGGTGCAGTGGACGGCGCAGGTCAACGAGGCCTATCGCGTCCTGAAGAGCCCGGTGCAGCGGGCGAAGTACCTCCTGGAGATGAGCGGCGTGGACGTCGGGTTCGAGACCAATACGCAGATGCCGTCGGAGTTCCTGCTGCGCCAGCTCGAGCTGCGCGAGTCGCTCGCCGAGGCGAAGGACGCAGCCGCGCTCGACCGCCTGCTTGACGACGTTCTCGCGCAGACGCGCGACCTCGAGCGCGAGGTCGGCGACCTGATCGACACGCGGCGCGACCTGCCGGCCGCGACCGGGGCCGTGCGCAAGCTCATGTTCCTGAATCGCCTCGCAGACGAAGTCGACGACGCGCACGAGGCGCTCGGCTGATGGCGCTGTTGCAGATCTCGGAGCCCGGCCAGTCGCCCGCGCCGCACGAGCGCCGTCACGCGGTCGGCATCGACCTCGGCACCACCAACTCGCTGGTCGCGGCCGTGCGCAGCGGCGCGCCCGCGGTGCTGCCCGACGCACAGGGGCGGCCGCTGCTGCCCTCGATCGTGCGATACCGGCCCGACGGCGTCGTCGATGTCGGCTATGCCGCGGAGGCGCGCCAGTCCGAGGATCCCCGGAACACGATCGTCTCGGTCAAGCGCCTGATGGGCCGCGGCCTGAAGGACGTCGTGCACGCGGAGAACCTGCCGTACGATTTCGCCGACGCGCCCGGCATGGTGCGGCTGCGCACCGCCGCGGGCGTGAAGTCGCCGGTCGAGGTCTCGGCCGAGATCCTGAAGGTGCTGCGCCAGCGCGCCGAACTCTCGCTCGGCGGCGAGCTGGGCGGCGCCGTGATCACGGTGCCGGCGTACTTCGACGACGCGCAGCGCCAGGCCACCCGCGACGCCGGCCGGCTCGCCGGGCTGGAGG
>JBOIFE010000235.1:0-14219 GCA_050741015.1 Burkholderiales bacterium | reverse complement strand
AGCGCCATGCGCTCGAGCCCGCGATGTTCAAGGCCAAGGTCGCCGCGGAGTCCTGAAGCGTCGCCGGCAGGCGACAGGAAATCCCTTGGGCCGTCTGGCGCTTGGGGCCGGTGTGAACTGCGTCGTCGCCCCCGGCAGACGGTTTTCCCCGGGTTGCCCGTGCGAATTTCCTCATCAAATACGCATAACTTACTGAAAGCGCTGTATTTCCTTAGCCTGGCACGAGGGTTGCAAGAAACTGTGAGTGAGAGAGGATTTGTTGCGTCCCCCTATGGAACAAGTCAAGAGCAAATTCGAGCTTCCGATGCTTGCACAGGTCGCGAGCGGGTTGTCCGTCAGCGTGCTGGTGTTGATCGGCATCAGCGGATCCATCTACAGGTTGATCGCGCCCCAGGGCTGGGTGGTGCAGGCCTTCGGGCACGGTTTCGGCCTCGGCGCGGCCCTGATGGCAGCTTTGCTGGGAGCCGCCGCGGTAGCGTGGGCACTGCCGGTCTGGATGCCGGCGCAGCGAGCCCGCATCGCCGACGCCGCAGTCTATGGTTTTGCCGCTGCAGGCCTGATCTACCTGGGCCAGATGCTTGCGGAAGGGGGCCTGTAGCGCCGCCTTACCCGCACGCCGCAGCGACTCCTCCCCGGGCCCGTCCTTCCCCCCTACAGGCGGGCCTTCTTTTTTTCTAGACCGCGATCGGCGCCTTGATGGCCGGGTGCGGGTCATAGCCCTCGAGCGCGAAATCCTCGTAGCGGAAGTCGAGCAGCTCGCGCACCGAGCGGTTCAGGCGCAGGCGCGGAAAGGGGCGCGGATCGCGCGCCAGCTGCTCGCGCGCCTGCGCCAGGTGGTTCAGGTACAGATGCGCGTCTCCCAAGGTGAGCACGAACTCGCCGGGCTCGTAGCCGGTCACTTGCGCGACCATGATCGTCAGCAGCGCGTACGAGGCGATATTGAAGGGCACGCCGAGGAACAGGTCGGCGCTGCGCTGGTACATCTGGCAGTCGAGGCGCCCGCCGGCCACGTAGAACTGGAACAGCGCGTGGCAGGGCGGCAGCGCCATGCGGTCGATCTCCGCCGGGTTCCACGCGGTGACGACGTGCCGCCGCGAGTCGGGGTGCTGTCGCAGGCCGTCGAGCACCTGGCGGATCTGGTCGATGTCGCGGCCGTCGGGCGCGCGCCAGTGCCGCCACTGCGAACCGTAGACGGGCCCGAGCTCGCCGTTCTCGTCGGCCCATTCGTCCCAGATCGAGACGCCCTGCTGCTGCAGCCAGCGCACGTTGGTCTCGCCGCGCAGGAACCACAGCAGCTCGTAGATGATCGACTTCAGGTGCAGCTTCTTGGTGGTGAGCAGCGGGAAGCGCTCGGCCAGCGCGAAGCGCAGCTGCCGGCCGAAGACCGAGCGCGTTCCGGTGCCGGTGCGGTCGGACTTGCGCGCGCCGTGCTCGAGCACTTCCGCCAGCAGGTCCAGGTACTGCCGCTCGCCTGCCTCGGGGGTCATATGGCGATCATCGCGAACAGCTCACGCGCGCTCTGGAATCGCTCCTCGGGCGCTTTGGCGAGCAGGTGGTCGAGGATACCCTGATAGCCGGCGAGCCGCCCCGGCAGGCGCGGAATCGGTCCGTGCACGTGCTGGTAGACGAGGCCGGCCGGGCCTTCGGCCTCGTAGAGCCGGCGCCCACTCAGCATCTCGTAGAAGATGACCCCGAGGCTGTACAGGTCGGAGCGGCGGTCGGCGGGCTTGCCCAGGCACTGTTCCGGGCTCATGTAGCGCGGCGTGGCGATCACCTCGCCGTGTCGCGTCAGCGTCGTCGGCACTTTCAGGTCCTTGGCCAGCCCGAAGTCGACCAGGACCGGGCGCCCGTTGTCGCGGAACAGGATGTTCGGGGGCTTGAGGTCGCGGTGGATCACGCCGCGGTCGTGGATGGCGTCGAGCGCACGCGCGATCTGCGACATGATGCGCAGCGCAGTGATCGAAGTCATGCCTTCGTGGATGCGCGCCGCGAGCGTGCCGCCCGAGAGGTACTCCATCGCGATGTACGGGTAGGCGCCCGCGAAGCCCTGGTCGAAGATTAGCGCGACATACTCGTTCTGCAGCTCCGCGATCAGCTTGTACTCCTGCACGAACCGGCGGAAGAACGTCTCGTCGGCGCGCAAGCGCGGGTCGAGGATCTTCAGCACCAGTTGCAGCCCGTCCCGCTCGCGCTCGGCGAGGTAGACTTGGGCCATGCCGCCTTCGCCGATCTTGCGCAGGCTGCGATAGCCCGGGATGCGCCGCTCGTCGCCCTCGACCGGCGCGCCGATGCGGCCCACGTCCAGCGGTTGCGTGCGCTGCATCGATGGCGTCGGCGGCGCGCGCTCGGCGCGCCGCGCCTCGTGCTCGCGCACCGCGTCCTCGATCGCGCGCACCAGGCGCTCGGCGGTCAGGTCGGGCTTGCGCAGGAAGTCGGCGGCGCCCGCCTTCATGCCTTCGACGGCGAGGTTCTCGCCGCCGCGGTCGGTCAGCAGCATGACCGGCGGCGCCATCGGCTGGCGCAGCATGTCGGCCATCCAGGCGAAGCTGTCTCGCGCGTCAGGTTCGACGTAGAGCAGGGCGGCGGCGTATTCGTGGCTGCGCAGCGCTTCGCCCGGGTGACCACGCTCGCGCGGGTCCCAATCTTCGATCTGCGCGGCCGGCCAGCGCGCGCGCAGCATCCCGGCGACCGCGGAGCGAAAATCGCGGGACTCGTCCACAAGGAGGAATCGCATAGGCCTGCGTGCTAGGATTTTCGCATGATTGGCATATTCGGTAGCGGCCGACCCGACCATCCCATGGCCGACGAGAAGGAGGCCCGGCGCCTGCTCGCGGAGTTGCCCGCGCAGGACGCGGTGAAGGCGCTCGAGGAGCTCGCACACTGGCACGAGACGGTGTCGCTCGCCGAGGGCTTCCGCCCGGAGGTGCGGCTGCAGCGGCTGCACCTGATCGACGACGCCGCGCAGGAGCGCGTGCGCCGGGTGGCCCGGGACTACCTGCTGCCCGGGCGCCAGTCGCGCTTCCAGGAGAACCGCCTGTGGACGGCGGCCGAGGGCTACTGGCGCCAGGCGGCGCAGGCCCTGGCGCGCGGCGTGGACCTTTTCGCGCAGGGTGCCAAGGGCGTCGACGCGGCAAAGCCGCTGCTCGCGGCGCAGCTCGTGCGCTGCCTGCGCGCATGCGCGCAGCAGCTGAAGTGGAGCTACTTTCGCTATGGGCCGCTCGAAGCTTCGTCGTGGGCCACGCTGTGCCGCGTCTACGCGCTCGCGGAGGCGCGCGGGCAAGCCGACGTGGCCGCGCCGGTTGGGAGCGTGCCGAGCACGCCGAGCACACCGCGCCAGGAGTTCCTGCGCGCGGCGATGCTGGCCGCGAGCGCGCCCGAGACGCTCCTGCCCGCGGAGCTGGCAGTAGCCGAGCACCTGGTCGCGCAGGTCGCGCCGCGCCTGGCGATGGCCGCAGCGCCGGCCGCAGGCCTGCCATTCTGGATCGACCTGCACCAGCCCGGCGGCCCGCAGCGCGTTCAGCGTGCGCCGGCGCCGGGCGCGGGCCTGCGCTTCTTCGGCGCGGGGGCGGGGTTGGACGAGCTGCGGGGGCTCGCCGGGCGCCTGCGGACCGCGCCCTCGACGTCCGCCGGGCTCGAGCTCGGCGTGCCCGTCGAGCGCGACGAGGCGCTGGAGCTGATCGAGCACCTGCTCGCGTCCTGGTCCTCGCAGCCGCCCGAGCGGCGGCATCCTCGCCACAGCGTGAGCACGCGTCTCAGCGTCACCAACGGCCTGAGCGGCGTGATCGGCGCGCTGGGCGAGTCGACCTCGCTCACATTCGACGGCAGCGGGCTGGAGCAGTGGGTGGTCGAGAACGTCAGCGCGGGCGGGTTCGGCGCGCTGGTGGCGCAGACGCGCGGCGACTGGCTTCGCGTGGGGGCGCTCGTCGCGTTGCAGCCCGAGGGCGGCAAGCACTGGCTCGTGGGCCTCGTGCGGCGCGTCAACCGGCTGGCGGCGCGCCAGGCCCGGGTCGGCGTCGAGACGCTGTCGCGCGCTGCGGCCGTGTCGCGCTTCGCCGCGAGCGGCGCGCGCTCCGCGGAGGGCGAGATCGGGGTGCTGCTGCGCACGCAGGACGGCGCGGCGCACGAGGTGCGCATCGCCGTGCGACCCGGGGTGCTCGCACCGGGGCAGAACCTCGAGGCGGTCCTCGACGGCGTGCAGCACGTGTACATGCCGCTCGGGACGGCCGACCGTGGCGAGGATTATGAGATCGGGCGCTTCAAGGGCTTGGTGCGAGAGTCCTGAGCAGCCAGGCCGCGATGTCGGCGATTTCCTCGCCGCACACCGAGTGCGGCATCGGGTACTCGGCCCACTGCACGGCGTAGCCCAGCTGCTCGAGCGCGGCGCGAGACTGCCGGGCGCGCGCGATCGGAATGATCTCGTCGAAGGTTCCGTGCGCCATGAAAATGGGCAGGTTGCGGCTGGCCTCGCTTCGCTCGGCGGCGAGCGTGCCGGCCAGCGGCAGGTAGGTCGACAACGCGAGCAGACCCGCCAGCCGCTCGGTGTGGCGCAGCGCAGTCTGCAGCGCGATCGCGCCGCCCTGCGAGAATCCCGCGAGCACGATGCGTCCCGGCACGACGCCCCGCTCGCGCTCGCGCGCGATCAGCGCTTCGACCTGCGCCTGCGAGGCGCGAATGCCGGCCGCGTCCTCGGCGCCGCCGCCGAGCTGCAGGATGTCGTACCACGCGCGCATGCGCATGCCCATGTTGAGGGTGACGGGCCGCACCGGCGCGTGCGGGAACACGAAGCGCAGCCGCAGCGAAGGCGGCAACTGCAGCTCGGGCACCACCGGCTCGAAATCGTGCCCGTCGGCGCCCAGCCCGTGCAGCCAGATCACCGCCGCATCGGGCGAGTCGGCGGTCTCGAGCTCGATCGCCTCGGGCAGCGTCGTCACGCCGGCTTCGGACGCAGTGCCGATTTCGGGCGAAACGCCTTCACGACCGATTCGTCGGTCTCGATGTAGGGCCCGCCGATCAGGTCGACGCAATACGGCACTGCCGCGAACACGCCGTCGAGGGTCTCCTTGATCGCCTTGGGCTGGCCCGGAAGGTTGATGATCAGCGCCTGGCGGCGCACGACCGCGACCTGGCGCGACAGGATTGCGGTCGGCACGTACTTCAGGCTCACCGCGCGCATTTGTTCGCCGAAGCCGGGCAGCACCTTCTCGGCGACTGCGAGCGTCGCCTCGGGCGTGACGTCCCGCGCGGCGGGGCCGGTGCCCCCCGTGGTCAGCACCAGGTGGCAGCCTTTGGCGTCGACGAGGTCGACCAGCGCCGCCTCGATCACGGCCTGCTCGTCGGGGATCAGGCGCTCCTCGAATCGCAGCGCCGGCGACACGATCGCCTTCGACAGCCAGTCCTTCAGCGCGGGAATGCCTTCGTCGCGATAGACGCCGCCGGCGGCGCGGTCGCTCGCCGAGACCACGCCGACGCGCAGCAGCTCAGTCACCGGCCGCCTCGCGAATGGCACGGAACAGCTCCCGGTAGGCGCGCGGCGGACGGCCTTCGGCCTGCTCGCGTCGCGCGTTGCGGATCAGCGCGCGCAGCGACTGCAGCTCGACTGCCGCGTACTCGCGCGCGAACTCGGTGAGCGCGCCGTCGTCCTCGAGCAGCCGAGTGCGCCAGTGCTCGAGGCGCAGGTGCCGAGCGCGCTCCTCGCTGGATCCGCCCTGCATCGCCGCGAGCTGCGCGCGAATCGGCGCGGCGTCGATGTCGCGCATCAAGCGGCCGATGAATTGCAGCTGGCGGCGCCGCGCGCCGTGGCTCGCCATGCGCCGCGCCTCGTCCACCGCCCGCGCGAGCGGATCGGGCAGCGAAATGCGCTCGAGGTGCGCCGGCGACAGCCCAACCAGTTCCGCGCCCAGCTCCTGCAGCGCGAGCATGTCCTTCTTGCGCCGCGTCTTGCTCTGGATTTCGTCCTGCATGCCGCTGCTATCATAGCGCGCCATGTCGAGCGGCGGCCGCTTCACCTACGATCGCGCGCAGCTGCGCGAGTTCGCCGCGCAGGTGCTCGCCGCGGCGCGCAAGGCGGGCGCCACCGCTTGCGAGTGCGACGTCTCCGAGGGCTATGGGCTCGCGGTAACCGTGCGCAAGGGCGCGCTCGACACGCTGGAGCACAACCGCGACAAGAGCATCGGCGTCACGATTTACCTGGGTTCGCGGCCCGCAGCGCGTCTCGGTCACGCCAGCACCTCCGACTTCTCGCCGGCGGCGATCGTGCGCACGGTCGAGGCTGCGATCGCGATCGCGCGGCACACCGCGGTGGATGATTGCGCGGGGCCGCCGGAGCCCGAGTTCCTCGCGCGCGAGCTGCCGGAGCTCGACCTCTACCATCCCTGGGCGCCGTCGGCGGACGAGGCGATCGGCATCGCGCGCCGCTGCGAGGCGTCCGCCTTCGCGCTGTCGCCCCGGATCCGCAATTCCGAGGGCGCCTCGGTGTCGGCGCAGCAGTCGCAGTTCGTCTTCGCCAACAGCGACGGCTTCATGGCGGGCTTTCCGACCTCGCGGCATTCGCTCTACGTGGCCTTGATCGCCGAGGACGCGCGCGGCATGCAGCGCGACGACTGGTACAGCGCCGCCCGGGCGAGCGCCGGGCTCGCCGATCCCGAGGCCCTGGGCCGCTACGCCGGCGAGCGCACGCTCGCGCGCCTCGGCGCGCGGCGGCTGTCGACGCGGCGCGCGCCGGTGCTGTTCGAAGCGCCGCAGGCCGCGATGCTGCTCGGCAGCTTCGTGTCGGCCGCGAGCGGCGGCAACCTGTACCGCAAGTCGAGTTTCCTCGCCGACAGCCTCGGCAAGGCGGTCTTCTCGCCCGGCGTCACGATCGAGGAGAAGCCGCGCGTGCCGCAGGCATTCGGCAGCACGCCGTTCGACGACGAGGGCGTGGCCACGCGAGCGCGCACCGTGGTGCGCGGCGGCGTGCTCGAGGGCTACTTCCTCGGCAGCTATTCGGCGCGCAAGCTCGGCCTCGCCAGCACCGGCAATGCGGGCGGCAGCCACAATCTGTTCCTCGCGCCGGATGGGCCGGACTTCCGCGGCATGCTGCGGCGGCTCGACCGCGGTTTGCTGGTCACGGAGCTGCTGGGCCACGGCGTCAACCTGATCACCGGAGACTACTCGCGCGGCGCGGCCGGCTACTGGGTCGAGGGTGGCGAGATCGCCTATCCGGTGGAGGAGATCACCATCGCCGGCAATCTGAAGGACATGTTCCGGAACGTTGTCGCATCGGGCAGCGACATCCTCGTGCGCGGGTCGCGGCACTGCGGATCGGTCCTGGTCGACGGCATGACCATCGCGGGCGAATAGGGCTAGGCGGTGAAGTCCAGCCGGTCGTCCCGCAGGATGCCGTAGATCCGCATCGACGGGCGGTTGTGGAGCTCCAGCGGCGGCAGGGGCTCGGCGTCGAGCTCGAGCTCCGAGGCCGACACCACCGCCATGACCGCGTCGGACAGCACCAGCTCGCCCGCGCGCGCCCGGTGCACGAGCCGTTCGGCGATGCTCACGCAGTCGCCGAACACCACCGGCTCGCGCCGGTCGGCGGGTCCCGCCTCGCCGTAGACCGCCTCACCGCGGTGCATGCCGAGCGCGATCGCCGTGCGCAACCCGAAGTCCCGCTGCCAAGCCTGGCTCAGCGCATCGAACTCGCCGAACATCGCCTGGGCGGCGCGCACCGCCTCGCGTGAGAGGTCGGCCGCCGCGCCGCCGCGAAAGGTGGCGACCAGCGAATCGTTGTGGACGGCCATGGCGTGGCCGCCATGCGCCGCCACGGCCTTTGCCGCGCCGTCGAAGAACTGGTCGGCGAGCGCGAGCACGCGTGCCGGCTCCAGCATCTCCGACATGCGCGTGAAATTGCGCAGCTCGGCGATCAGGACCACCGAATCCGCGCGCTCGGCCTTCGTCTGGCTCTGCCTCGCCACGGCCGCTATGCTCCCCGCCATGTCGTGGTCTCCCACCAATTCGACGCATTCATCGTAGTCAGGGCGCGCGCGGCAGGAGGAGGAAATAATTCCGCCCCGGCGTCCCTCCGGGACCGGTGGCGGGGGGTGGCCGACGGGCGGGAATCAGCCAAGCAGCACCACCAGGGCAACCAGGAAGACCACCAGGACGCCCCCGGCCAGGAAGATCAGCGAGCTGTTCGACACCGTCGGCAGGTCCGGGTCGCGCGGCACAGGCTCCGGCGCGTGCGCTTCCTCGTCGTGGCCGGCATGGTTGGCATGGTTGGCATGGTCGGCATGCTGCCCGGCGACCTTCTCGTTGAACGCCGCAAAGAAGTCTCCGGCGATCTTCTTGGCCGCCGCGTCCACCAGGCGCGAACCGATCTGCGCGAGGCGGCCGCCGACGTTGGCGGTCACCTGGTAGCGCAGCAGCGTGCCGCTCCCCTCGGGCGCGAGTTGCACGCGCGCGGACCCCTTGCCGAAACCGGCCGCGCCCCCCTGGCCTTCGAAGGCGATCGAGTAGGACTCGGGCGCCTTGATGTCGGAGAGCGCGAGCTTGCCCTTGAACCTGGCGCTGACCGGGCCGACGCGGGCCACCATCAGCACCTGGTATTCGTTCTCGGCGATCGGGTCGATCGACTCGCAGCCGGGCACGCAGGCCTTCAGGATCGCGGGGTCGTTGAGCGCCGCCCAGGTCTGGGCCTGCGGGGCGGGGATGCGCTCCTCGCCGGTCATCTCCATGCGGCTGCCTCCTTGGGTCGCGCCGGCGGCTGGCCCAGCGTACGCGCCAGGTCGACCAGGCTCTTGAGATTATGCACCGGGAGAAACAGGTCCACGTGCGGCAGCATCGCGCGCACGCCGGCGGGCTTGGCCTCGAAGCGGTCGTAGCGCAGCAGCGGATTCAGCCATATCAGCGTACGCGTGGACTTCTTCAGCCGCTCCATCTCCTCGCCCAGGCCTTCCCCGGCCTCCCGGTCCAGCCCGTCCGACACGAGTAGCACGCAGGCGTTCTGGCCCAGCACGCGCCGCGACCAGCGCCAGTTGAACTCGCGCAGGCACACGCCGATTCGCGTCCCGCCGGACCAGTCCTTGATCGCGTCGGCCACGCGCGCCATGGCCACGTCGACGTCGCGATGGCGCAGCTGGCGCGTGACGTTGGTGAGCCGCGTGCCGAACACGAACGTGTGCACGCGGTCGCGGTCGTTGGTGATCGCGTGCAGGAAGTGCAGGAACATCCGGGCGTAGGGGTTCATCGACCCCGAGATGTCGCATAGCACGACCAGCGGCGGATGCACCACGAGCGGGCGCGAGCGCACCAGCGGAATCACGTCGCCGCCCTCGCGCAAGGACTCGCGCAGCGTGGCGCGCAGGTCCACGCGCTCGCCGCGCGGCTGCGGCGCGTACCGGCGCGTGCGCACCATCGGCAGCGGCAATCGCAGCTCGCGCATCACGCGCTTGGCCTCCGCGAGCTCGGCGGCCGACATGGTGTCGAAGTCCATGCGCTGCAGCACCTCGCGCGAGGAGAACGTGAGTCGCGCATCGAGCTCGAGCTTTTCGGCCGCGCGCTCCTCCTCGGGCTTCCTCTGGCCGAAGAGCGCATCGGTCAGCCGCTGGCTCTGCTGCTCCTCGGGGCTCGGCGTGCGCCCGAGGGCCTGCGGCAGAAGCATCTGCATCATCTTCTCGGTCAGCTTGGGGTCGCGCCAGAACAGCCGAAACGCCTGGTCGAAGATCGGCCGCTGCTCCTCGCGCGAGAGCAGCACCGCCGACATCGTCCAGTACCAGTCGTCGCGCCGGTCGAGGCCGGCGATCTCGAGCGCGCGCACGCAGTCGATGACGCGATCGGGACCGACGCGCAACCCCGCCGCGCGCAGCAGCCGCGCGAAGTGCATGACGTTTTCCGAAAGCCGGCCGCGCGAGCCGGCGGGGTCGAGCCGCGGCAGCATCTCAGGCCGCGGCCGCGGCGCTCTTCGCCTCGGTCACCAGGCGCGCGGCCTCGTCGCCGGCGATGCGCTCGATGTCGTCCTGGTACTTGAGCAGCACGCCGAGCGTGTTGTTGACCGTCTCGGGGTCGAGCGCGATGCGGTCGAGCGCCACCAGGCAATTGACCCAGTCGATGGTCTCGGCCACGCCGGGCAGCTTGAACAGGTCGACGCCGCGCAGGCGCTGCACGAAGGCGACCACTTCGCGCGACAGCGCCGCTGACGCCTTCGGCGCCTTGCGCTTCAGGATCTCGAGCTCGCGGCGCGCATCCGGATAGTCCACCCAGTGGTAGAAGCAGCGGCGCTTGACTGCATCGTGGATCTCGCGCGTGCGGTTGGAGGTGATGACCACGATCGGCGGCTCGGCGGCGCGGATCGTGCCGATCTCGGGCACCGTGATCTGCCAGTCCGAGAGCACCTCCAGCAGGTAGGCCTCGAACGGCTCGTCGGTGCGGTCGAGCTCGTCGATCAGCAGCACCGGCGGCGCGCCGACCGGCTCGAGCGCGCGCAGCAGCGGCCGGCGCACGAGGAAGCGTTCGGCGAAGATGTCCTGCGCGAGGCCCTCGCGCGACTTCACGCCCGCGGCCTCCGCCATGCGGATCTCGATCATCTGCCGCGCGTAGTTCCACTCGTAGGCGGCCTGCGCGATGTCCAGGCCCTCGTAGCACTGCAGGCGGATCAGCTCGCGGTCGAGCGCGCGCGCGACCACCTTGGCGATTTCGGTCTTGCCGGTGCCGGCCTCGCCCTCGAGGAACAGCGGCCGCTGCATGGCGAGCGAGAGGTAGAGCGCGGTCGCGAGGCTGCGGTCGGCGACGTAGTCGCCCGCCGCGAGCAGCTTCTGGGTGTCGTCGATCGACGCCGGCAGCATGGGGCTGCTTCCCTACTTCAACGCGGCCTCGACCGCGCGCTTGGCCATCACCGTGATCAGGTGCGCCCGGTACTCGGCCGAGGCGTGCAGGTCGCTGTTCAGGCCGTCGGCCTTGATCTTCAAGCCCGCGACCGACTCGGGCGCGAACTTCGCCGCGAGCGCCTTCTCCATCTCGGCGAGGCGCAGCACGCAGGGGCCGGCGCCGGTCACCGCCACGCGCACGCCGTTGCCCAGGTCGGCGACGAACACGCCGACGATCGCGAAGCGCGAGGCCGGGTTCTTGAACTTCGTGTAGGCCGCGCGCCTGGGCACGGGGAAGCTGACCGAGGTGATGATCTCGCCCGGCAGCAGCGCGGTCTCGAACAGGCCCTTGAAAAACTTGTCGGCCGCGTGCGTGCCCTTGGTCGTGGTGATCGTCGCCCCGAGGCCGAGCACGGCCGCCGGGTAGTCGGCCGCCGGGTCGCTGTTGGCGAGCGCCCCGCCGAGCGTGCCCATGTTGCGCACCTGGCGGTCGCCGATCATGCCGGCGAGGGCGGCCAGGGCGGGGATCGCCTTCTTCACCTCGGCGGAGCCCGCGACCTCGGCATGGCGCGTCATCGCGCCGATGGTGACGGTCTTGCCGTCCAACTTGATGCCGGTGAGCTCCTTGAGGTGGCCCAGGTCGACGATGTCCGTGGGCGAAGCAAGGCGCAGCTTCATCGCCTGCACCAGGGACTGGCCGCCGGCCAGCAGCTTCGCCTCGCCCTTGGCGGCGAGCGCCGCGGCATCGTTCACTTTGGACGGACGGTGGTAGTTGAATGCGTGCATCGTTGTCTCCTCAGGCGGCTTTTTTCTGTTGCAGCGCGCGCCAGACGGCCTGCGGCGTCGCCGGCATCGCAATGTCCTTCACGCCAAGCGCGTCGGTGATGGCGTTGATCAGCGCCGCGGGCGCGCCGATCGCGCCCGCTTCGCCGCAGCCTTTCACGCCGAGCGGGTTGTGGGTGCAGGGCGTTTCGCGCGTATCCACCTGGAACGAGGGCAGGTCGTCGGCGCGCGGGATGCAGTAGTCCATGAACGAACCGTTGACGAGTTGCCCGTGCGAATCGTACTTGGCGCCCTCCATCAGCGCCTGGCCGATGCCCTGCGTGAGGCCGCCGTGCACCTGGCCCTCGACGATCATCGGATTGATGATCTTGCCGAAGTCGTCCACCGCCACCCAGCGCTCGATCTTCACGGTGCCGGTGTCGGGATCCACTTCCACCTCGCAGACGTAGGTGCCCGCGGGGAAGGTGAAGTTGGACGGATCGTAGAAGGCGTTCTCGTTCAAGCCGGGCTCGAGCTTGTCCAGCGGATAGTTGTGCGGCACATAGGCCGCGAACGCTATTTCGCCGAAGGTCTTCTGTTTGTCGGTGCCGGCGACCTTGAACACGCCGCTCGCGTATTCGATGTCGCCCTCGGCCGCTTCCAGCATATGCGCGGCGATCTTCTTGCCCTTGGCGATGATCTTGTCCAGCGCCTTGACGATCGCCGTGCCGCCGACGGCGATGGAGCGCGAGCCGTAGGTGCCCATGCCGAACAGGATCCTGGAAGTGTCGCCGTGCACGATATCGACGTTCTCGATCGCCATGCCGAGCCGGTCCGCGACCACCTGGGCGAAGGTGGTCTCATGGCCCTGGCCGTGCGAGTGCGATCCGGTGAACACCGTCACCGAGCCGGTCGGGTGCACGCGGATTTCGCCCGCCTCGAACAGGCCCGCGCGCGCGCCGAGCGAGCCGGCCACGGCGGAAGGCGCAATGCCGCAGGCCTCGATGTAGGCGGCGTAGCCCAGGCCGCGCAGCTTGCCCTTGGCCACGGAGGCCTGCTTGCGCGCGGCGTAGCCCGCCGTGTCGGCGAGTTTCTGCGCGGCGTCCATGGTCGCGTCGTAGTTGCCGATGTCGTAGAGCAGCGCCACCGGCGTCTGGTAGGGAAACTCGCGGATGAAATTCTTGCGGCGCAGCTCCGCCGGGTCCATCTTGATTTCGCGCGCCGCGGTCTCGACCAGGCGCTCCACCACGTAGGTCGCTTCCGGCCGGCCGGCGCCGCGATAGGCGTCCACCGGCACGGTGTTGGTGAACACCGCAGTCACCTCGCAATGGATGACCGGTGTCTTGTACTGGCCGGCGAGCAGCGTCGCATACAGGATCGTCGGCACGCAGGAGGCGAAGGTCGACAGGTAGGCGCCGATGTTCGCCGTGGTCTTCACGCGCATGGCGAGGAACTGGCCGTCCTTGTCGAGCGCGAGTTCCGCCACCGTGTGGTGGTCGCGGCCATGCGCGTCCGACACGTAGGATTCGGAACGGTCGGCGGTCCACTTCACCGGCCGGCCGAGCTGCTTCGAGGCCCAGGTGACCACCACGTCCTCGGCGTACAGGTAGATCTTGGAGCCGAAGCCGCCGCCGACGTCGCCCGCCACCACGCGCACCTTGTGCTCGGGCAGGCCCATGACGAAGGCGGTCATCAGCAGGCGTTCGACGTGCGGGTTCTGGCTGGCGACATAGAGCGTGTAGCTGTCGTCGGCGCGGCTGTAGGAGCCGTTTGCCGAACGCGGCTCGATCGCGTTCGGGATCAGGCGGTTGTTGACGTAGTCGAGCTTCGTCACATGCGCCGCCTTGGCGAAGGCCGCGTCCACCGCGCCCTTGTCGCCGATCGCCCAGACGTAGCAGGTGTTGTCCGGCGCGATCTCGTGCAGCTGCGCCGCGCCCTTGGCGCGCGCGAGGCGCCCGTCAGCCACGGCGGGCAGGGCCTCGTAGTCCACTTGCACCAGTTCGGCGGCGTCGCGCGCCTGTTCCTGGGTTTCGGCCACCACCACGGCGACGCGTTCGCCGACGTGGCGCACCTTGCCCTGGGCGAGCACCGGGTAGGGGGGTTCCTTCATCGGTTGGCCATGCACGTCGGTGATCAGCCAGCCGCAGGGCAGGCCGCCGAGCTTGGCCGCGGCGATGTCCTCGCCCGTGTAGACAGCGAGCACGCCGGGCGCGCCCTTCGCCTTCGCAATGTTCACCGACTTGATCTTCGCGTGCGCGTGCGGCGTGCGCACGAAGGCGGCGTAGGTCTGGCGCGGCAGCGTGACGTCGTCGGTGTACTGGCCCGCGCCGGTGAGGAAGCGATAGTCCTCCTTGCGGGCGATGCGGGCGCCGATCAGGGGTGCGTTCATGGCTGCCTCACTTTGCCGAGGCCATCGCGCGCGCGCCGGCGCCGATCGCCTTCACGATGTTGTGATAGCCCGTGCAGCGGCACAGGTTGCCTTCGAGCGCCTCGCGGATCTCCTGCTCGCTCGGGTTCGGGTGATGCTTGGCGAAGTCGATCGCGTTCATCACCATGCCCGGGGTGCAAAAGCCGCACTGGAGGCCGTGATGCTCCTTGAACGCGGCCTGCATCGGATGGAGC
>JBOIFE010000234.1:0-26655 GCA_050741015.1 Burkholderiales bacterium | reverse complement strand
GTTCAAGATGCTGTTCGGGGCCGGCGCCGGCTACAGCCAGCTCGACAAGCTGCGCGCGAGCTTCGGCGCGGACATCGACAATTTCTGCAACATCGATCCGGTGCCCGCGCAATTGCTCGATCCCAAGAAGCTCGCGCCCGGGCTGGGCGATCTCATCAAGATCATGGTCGAGCGCTACAAGGCCAAGACCGGCGAGAAGGAAGTGCCGCCGCACTGCTCGATGGGCTTCAACCAGACCTGGGTGCTGCTCAACAACGTGCTGCCGGTGGCGAAGAAGAAGTACGGCGGCTTCGATCCGGAAGCGGTGCGCAAGGCCGCGCTCGACGTCGACATTCCAGTCGGCGGTACAATTCAGGGTTATGGCGTCAAGTTCTATCAGCCGGGCACTGAAATGGCCGGCCAGAATGAGCGCTCCACCCCGGTGGTGATGCAGAATGCGGGCGCCCACATCGCAGTGGTGTGGCCGACCGCGATTCAGAACCAGCCGCCGGTGCTGCCGCTGCCGAAGTCGTCCGTCTACGCGATGAGTTGATGGCGTAGCCACGGATGCTGGCAGTTGAGGGGCTGTCGAAGCGCTTCGGAGGATTCCTGGCGGTCAACCAGGTGTCCTTCGATGTGCATGAGGGCGAGATTCTTGGCCTGATCGGGCCGAATGGCTCGGGCAAGAGCACGACCTTCAACCTGATCGCCGGGACGCTCGCGCCCACGGCGGGCTCGATCCGCTTTCGCGATCGCGAGCTCGCCGGCATGGGCGCGAGCCGCGTGGCGCACACCGGCATTGCACGCACCTTCCAGATCCCGCGGCCGTTCCGGCGCCTGTCGATCCTGGAGAACGTCGCGCTCGCCGCCTACTATGGGCAGGAAGACCGGCCGCCGCGCGCCGAGGCCTTCGCGCAGGCGAAGGAGGCGCTCGACCTCGTCGGGTTGCCGGCGGACGAGGCAAGCCGCGTCGACGGCCTGGGCGCGGCGTGGCTGAAAAAGCTCGAGCTCGCGCGAGCGCTTGCCACGCGGCCGCAGCTCCTGCTCGCCGACGAATCGCTCGGGGGCCTCGACCACGGCGAGATGGACCAGGCCGCCGACATGCTGGCCGGCATCCGCGACAAGCGCGGCATCACCATCATCTGGGTGGAGCACATCATGGGCGTGCTGATGCGCATCGTCGACCGTTGCCTGGTGCTCGACCACGGCGAGGTGATCGCCGAAGGCAAGCCCGGGGAGGTCGCTCACGATCGCAAGGTGATCGAGGTGTACCTGGGCACTGACGCGAGCGAGGTACAGGCTACCGTCGCGGCGAGGGGCGCCTGATGCTCGCGCTGCAGGGCGTGTCGGCGGGCTACGGCGGCTTCCAGGCGCTGTTCGACGTCAGCCTCGAGGTCAACGCCGGCGAGTCGGTGGCGGTGATCGGCCCCAACGGTGCGGGCAAGACGACGCTGCTGCGCGTGATCTCCAAGCTGATCGAGCCGCGTGCGGGCGAGATCCGCATGGAGGGCCGGTCCCTGGGCGACGTGCCCTCGCATGCGGTGATCGGCCACGGCATCGCGCACGTGCCGGAGAACCGGCGCCTGTTCGCCAAGCTCTCGGTCGAGGACAACCTGAAGATGGGCGCCTACATGCCGGCGGCGCGCGCGCGCTACGCCGAGCGGCTCGAGTTCGTGTACTCGCTCTTTCCGCGAATGCGCGAGCGCCGCGGCCAGGTCGCCGGCACCCTCTCGGGCGGCGAGCAGCAGATGTGCGCGATCGGCCGGGCGCTGATGTCGGGGCCGAAGCTGCTGCTGCTCGACGAGCCCTCGGCCGGCCTTGCGCCGGTGGTGGTGCAGTCGATCTTCGAGCTGGTGCGGCGCATCTGCAAGGAGGGCTACACGGTGCTGATCGTCGAGCAGAACATCCGGCAGGTGCTCAAGATCGCGCACCGGGCCTACCTGCTCGAGACCGGCCGCATCCGGCTTTCGGGCACGAGCGCGCAGATGCTGGAAAGCGACCTGATCAAGAAGGCCTACCTGGGGCTATAGGGGGCGCCATGGGCATTTTCGACATCTTTTTCCTCGAGGCGGTGGTGAACGGTCTGCTGCTCGGGGGCGTGCTCGCGCTGCTCGCGCTCGGCCTCAACCTGATCTTCGGCGTCATCGACGTGGTGTGGATCTGCTACGCCGAGCTGGTGATGATCGGCATGTACGCGGTGTACTACTGCCATAACGTCTTCGGCTGGCCGCTGTGGCTGGCGATGCCGGCCGCGGTACTGGCGGTGGCGGCGCTGGGCGCGGCGCTGCATCAGTACGTGATCCGGCCCGTGCTCTCGGCCGAGCCTATCAACCAGCTGCTGGTCACCGGCGGCGTGCTTTTTTTCCTGCAGGCGGTCGCGACGCTCGCATTCGGCGTGGAATTCCGCAACGTCGGCGTGAGCCTCCCCGGACTGCAGCTGGCCGGCATGCACCTCAGCTTTGCACGCCTGATCGCGTTCGGCGTGGCGCTCGCCAGCATGGTCGGGATGTATCTCTTGCTCACGCGCACCTTCCTCGGCACCGCGATCCGCGCCATCTCGCAGGACCGCGCCATCATGCCGCTCATGGGCGTGAGCGCGAACCGGATCTTCCTCATCACCTCGGCGCTCGGCGGCGGGCTCGCGGGCCTGGCCTCCTGCCTGCTCGTGCTGCAGTACGACATCCATCCGTCGATCGGCCTCACGTTCGGGCCGATTACGTTCCTGATCTGCGTGCTCGGGGGTCTCGGCAACCTCGTCGGTGGCTTCATCGCCGCGTTCATCTTCGCCCAGTTCATCTCGGTGGGCGGATTTGTCCTGCAGCTCGAGTGGGGCTACGTGATCGCGTTCCTGTTCTTCATCGCGATGATGTTCTGGCGTCCCCAGGGCATCCTGGGCGGGAAATAGCGTGGCGCTTCCGTGGCTCCCCTGGCGCTGGATCGCGGTGGCGGCGCTCGCCGTGTCCCCCCTCATGGGCATGGGCGGCTATCCGCTGCACCTGCTGATCATGACTTTGCTGTGGTCGTTCGTTTACACCGGCTGGGCGGTGATGGGGCGCCTGGGCATGGTGAGCCTCGGGCACGGGGCGTTCCTCGGCATCGGCGCCTACGCCGTGGTCATGGCCTGGAACCTCTACCACCTGTCGCCCTGGCTGGGAACGCTGATCGCGCTGCTCGCAACCGCGGTCGTCGCGGTGCTGATCGGCTACCCGTGCTTCCGCTTCAAGATCGTCGGCCACTACTTCGCGCTGGTCACGCTCGCGCTCTCGGAAGTGACGCGCCTCATCATCATCGCGCTGCGCGACACGACCGGCGGATCGCTCGGCGTCACGCCGCTCACCGCGCTCGCCGATGCGCGCTGGTCGCTGACGGCGATGCAGTTCTCCTCGAAGCTCGTGTGGTTCTACATCATTCTCGGCTTCTGGCTCGGCGGCCTCTGGGTGTGGACGCGCGTCGACCGCTCGATGGCGCGCCTCGCGCTCGAAGCGATCAGCCAGGAGGAGGAGGCGGCCGCGTCCGTGGGCATGAACGTGACGCGCCTGAAGCTCACCGTGACGCTCGTCTCGGCCCTGATGACCTGCATGGGCGGCGTGCTCTACGCCCAGTACCAGCTCTATGTGAATCCCGAGACGGTCTCAGGCATCGGCATCAGCCTGCAGATGGTGTTCGGCGCGATCGCCGGCGGCATGTTCGTGCGACTGGGGCCCACCGTCGGGGCGGCGTTCACGCTGCTGCTTGGCGAGGGGCTGCGGCTCGCCTTCGGCAACGAGATCCATGGCCTGGACTCGACGATCTACGGCCTGATGCTGGTGCTGTTCATCATTTTCATGCCCAAGGGGATTCTGGGCGCCGCGCAGGCGGCCTGGATGCGCCGGCGCGCGGTGGTCGCCTAGGAAGCGCACCCGTAAATTCCTTCTTGGGCGCGAGAGTAGAATCCGAGGCCAAGCCATCAATTGCGAGGCATCTCGTGACTCGATTCGACCGCATTGATCACGATCCCCGGATCATGGGCGGCAAGCCCACGATCCGCGGCATGCGCGTGACCGTGGGCATGGTCGTCGGGTTGATCGGCGCGGGCCGGACAATCGAGCAGGTGCTTGAGGACTACCCGTACCTCGATCGCGAGGACGTGCTGCAAGCGTTGCGCTACGCAGCTTGGCGCGCGGAAGACAGGGAGTTGACGCTCGCCGGCGAATGAGGATTCTGGTGGACATGAACCTGTCGCCTCGTTGGGCGGTGGAGCTTCGGTCCGCAGGATTGGAGTCGACTCACTGGCGGGACATTGGGGCGGCAAACGCGTCCGACGAGGAAGTGCTTGCCTGGTGCGCTGGACATGACCATGTCCTTTTCACGCATGACCTCGATTTTGGCGCCATTCTTGCCGGGTCCAAGGGACACAAGCCGAGCGTTGTGCAATTGAGGACGGAGAACGTGCTGCCCGAAGCCTGGCTCCCTCAGGTCGTCGATGCATTGCGGCAAGCACAGGGCGATCTTGCTCAAGGCGCTCTGGTCACCATTGAGCCGGCACGGCATCGGGTCCGGCTGTTGCCTCTTACCTCGAAATAGCGACTGTGCTCGGCAGGGGCTTACTGCTTGCGCGGAAGAAATCGAGGCAGAGTAATCACCCGAGGTGTCTGAACACACCGCGCCTGGTTGCCGGCGCCACCGGTACGACGATATGACGATGGGATCAGGTAGCGCCTTTCGGCAACAACCGGCAAATGAGGACCCGGTCGCTACGCGTCAGACATTGAACCGGGGGACCTATTCAGGGATTCCGTGCTCGAGCCGCCGCTCCGTGGTGACGCGGCGCAGGTCCATCTCGAACTCGAGCCCCTCGATCGGCGGTCGGCAGTAGCGCCAGTCGAGCGCCGCCCCGGCCCGGCCCGCGATCTCCGCGGTGAGCGCATGGAAGTCGTGCACCGTGTAGACCTGCGTGGCGCTCGCCTCATCCCAGCGCGCGCCGAGCCCCGCCAGGCGCGCTTGCATCTTCTCCAGCACGAAGCGCACCTTGCGGCGCAGGCCCTCGGGCGAGACGTCGCCCCGCGCGACGATGTCCTCGGGAAACCGCCCGCCTTCGGGCCATTCGCCGCTGCCGGCGACCACGTAGTCGCGCGCAGCGCCGCCCGCCGCCGGCACCGTGTAGCAGAAGGCCTCGAAGCAGGGCTCGGCAGGCGCCGACACCGCCGGCGCGACGTTTGACCGCGCCACGGGGTTGAGCCCGCCGCGCACCAGCCCCCACTCGGTGAGCACCGCCACATAGCCGCGGTTGAAGTCGCGGAATCCCTTGAAGCTGAAGGGTCCCGGCGAGCGAAGCTCCGCCGCGCACAGCGCAGACTTCGGGCGCCCGAGGACCTTCAAATGCGCGGCGATCGCCGCGAAGCCCTCGGCAAGCGGCAGCACGCGCGCGAACTGGGCGCGCTCGATCGCGAATCCCGCGCGCGCGATCACACCTTGCGAGTAGGGAAATACGCCCTCGAGGAAGTCGTAGCCGCCCTCGGCGAGCGGCAGGAGCCGGGACATGGCCCGACTATAATTCAACGAACGATGAGCAAGTGGCTCGAAGGCCGGGTGGTCGGCCAGACACGCTGGACCGAGCGCCTTTGCAGCCTGCGGGTGCAAGCCCCGCTCGGCCCGTTCGAGGCGGGGCAATTCACCAAGCTCGCGCTCGACGTGGGCGACGAGCGCGTTGGGCGGCCCTACTCGCTGGTCAACGCGCCAGGCGCCGAGCCGCTCGAGTTCTACTACAACGTGGTAAGCGGGGGGCCGCTCTCGCCGCGGCTCGCGGCGCTCGAACCGGGGGCGCCGGTCTTCGTCGCGCCCAATCCGGCGGGCTTCCTCGTGTTGCGCGAGGTGCCCGAGGCGGAGAACCTCTGGCTGGTCTCGACGGGCACCGGGCTGGGGCCGTTCCTGTCGATCCTGCATACCGAGGCGCCCTGGGCGCGCTTTTCGCGCGTGACGCTGGTGCACGCGGTTCGCACGGTCGCGGACCAGGCCTATCGCGATGCGATCGGCGAGGTGGCGCGCGCGCGCGGCGCGCGTTTCGGCTTCGTGCCTTTCGTGAGCCGCGAGGCGGGGCCAGCGGCGCTCGCCGGGCGCGTGCCTGCGGCGATCGCCGACGGCCGGCTCGAGCGGGCCGCCGGCGTTCCGCTCAGCCCCGGGCGCTCGCACGTCATGCTTTGCGGCAATCCGGCGATGGTGACCGACGTCACGGCGGCGCTTGTCGAGCGCGGCATGCGCAAGCATCGGCGGCGCGCGCCCGGGCATATCACGTTGGAAACGTATTGGTAAGCGCTGGGGCGGGGTTGGGGGTACGATCTTCCGCGATGAACGACCGCAGCGTCCCCGACTCGAGCGTCGAGCAGCCGTCGGCGAGCTACGCCGGGCGCACGCGTTTCACGCAGCTCGAATACGAGGCGGTGCTCGCCAACGCCTGGATCGGAATCGCGTTCACGCGCGACCGCAAGTTCTTCCTGTGCAACCCGAAGTTTGCGGAGCTGTTCGGCTGGAAGGCCGACGAGCTGATCGGCCAGCCCGGCGAGGTGGTCTACCCGTCGCGCGAGAGCTACGAGGCGCTGGGACGCATCGCGGTGCCGGTGCTCTCGGCCGACAAGCAGCTCGACCTCGACTGGGAGTTGAAGCGCAAGGACGGATCGACCTTCCTTGCGCGCATGATCGCCAAGGGGATCGGTGGCGCGGACTCGCGGCGCGGCACCGTGTGGATCATCGACGACGTCACCGAACGGCGGCGCCACACCGACGAGATCGGGCGACTGCTGCGCGAGCAGGCGGCGATGTTCGAGACCGCCTCGATCGGAATCCTGTTCGTGCGCGAGCACCGCGTCGTGCGCTGCAATGCGCGCTTCGAGCAGATGCATGGCTACGGCCCTGGCGAACTGAAGGGACGGCCGACCGCGATGTTGTTTCCGTCAGAAGATGACCAGCGCCGGATGATCGAGGTCGGCGCGCGACTGGGCACGGGCCAGCAGGTCGAGGAGGTCGCCGAGCGGCTGCGCAAGGACGGCAGCACGATCCTGGTGCGCGCGATCGGCCGCGCGATCGATCCCAACGACTCCAGGCGCGGTGCGGTCTGGATCACCGAGGACATCACCGAGCGGCGGCGGGCCGACGGCGAACTGCAGCGCCTGCTCGCGGAGCAGGAGGCGCTGCTCAACAACGTCGTGGTCGGCATCTCGTTCTCTCGCGACCGCAAGGTGCTGCGCTGCAACCGGCGTTTCGAGGAGATCTTCGGCTACGACCCGGGCGAGGCGACCGGCGCACCCACGCGCCAGTTCTATTTCACCGACGATGAGTACGCGCAGGCCGCCGAGCCCTACGTGGAGCTCGATCTTGGCCAGACGCACGGGCGCGAGCAATGGATGCGCCGGCGCGATGGCACGGGCTTCTGGTGCCGCATGAGCGGGCGCGCGCTGCTGCCGGGCGACCTGGCGCGCGGCTCGGTGTGGTTGTTCGAGGACATCACCGAGGCCAAGCGCGCGAGCGAGGAAACGCGGCGCGCGCTGGCCGAGCTGAACCTGATCCTGGACAACGCGATTGTCGGCATCACGTTCCTGCGCGAGCGGGCCATCCAGCGCTGCAACCGGCGCATGGAGGAACTCGTCGGCTATGCGCCGGGGGAGCTCGTGGGCAAGAGCACCCAGGTCCTGCATGTGTCGGCGGAGGCCTACGAGGAGGTGGGCGACGTTGCCTACGCCGCGCTCGCGCGCGGCGAGGCCTATACCGAGGAGCGCAGGTTGAGGCGCAAGGATGGCTCGCACGTCTGGTGCAAGGTGGTGGGCCGCGCGATCGACCCGGCCGAGCCCCAGGAAGGCTCGATCTGGATCTACGACGACATCTCGGCCGAGCACTCGGAGCGCGAGGGCCTGGAGCGCATGGTGACCGAGCGCACGCACGAGCTGCGCGAGGCGCGCGAGCGCGCCCAGCACCTCGCCGACCACGACCCGCTGACGGGGCTGCCCAACCGGCGCCTGCTCGAGGACCGGCTCACGCAGGCGCTCGCGCTCAGCCAGCGCAACCGCAAGCAGACCGCGGTCATGTTCGTCGACCTCGACCGCTTCAAGTCGATCAACGACTCGCTCGGCCACGCGGTCGGCGACCAGGTGCTGAAGGAAGTGGCCTTGCGCCTGGTGCGCCAGCTGCGCGTGGGCGACACCGTGTGCCGCGTTGGGGGCGACGAGTTCGTCGTCGTGCTGCCCGAGAGCAAGCGCTCCACCGACGCCGCCAACGTCGCCGCCAAGATCATGGAGACGCTGTCGTTGCCGGTGCAGGCGGCCGATCGCGAGCTCACGGTGACACCGTCGATCGGCATCGCCGTATTCCCGGAGGACGGGCGCGACGCGGCGATGCTGATCCGCAACGCCGACGCGGCCATGTACCACGCGAAGGAATCGGGCCGCGCCAACTACCAGTTCTTCACCGAGCAGATGAACCAGGCGGCCTCGCGCCGGCTCGCGCTCGAGGGCGACCTGCGCCAATCCGTGCAGAAGGGCGAGATCGCGGTGCAGTACCAGCCGATCTCGAATCTCGCCGACGGCCGGGTAACCGCGCACGAGGCGCTCGTGCGCTGGCAGCATCCGCAGCGGGGGCTCGTCGCGCCGCAGGAATTCCTGTCGGTGGCGGAGGACACGGGACTCATCGTCCCGATCGGGGAGTGGGTTCTGCGCGAGGCTTGCCGCTGGGGCACGTTCATCGGCACGGACCACGGCGTGCAGGTGGCGGTGAACCTTTCGACTCGGCAGTTCAACGATCCGGGGCTGATCGATCTCGTTCGGCGCGTGCTCGCCGAGACCGGCCTCCCCGCGGGGCTGCTCGTGCTGGAAGTCAGCGAGACGGCGGCGATGGCGCAGCCCGACGTGACCGAGAGCACGCTGCGCAAGCTCAAGGAGGTGGGCGTCTCGCTCGCGATCGACGACTTCGGCAGCGGCGCATCGAGCCTCGCGGCCCTCGCGCGCCTTCCGGTGGATGCGCTGAAGATCGACCGCGCGCTGGTGTCCGAGGTGCCCGCCGACACATCCGCGTCTGCGCTGGTGGCGGGCATCATCGGCCTTGCACACGCGCTCGGGCGCACCGTCGTCGCCAAGGGCGTGGAAACCGAGGCGCAGCGCGCGCTGCTCGCCAGCGCGGGCTGCGACCAGGCGCAGGGCTACCTCATCGGTGCGCCGGCGGACCCCGACGAAGCCTCGCGCGATTACGTCTAGCTACGCCGCCAGCTCGACCTGGATCGGCGGCGCGGCGCGCAGGGTCTGGTAGACCACGCAGTAACGCTCGGTGAGTTGCAGGAGTTTTTCGAGCTGCGCCGGCTCGGCGTCGGTGTCGAGCACGAACTTCAGGCGGATGTCGCGAAATCCCACCGGCGCGTCCTTGGCCACGCCGAGCGTGCCGCGGACGTCGAGGTCGCCCTCGGCGCGCACCTCACCCCCGCGCAGGGCGATCCCGAGCGCCGTGGCCACCGCGTTCAGCGTGACGCCGGCGCAGGCGACCAGGGCCTGCAGCAGCATGTCGCCCGAGCAGGCGAGCGTGCCGGTGCCGCCGCCCGCCGGGTGCAACCCCGCCTCCACCAGCGCGCGCCCGGTCTCGACGCTGCAGCTCACGTCCTCGCCGAGGCGCCCCGCGGCGCGCAGCGTGACGACGGCGGCCTCGGCGTCGGCGCGGTATCGTTCCTTGAACGGCGCCTGCAGGGCGCGCAACTCGTCGGCATTCATCCGGTCTCCTCAGGTCGTGTGCTCGCGCTTCTCGCGCAGCCGATCCTCGGCGCGCTCGATATTGGACTCGACGCCCGGCAGGTTGGGATTTACCTCCAGCGCGCGCCGCCACCAGCGGATTGCCTGCGCGTCGTTGCCGAGCTCGAACTGGATCTGACCGGCGCCCGACAGCGCGCCGAAGTGCCGCGGGTTACGGCGCAGCACTTCGTCGCAGTCGGCGAGCGACTCACGGTACTGGCCGGCGAGGAAGCGCACCGTGGCGCGCTTGTTCCAGGCTTCCGCAAAGTCGGGCCGCCGGCGGATCACCTCGCTGAAGGTCGCGATCGCCTCGGCGTGCCGGCCGGCCTGCATTTCGTCCACGCCGCGCGCCATGATCGCGTCGATCGCGGGGTCGCCCGAGCGGCTCCACAGCAGCCACAGGCCCTGCTCGGCGAAGTCGCGGACCAGGGCGCTCGCGTCGCGCAAGTGCTTCGCCAGCAGGCCGGTGTCCTGCATGCTGCCGTGGCTGGCGACCCAGCCCACTGCCTCGGCGCGGCGCTCCGCGACGGGGCTCTTCAGGTCGGCGAGCGCCTGCTCGCGGCTGGCGGGCGGGCTGGGGAATGCCGAGGCCGCTGCAAGTGTTAGCGCAATCGCCGCGGCGAGGTGCAAAATCCCGGACATGAAAGGAGAACGCATGAAAATCGCATTTCTTCCACTGATGATAGCCTTGGTCGTGCTGCCCGTCGCCGTGCGGGCGGCTGGCGGCGACTCCGACGCGACGCCCGCCGACCCGGTCATCGCAGCGGCGCAGAAGGCCAACGGCCAGAACGATTTCACGAAATCGGCGGCGATCCTGCGCGAGGCGCTCGTCAAGTCGCCCGACAACGCCGACTACCATAACCTGTACGCCTACGCGATCCGCAAGGGCCCCAATCCCAACATGGACGAGGCGTTCCAGCACTACAACGAAGCGCTGCGCCTGAATCCGAAGCACCTGGGCGCGAACGAGTACCTCGGCGAAGCCTACCTCACCGTTGGCAACCTGCCGCGCGCGCGCGAGCAGCTCGCCAAGCTCGACAAGTTGTGCTTTTTTGGCTGCGACGAGTACACGAAGCTGAAGACGGCGATCGCCGACTACGAGGAGAAGCACAAGCCCTAGCGCAGGCGGCGCGCGCACTCCTGCAGGATCTGGGCGAACTCGCCCGCGGCCGGGGTCGGCGGCACGTCGACGCGCCGGAACAGGCTGATCTGGCGCTCGGGGATCGCCTCGCGCATCCGCAGGGCAACGATCGGGTCGGCGCGCGACTCGCGCTCGGCGATCTGCCAGGGCACCACCGCAAGCAGGTCGCTGCGCGCGACGAGCGCGGGCACGAGCAGGAACGACCCGCAGTCGACCCGGTAGCGCGGCTCCGGCAGCCCGGCGGCGCGGAACATGTCCGGCAGCGCCGAGGTATTGTGCGGCGCGGCGGTGCGGATCCACTCCGCGCCGACGAGCGCGGCGAGCCGGCGCGCGCCCGCGAGCGCGTGCCCGCGCCGCGCGATGATCGCCGCCGCGTTCGGGTACAGCGCCACCGCGCGGCAATCGCCAGGCAAGTCGGCAAGCGGACCCATGCGCACGCTGAGCGCGAGGTCGAGCGCGCCCTCGCGCAGCGCCGGCAGCACCTCGGCGGGCGAGACGTCGACCAGGCGGACCGCGACCTGCGGCCAGCGCTCGCGAAAGCGCACCAGCGCCTCGGGCAGCAGCCCGAGCCCCGGCCCGGGCGCGCTGCCGATCGCGAGGCTGCCCTCGCGCGCGCCGTTCAGCTGCGCGATCTCCTCGCGCGCGAGGCGCAGGCCCGAGCTCACGGCGCGCGCGCGGGCGAGGAACGCGCGCCCGTTCGCCGTCGCCGCCACGCCGCGCACGCTGCGCGTGACGAGGGACGCGCCCAGCTCCTGCTCGAGCTTGCGCAGGCTCTTGGTCAGTGCAGGCTGCGTCAGCCCGAGGCTGCGCGCCGCGGCGCGGATGCTGCCGGCATCGACCACGGCCAGGAAGTCGCGGATCTGCGTCAGGCGCATGGATAACTCCGGGTTATCACCATGTCCAATGTTACGTCTTTTGGTATGAGGGCGGCCTGCGTAAGCTTGGCCGCAGGAGGAGGGATCCCATGCAAGCACCCTGGCATCGACACGGGTGGGTATGCGCGATCGCGCTGGCGACGTTCACGCCGGCGGCCGTGCAGGCCCAGACCATCGTCTTCAACTGTTTTTTCCCGCCGCAGCACTACACCTGCCGCACGATGCTGCACGGCTGGGGGGAGCGCATCGCGAAGGCGACCGACGGTCGCGTGAAGTTCAACATCCCGCCCAAGACGCTCGCCGCGCCGCCCGACCAGTACGACGGCGTCGTCAATGGCGTGATGGACGGCGCGATCCAGTTCAACCAGTTCATCGCCAACAAGGTGACTGGCATCCAGGTCGGCCAGCTGCCGTTCATCGGCACCGAGAGCGCGGAATCGGCCAGTGTCGCGCTCTGGCGCACTTACCAGAAGTTCTTCGCCGACAAGCATGAGTACGGTCCGGTGAAGCTGCTCGCGGATTACGCGACCAACGGCGCGGAGTTCTGGTCGATGACCGACCAGCCGATCCGCACGCTGGAGGACCTGAAGCGCCGCAAGATGTGGGCGCTGCCCGGCGTGACGGCCAACCTGATCAAGGGCACCGGATCCGCGGTGGTCGCGGGTCCCGCGGTGCAGATGCTGGAAATCATCTCCAAGGGCGTGGTCGACGGCTACGTCGGCGTGCCGTTCTCGTCGGTCGCGCAGTTCAAGCTCGCCGACTACACGAAGTCGGGCACGGTCTTCAAGCACAAGATCTTCACGCCCACGTTCTCATTCTTCATCCTCGAGAAGAAGTGGAACCAGATCTCCGCGGCCGACCGCGAAGCGATCGTCGACCTGAGCGGGGAAAAGATCTCGCGCTATTTCGGCCAGGTGCAGGACGCGGTGCAGAAGAAGGACCGCGAGGCGTTGATCAAGGGCGGGCTCGAGGTCGTGCCCGGCGACGACGCGGTGCTCGCGCAGCTCGAGGCGATCGGCCAGCCGATGACCGACGCCTGGCTGAAGAAGGTCGCCGCCATGGGCATCGACGGCAAGGCCGTGATCGCCTACTACAAGAGCGTGCTCGCCGAGGAGGACGCCCAGCGCAAGTAGCCGGCGCGGCGACGATGCTGGTGCGGATCGAAGCGCTCGCCGCGCGCGTGCTCGGCGCCATCGCCGGGACGGCGCTGTTCGCCATGATGGCGGTCACGTTCGTCGACGTGATCGGCCGCTACGGCTTTCACCACTCGATATTCGGCGCCGCCGAGATCGTCGAGCAGTTGATGATGATCGCGGTGTTCGCGGGCCTCGCCTTCATCACGGCCCGCAACGAGCACATCACGGTCACGCTGCTCGACTTCGCGATCGATCGCCACCTTGCGGCGCCGCGACGCTGGCTGTCGATCGCGACGTCGGTCGGCTGCACGGCGCTCATCACCTGGCAACTGTTCGAACACGCGCTCGACCTGTTGAGCAGCGGCAAGCGCTCGGCGGTGCTCGACCTGCCGCAGTGGACGGTGCCGATGTCGGGGGCGGTCCTGTCGCTCGCGGGCTTCGGCCTGCTCGCGGCCGCGCTGTGGCGCACGCGCGGGCGTCTCGGCGCGACCGCGCCGGCGCAGGACTGAAGGACGGGCTCGTGACGATCGCGCTCGTCGGATTCGCCTGCCTGCTCGTCCTGTGCTTCCTCGGCCTGCCGCTCGGCTTCTCGACGCTGCTGACCGGCGTCGTGGGTTTCGCCTACCTGCGCGGCTGGGACTGGCACGCCTCGGTCACCATGATGTCGGAGCAGATCGTGGATACCGGCGCCAACTACGGGTTGTCGGTGATCCCGCTCTTCCTGCTGATGGGCGTATTCATCCACCGCGCCAACATCTCCGAAGACCTGTTCGACGCCTCCTACGCACTGCTCGGGCGCTACCGGGGAGGACTCGCGCAGGCGACGGTGCTCGCCTGCGCGGGCTTCTCCGCAGTGTGCGGGTCTTCGCTCGCGACCGCGGCGACGATGACCAAGGTCGCCATGCCGCACATGCGCCGCTACCGCTACGACGACGCGCTGTCCGCGGGCGTGATCGCGGCTGGCGGTACGCTCGGCATCATGATCCCGCCGTCGGTGCCGCTCGTGATCTATGGCCTGGTCGCCGAGCAGGACATCGGCAAGCTCTTCATCGCCGGCATCGGGCCCGGCCTGCTGCTGGTCGCGCTCTACATGTTCGCCGTGCTCGCGGTGATCTGGCTGCGGCCCCAGGCGGGGCCGGCGGGCGAGCCGGTCGCCCGGCCGGAGCGCTTCCGGCGCTACGGCAACGTCTGGCCCGTGCTCGCGCTCTTCATCCTCGTGCTGGGCGGCATCTATGTCGGCGTATTCACCCCGACCGAGGCCTCGGGCATCGGCGCGACCGGCGCCGCGGCGTTCGCCTGGTGGCGCGGCCGGCTGCGCACGCTCGCGCAGCTCTACGAGACGCTGCTCGAGGCCTGCCGCACGACGGCGGCGCTCTTCATCGTCATCTTCGGCGCGCAGGTGTTCTCCAACTTCGTGAACCTCTCGGGCCTGCCCGGCGCGCTGGTGGACCTGGTCGACGGCATGCACCTGTCGCCGACCGGGACGGTGTTCGCGGTATGCGTCGTCTGCATCCTGCTCGGCATGATCTTCGAGTCGATCGGCATCCTGCTGCTGATCGTGCCGGTGTTCTTGCCGTCGCTGATCCTGATGGACGTGAACCTGATCTGGTTCGGCATCGTCATGGTGGTCGTGGTCGAGCTCGGGCTGGTCACGCCGCCGATCGGCATGAACGTCTTCACGGTGCGCGCGATGATGCCGGACATCCAGCTCGGGCGGATCTTCCGCGGCGTGGCGCCGTTCGTGGTCGCCGACCTGGTGGCGCTCGCGCTGCTCTTCGCGCTGCCGTCGATCGCGCTCGGATTGCTTCGGTTCAAATAGGGGAACGCACGCATGCCGTCGGCCGATGCACGTCCCAGCTTCGTTTTCATACTCGCCGACGACCTCGGCTACGCCGACCTCGGCTGCTACGGGGGCCGCAGCGGTTGCTCCCCCGTGCTCGACCGCATGGCGGCCGAGGGCCTTCGCTTTACCGACGGCTACGCGAACTCTTCGGTGTGCTCGCCGACCCGCTTCGCGCTCGCCACGGGGCGCTGGCAGCATCGCCTGCGCGGCGGGGCGGACGAGCCGATCTCGGGCCGCACGCGCGGCGACCCGGCGCTCGGGCTCCCGCCGGCCCACCCGACGCTCGCGTCGCTGTTGCGCGACGCGGGCTATGCCACGGCGCTCGTGGGCAAGTGGCACCTCGGCTACCCGCCGTATTTCCATCCGCTGAAGAGCGGCTACCAGGAGTTTTTCGGCTCGCTCTCGGGCGGCTACGACTATTTCACGCACCGCGACACCGCGGGCGTGCACGATCTGTGGGACGGCGAGGTCGAGGTGCACCGCGAAGGCTACATGACCGACCTGCTCACCGAGCGCGCGGCGCAGTACGTCGCGCGCATGGGGAAGAAACCGTTCCTGCTGTCGCTGCACTACAACGCGCCGCACTGGCCGTGGGAGACGCGTGCCGACGAAGCAGAGGCGCGCCGCATCGAGAAGATCTGGCACACCGACGGCGGCTCGATCGCCGTGTACCAGAAGATGATCCACCACATGGACGAGGGCATCGGGCGCGTGATCGCGGCGCTCCCCGATCCGGAGAGCACGCTCGTCGTCTTCACCAGCGACAACGGCGGCGAGCGCTTCTCGGATACCTGGCCCCTGGTCGGCAAGAAGATGGACTTGCTCGAAGGCGGCATCCGCGTGCCCTACCTCGTGCGCTGGCCCGCGCGCGTGAGGGCGGGCGGCGCCACCGCGCAGCACGCGATCACGATGGACTGGGTGGCGACCTTCCTCGAGGCGGCGGGTGCGAAGCCGCATGCCGACTACCCGCTCGACGGGCGCAGCCTGCTGCCGGTGCTGGCGGACCCCGCAGCGACGTATGCGCGGGATCTGTTCTGGCGAATGAAATACCGCGCGCAGCGGGCCGTACGCTCTGGCGACTGGAAGTACTTCGCGAGCGAGGACGGGGAGTTCCTGTTCAACCTCGCGCTGGACTCGCGCGAGCGCGCGAACTACGCCAAGCGCGAGCCGCAGCGCCTCGCCGCGCTACGCACAAAGTACGAGGCCTGGGAGCGCTCGATCCCGCCGATCCCGCCCGATGCCGCCTTCAACATCCCCTACACCCGCGCCGACATCGCGCATCCGTCATAATTGGGGACAGGCACCCAGGGAGGAACGCATGATCCACGTCGTCGCAGTCATTACCGCCAAGCCGGGCATGAGGGAGAAGATCCTCGAGAGTTTCCGCGCCAACGTGCCCGCGGTCCTCGCCGAGAAGGGGTGCATCGAATACGGGCCCGCCGTGGACACCGACCCCGCGCCGTCGATCCAGACCAAGTACGGCCCCGACACGTTTCTCGCGATCGAGAAGTGGGAAAGCCTGGACGCCCTGAAGGCCCACGCGGTCGCGCCCCACATGGCGGCCTACGCGGCGAAGGTGAAGGACATGATCGCGAGCCGCGTGATCCACGTCCTCTCGCCTGCCTAGGCGCGCGGCTTCGACTCCAGCAGTCGCACGAGCGCGTAGAGCGCGCGGTTGACGGGCGTCGACACGCCTAGCTCGGCCCCGCGACGCATCACGTAGCCGTTGAGGTGCTCGATCTCGGTGCGCTTGCCGCGCGCGAGGTCCTGCGCCGTCGAGGAGTATTGCGTCGGCATGGCCCCGGCGATGCCGAACGTGCGCTCCGCGACGTCCGTCGCCATGGCGACGCCGCTCGCCTTGGCCACCGCGAGCGTTTCCTCGATCGCATCGCGCATCACCTCGCGGATGCCGGGTCCCTCGATCATCCGGCCGTAGGGCAGCTGCGCGATCGCGGAGAGCGCGTTGTAGGCGCAGTTCGCCACCAGCTTCGCCCACAACGCGCCCGCGACATTGGGCGAGACGGTCACCGGAACGCCGGCCGCTCCGAGCCACTGCGTCACATGGGCGAGCGTCCCCTCGGGCAGCGCGCGGCCGTACTCGCCGATGACGAGGTCGCCGCGGCCGTGATGCTTGAGGTGGCCCGGGCCCGCCATTTCGCTCGCGACATAGACCGCCGCGGGAATCACGGGCTGCGCGACGCGCGCCTGGATCCGCTCGACGTTGTCGACTCCGTTCTGCAGGTTGAGCACGATGGCGTCCGCCGCGAGGTGCGGCGCCATCTGTGTGGCGGCCTCGTCGGTGTCGGTGGACTTCACGCAGAAGAGCACGAGCTGCGCGCCCTGGACCGCCGCCGCATCCGTGCTCGCCCGCACCGGCAAGGTCTCGTCGAACGCGAGGCCTTCGAACTTCAGCCCGCGCGATTTGAAGACTTCGACATGCGCGGACCGCCCGATCAGCGTGACGTCGTTCCCGGCGCGCGCAAGCAGGCCGCCGTAGTAGCAGCCGACGGCGCCGGCCCCCAGCACCGCGACGCGGATCAAATGGGGACTGTCCCTATTTACGGCGCGCGAGCGCGGCGCCGGCAGCGAGCGCCTTGAGCTTGGCGATCGCGACCTCGCGCTTCATCGGCGCCATGCCGCAGTTGGTGCAGGGAAAGAGGTGCTTGCGCGGCACGAACTTGAGCGCCTTTCGGATCGTCGCAGCGACTTCCTGCGGCGTCTCGACCCGGTCGGTGGCGACGTCGATCACCCCCACCAGCACGTCCTTGCCCTTCAGCAGCTTCATCAGCTCCGGGGGCACGTGCGAGTGGATGCACTCGAGCGATACCTGCTTGATCCGGCTCTTCGCGAGCGCGGGGAAGATCTTCTCGTACTGGCGCCACTCGTTGCCGAGCGTGTGCTTCCAGTCGATGTTGGCCTTGATGCCGTAGCCGTAGCAGATGTGCACGCAGGTTGTGCAGCGCAGGCCCTTCGCCGCGCGCTCGAGCGCCCTGATGCCCCACTGGTTGACGTCGTCCATGTAGACGTTGAACGCCGGCTCGTCGAACTGGATCACGTCGACGCCGTCCTTTTCCAGCGCGCGCGCCTCCTGGTTGAGCAGGTCGGCGAAGGCCATCGCGAGCTTCACACGGTCGCCGTAGTGGCGGTCGGCGATGGTGTCGACGATCGTCATCGGCCCCGGCATCGTGATCTTGAGCTTCTTGTTCGTGTGGGCGCGCGCGATCTTCGCCTCGAATTCGTGCACGCGGCGCTTGAGCCGCAGCGGGCCAACCACGACCGGCACCATTGCCTCGTAGCGGTTGTCGCGAATGCCCATCTTCACCTTGTGCTCGAAGTCGATGCCCTCGATCGCCTCGAGGAAGCCGTGCACGAAGTGCTGGCGCGACTGCTCGCCGTCGGTGACGATGTCCAGTCCCGCGTCCTCCTGCTCCTTCAGCCACAGCAGCGTGGCGTCGCGCTTGGCCTTCGCGAGGTCCTCGCCCGAGGACTTCCACGCGGGCCAGAGCTTGTCGGTCTCGGCGAGCCAGAAGGGCTTGGGCAGGCTGCCGGCGAGGGTGGTTTCGAACATGGGGATGCCTCCTGCCCGGAATTGTAATCGGCTAAGCTTGGGCCGATGGAGCCAAAGCGCATCGTGGTCGGCATTACCGGCGCCTCGGGCACGGCCTACGGGCTGCGGCTGCTGGAGGAACTGCGCCGGCTGAAGGGCTGGGAGACGCACCTCGTGCTCACTGACGCGGGGGTGCTGAACGCGCACCACGAGCTGGGCCTGAAGCGCCGCGACATCGAGCGCCTCGCGCACCGCGCCTACCATCCGAAGGATGTCGGCGCCGCGATCGCGAGCGGCTCGTTCCTCACCGAGGGCATGGTCATCGCGCCCTGCTCGATGAAGACGCTCGCCGCGGTCGCGCACGCGCACGCCGACGACCTGGTCTCACGCGCGGCCGACGTCGCGCTGAAGGAACGGCGGCGCCTGGTGCTGCTGCCGCGCGAGGCGCCGCTCAACCTCGCGCACCTGCGCAACATGGTCCAGGTGACCGAGATGGGCGGTATCATTTTCCCCCCCGTGCCGGCGTTCTACGCGCAACCGAAGACGATCCGGGACCTCGTCGACCACACCGTGCGCCGGGTGCTGGACCTGTTCGGCATCCACTCGCCCAAGCTCGCACGCTGGAAAGGCATCGATGTCTGACCTGTCAGTCTTTTCCGGGACCTACGCCGAAGCGCGCGGGCGCTTCGTCGACGCCGCGCGTGCGGCCGGCGCGCGCGTCTACGAATACCGCGACCCGCGGCAGCAGGGTCCGCAGGGCGAGCCGCTGTGCCTCGACGTCGCCATCGCCGGTCCCGAGAACGCCGAGCGCGTGCTCGTGGCCGGCAGCGGCACCCACGGCATCGAGGGGTACACCGGCTCCGCGGCGCAGACCGCGTGGCTGCTCGGCGACGGCCCGCGGCGGCTGCCGAAGAACACCGCGATGGTCTTCTTCCATGCCCACAACCCCTGGGGCTTCGCGCACAAGGCGCGCGGCACCGAGGAGAACGTGGACCTCAACCGCAATTTCGTCGACCATGCTCGGCCCCGCCCGGCGAATCCGGGCTACGCCGAGGTGCATCCGATCGTCACGCCCGAGGCGTGGAACGACGCGACGCAGGCCGAGCTCTTTCGCCGCCTGGACGAGCTGCGCGCGCGGATCGGCGAGAAGCCCTTTTCCACGGCTTTCAACGGCGGCCAGTTCTCGCACGCCGACGGCATCTACTTCGGCGGGCAGCGGGAGCAGTGGGCGAACACCGCGTTCCGCGAGGCAGTGACGAAGCACGTGGCGCACGCGAAGCACGCCGCGATCATCGATTTCCACACCGGCATCGGGCCGTGGATGGAGCACATCTACCTGTGCTTCCATCCCGAAGGCTCGGCCGCGAGAAAGCGTGCGCGGGACTGGTGGGGCGAGCGTGCAGTCAACCTCGCCGGCGTCACGCACAAGGCGCTCGCGGACTACCAGGGCGTGCTGACCGACGCCTTCGCCGCGCTGCTGCCCAAGACGGAGGCCACCTGCATCGTGGTCGAGTTCGGGACGCTGGAGCGGAAGGAAGTTCAGCGTGCCAATCTGGCCGGCCGCTGGCTCCGGGTCCATGGCGCGAATCACCCCGCGCTCGCGGGCCGCGTGCACGAGGCGTTCTGCGAGGCCTTCTATCCCTCGGATCCGCGATGGCGCGCGGCGGCGCTGGAGCAGTCGCAGGAGGTCCTGGAGCGCGGGATCAAGGGGATCGGCGGCTAGGCGAAGCGTGCGCGTAGCGTGCGCTCGCCCACGGCCGAGAACTGCACCACGCGCGAGCCCTTCTGGCGCTTCGCCCAGCCGCGCGCGAGGCAGTGCGCGAGCAGCGCGGCGCCGAGCGAGCCCGCGAGGTGATGGCGGCGCATGCTCCAGTCCAGGCACGGGCGGCATAGCGGCCGGCGCTCGCGCACGAGCCCGTCCACGTCGATCCCGGCGCCTGCGAAGAATTGCTGACCGTCGGGCGTGATCTCGAGCGCCCCTGGCCCGCCGCGAACGAGACGCCGCCGCTCGAGCCCTTCATACAGCGCGACGCCGAGCTCGCCGGCGAGGTGGTCGTAGCACACGCGCGCCTTGCGCAACGCGGGCTCGCGCGGGCTCGAGCGCAGCCGCACCGCGCCCGCGCGGTAGGCCACGCCCATCAGACCCTCCAGCAGCTGCGCGATGTCGCGGTCGGCGAGGCGGTAGTAGCGATGGCGCCCCTGGGCCTCGACCGCGACCAGCTTTGCCTCGAGCAGCTTGGCGAGGTGCGCGCTGACGGTCTGCTTGGTGACCTCGGCGACCTGCGCGAGCTCAGTGGCGGTCAGCGCCTGGCCCGTCATCAGCGCGGTAAGGACTTCGGCGCGCGCCGAGTCGCCGATCAGGGCGGCGATGCGGGCAATGTGGGGGCCGTCGCGCATGGTTCGATGTTAGACGAACCATGAACGACGCGCAAGGCGCTATCGTGGCGTCGCCATGAGTGCCGTTCCAAATCGCGCGCGCGAGTTTGCGCTGCTCGGTCTGCTCGCGCTGCTGTGGGGCTCGTCGTACCTGCTGATCCGGGTTGCGCTCGAGACCCTCCCGCCGCTCACGCTGATTGCGGTGCGCGTGTCGGTGGCTGCGCTCGTGCTGCTGGCGGCCCTCGCAGCGCTCCGCCTGCGCCTGCCTCGCGGCACCGCCGCGTGGCGCGCGCTGCTCGCGCAGGCGATGCTGAACAGCATCCTGCCGTGGACGCTGCTCGCGTGGGGCCAGCAGACTGTGGCGAGCGGGCTGGCCGGCGTGCTCAATTCGACTTCGCCGCTCTTCGTGTTCTTGCTGATGCGCTTCGTCACGCGCCACGAGGCTGCGGGCCCACTGCAGCTCGCCGGTGCGGTGCTCGGCGTGGCGGGCGTCGCGCTCATCGTCGGCGCGCATGCGCTCGAGGGGCTCGGGCAGGCGGCAGCGCAGCTCGCGATCCTTGCCGCGGCGCTGCTCTACGCGTTCGCTGCAATCTACGGCCGGCGGCACGCCGACACGCCGCCGATCGTGACCGCCGCCGGCACGCTGCTGTGGGCGAGCGTGTGGCTCGTGCCGGCGAGCCTCCTCGTCGACCGGCCGTGGACGCTTTCGCCGTCGCTCGCGTCCATCGGCGCGGCGCTCGCGCTCGCGGTCTTCGGCACCGCGCTCGCGCTGATGCTCTACTTCCGGCTCGTTCGCACGCTCGGCTCGATGGGCGTGGCGAGCCAGAGCTACCTGCGCGCCGGCGTAAGCGTGCTGCTCGGCGCGGTGATCCTGGGCGAGCGCGTCGACGCGACGACCGGCGCGGGGCTGGCCGCGGTCGTCGCCGGCGTCGCCGCCCTCAACTCGAGGAGGCCGGCATGACCCTCACCTGTTTCATCCGCTACGAGATCGATCCGTTCCAGCGCGAGGCCTTCCGCGCCTACGCGCAGGCCTGGCTCAAGATCATTCCGAAATGCGGAGGGCGGCTGCTCGGATACTTCCTTCCGCACGAGGGCACGAACGACGTTGCCTGGGGCCTGATTGCGTTCGACAGTCTCGCCGCCTACGAGGCTTATCGCGCACGCCTGAAGACCGATCCCGAGGGGCGCGCCAACCTCGCCTTCGCGCAGGACAAGCGGTTCATACTGCGTGAGCAGCGCACCTTCCTGGAAAACGTGGAGCCCGCATGATCGCCGTCATCTTCGAAGTCGTGCCCAAGCCCGGCAAAAGCGATGCCTACCTCGACGCCGCCGCGCGGCTGAAGCCGCAGCTCGAGAAGATGGACGGATTCATCTCTGTCGAGCGCTTCGAGAGCCTCACGCAGCCGGGCAAGTTCCTGTCGCTGTCGATCTGGCGCGACGAGGAGGCGGTGCGAGGCTGGCGCAACGTCGAGGAGCACCGGCGCACGCAGGAAGCGGGCCGCAAGGCGATCTTCACCGACTACCGGCTGCGCGTAGCCGCCGTGATCCGAGACTACGGGATGAACGAGCGCGCGCAGGCGCCGCCGGACTCGCGCGCCGTGCACGCGGGCTAGAGAGCCCTACTTCAGCTCGATCTCGACAAAGCGGAATTCGTAGGGATTGGCGTTGATGACGTTGTGGGCGACGCCTTTGGGGCGCGCGTAGGAAGCGCCGGCCTGTAGCGGCACGTCGCGTGTGCCTTCGGCGTCTTCGATGCGCAAGCTCCCGGTGGTGAGCGGCACCACGACGTAGTCATGGGCGTGGACGTGGTGGCCGGTCTCGGCGCCGGGCGCGAAGCGCCACTCGGTAACGATGACGCGCTCGTTGTCGACTTGGGGGTGGGCGGTGGCTTTCATGGCGCTTAGTTCCCGGCCTCGATCTCCGAACGGCGCTGCTATTCGAACCTTTTCGAGCGCGTTGCTATGCGACTTTACCCGCGTGTAACAGCGACCGGCGTACCGTTTGCGGTGGCTCAATCTCGACAAAGCGGTTTGCGGAGTAGAGGTAGTCCTCGCCGCTTTCATCGATCACACGAATGTCACCTTCTGATGCCGCGTCCTCGTCCGAGAGGACGCGATATATCTTGTGCAGTTCCAATGACGCTGGATAGCCGCGATTGTCAACGCACACCGCGAAATGCGTGCTGCGAGACTTGCCTCGTTTCATGATCATTCGTCCAAGTAGCGTTTACGTTTGATTTCCCTCTTCCCTACTCCATGCGCCTCGTACCAATGAAGCTCTGCGAGGCGGACATGTCCGTTGGGGAGTCGGATACGGGCAATTCCTTTCACCTTGCGCCATCGACCTTTGCCGTAGTTTCGTCGTAAGCGCCTGAGATCACGGATGCCCTGACTCGTCGCGATCGTCTCGACGACGGTGATATCCCCGACGATCTCGAAGTCCATTGGGGAATTGTGCCATTTCGCGTGATGTCACCTGAAACCCGCATAACTAGTGATTAGGCCGCATCGTCCCGGCCTCGAAACTATCCATTGGTGGATTGAACCATCTACCAATGGATATCGCCATATGCCGGCATATATCTACGAATAGATAGGCTCCCTGGCGGCCAGCAACGATCGCGAATTCCGATACCACCCACGCGCCAAGCAAAATCGATCTGTCAGATCTTCCGCACGAGCGCGGTTGCCGTCGCCGTCGCCACAAGATCGCCGTTCTGGAACAGCTCCCCCGCCAGGTAACACACGTCCTTCCCCCGGCGCACGACGCGCCCCACGCCGCACAGCGTCCCCGGCTTCGCCGGCTTCAGAAACGAAATGTTGAGGTTGAGCGTCGGCGAGAATTCGCCCGCGCCGAGCTGGCAGGCGAGCGCGATGCCCATCGAATCGTCGAGCATCGCGGCGAGGAAGCCGCCCTGCACGTTGCCGACCGGGTTGGTGAACTCCGGCTTGCCATTGAATTCCGCTTCGACCACGCCGGCCTCGGCATCCACCTTCACGATCTTCATGCCGAGCGTCTGCGCGCAGCGCGGCGGCGGCAGGCGCCCGTCGGCGATCTGCCAGAAGAAGGTGTCGCGGTCCATCAGTGGGCGGCGAGGAAGTCCCGCATCGCCTTGGTGAATGCAGCGGGGTTCTCCAGGTTCGAGAGGTGCGCCGCCTGCGGGATCATGACGAGTTTCGAGCCCGGGGCGTTGTCGTGAATCTCCTTCGCCATCGCGGGCGGCGTGCCCGGGTCCTGGTCGCCGCAGAGGACGAGCATCGGCGCCTTGATCTCCTTCAGCCGCGCGGTGAGGTTGATCTTCGGGATGGCGTAGCAGCATCCGACGTAGCCGGCCACGGGTGTCGAGGCGATCAGCTTGCCGACCGCCGCCACGGGCGCGGGATTGGACTTGCGGAAGGGCTCGGTGAACCAGCGCTCGAGCGTGGATTGCACGAGTGGTGCCATGCCCTGGTCTTCGGCCGTCTTGATCCGCGCCTGCCACAGCGGCCACGCCCCGGCCGGATAGCTGCTCGTCGTGTCGGCGAGCGTCAGCGTGCGGAACACACCCGGGTACTTGAGCGCGAAGGTCTGCCCGATCATGCCGCCCATCGACAGGCCGCAGTAGTGCGGTTGCTTCACGCTCAGCGCCTCGAGCAGCGCCTTCAGGTCGTCCGCGAGCATCTCGAGCGTGTACGCGCCCTTCGGGGCCTCGCTCGCGCCATGCCCGCGCGTGTCGTAGGCGAGGATGCGGTACTCGCCCTTCAGCGCCTCGATCTGCGGGTCCCACATGCGCACGCTGCACGCGAGCGAGTGGCTGAGCACGAGCCAGGGCGCGCCTTCCTTGCCGTGGAGTTCGTAGTTGGTCTCGATGCCGTTGATTTTTGCTTTCATGCGCTCCCCACGATCAATGGAATCAGCATTTCGTCCTCGCTCGCGCCGCCGTGGTGCCCGATATGCCGGTGGCGCGGCTCGCCCGGCAGCCAGTCCTTCACCGTCGCGCGCCCGTGCATCAGCAGGGCGACGTCGCCGATTCGCTCGGCGAGCCGCGGATGCGGATCGCCCGGGCCGAACCAGCCTTCGTCGACCAGCTCGGCGCTCGCGCAGACGCGTGCCCGGTCGCCCAGCCACTCGTGCGCGCGCGCCATGAACTCAGGGATGCGCCCGTCCTGCACGTGGCAGAACGCCGCGCGGCTCTCGCCGCAAAGAGGATAGCGCAGCAGCGCAGCGAGCCCCGGCGCGTCAGCGAACTCGAGCGCGTCCGCGCCCGTGCTGTCGACGAAGCCGTGGTCGGCAGTGACCACAACGGCCGTGTCGGTTCCGGCGAGCCGCGCCATCAGCTCGCCGAACGCGGCGTCGATCGCGCGGAACTGCGCGCGTACCTCGTCGCTCCCGTTGCCGTGTCGGTGCGAGAGCGCATCGAACTCGGGCCAGTAGGCGTAGATGAACTTGCGGTCCGTGCCGGACTTCACCGCCGCCACGGTCTCGGCGACGAGTCCCTCGAGCGTGTCGAAGCCGCGCCGCTCGGCGCGGCCGCAGTGGTGCACGTTGTAGGTGGAGTCGAGGATCGACCGATGGGAGACCACGAGCGGGCGGCGCGCAAGCCCGTCAAACAGCGGCCCTGCGCGGTAAAGGCGCGCGGGCTCGACCGCGAGCGCGGCCTTCACGCCGCGTCGCTGGAACGGAAGCGGGGAGCCGACGCAACCGGCCTCGCTGAACAGCGTGAACCATCCCGTGAGGCCGTGCTCGAGTGGCGTCCAGCCGGTGTACGAGGTCGTGATCGCGCTCGCGGTGGTAGACGGGAAGACCGAAGTGATCGCGCCGCGACGGCGCGCGAGCAGCGCCCCGCCGGCGCCTTCGCGCGCGAGGTAACGATCGCCCAGCCCATCGACGATGAGCAGCACGACGTTCTCGGCGGGGGCGAGTGCAGCGGGAGGCAGAGCTGCGAGCGGCGGGTGGCGCGGCACGCCGCCGCCGGCTTCGACCAGCGTCGCCACGAGATTGGCGAAACCACCGCCGCCATAGTCGGGCAGGACTGTCGCTCGCATACGGGCGATGATAAACTTCCCGCCCGATTCCGGAGGGTTCCGCCATGCGGCTCGAAGTCCACGTCCACGCCGACATCCCCATCCTCGAAGGGGTTTCCCGGAAGCAGATCGAGCGGGCGCTTGCGCCCCTGCTGGAGTACCTGGACGCCGAGGCGCTCGCCGACGTGAAGAGCGTCGAGGCCGAAGAGCCCGGCATCCGCTTCGACGAGAAGGAGCTGATGCTGCTCCTATGCTGGACCGGCGAGATCGGGCGCAGCTTCCACGCGGCGCTCGAGTCGTCGCTGCAGAACCTGGGGCCGTACTGCTACGAGGCGGTCGAGGTCGACGTCACCGAGTACCACGAGAACGGCGACCAGGAGCCGAAGCTGCTCTTCGTCGGGCCGACCGCGCAGTCGATCCACGAGGCGCAGCGGCGCTGCATGATCGAGGACGTCGCCGCGATCCTCGAGCGCCAGTTCGACAAGGAGAAGACGGCTGAGGTGACGACACTCGTCAACCAGCTGTTCGACCGGGACTGGAAGGAGCGCTCCACCGGGGAGAAGCCTGCTGCCGCCGAGCGCGCCTTCGAGTACACCACGCGGGCCTCGCGCAAGAACCTGCACTAACCAGCCCGGTGGCCGAGGGTTCCGGACCGAAGTACCCCGGCTTCGACACGCTCGCGCTGCACGCCGGGCAGTCGCCCGATCCCCTGCACGGCGCGCGCGCCGTGCCGATCTACGCCACGACCTCGTACGTCTTCCGCGACAGCGAGCACGCCGCGTCGCTGTTCAACATGGAGCGCGCGGGGCACGTCTACTCGCGCATCTCCAATCCAACGGCCGCGGTCTTCGAGGAGCGCGTCGCGGCGCTCGAGGGCGGCGTCGGGGCGATTGCCACGGCTTCCGGGCAGGCGGCGCTGCATCTGGCGGTGTCGACGCTGCTCGGCGCGGGCGAGCACGTCGTGGCCTCGGGCTCGCTCTACGGCGGCTCGCACAACCTGCTGGGCTATACGCTGAGG
>JBOIFE010000233.1:0-22762 GCA_050741015.1 Burkholderiales bacterium | reverse complement strand
GGCTATCTGCTCGTCGATCCGATCGGCGGCGCGATCGGCGCGTTCTCGCACGCCGACGGCATCTCGACCGGCGGCCAGGCGCGCACGCCGATCTGCAAGCTGCCCAACGTGGAGCACACCGAGCAGAGCTTCCCGGTGCTGTTCCTGTACCGCAAGGAGATCACCGATTCCGGCGGGGCGGGGAAGTACCGCGGCGGCCTGTCGGCGGAGTCGTGCTTCATTCCCCACGGCACCGACGTCATCACGCAGGACACGCTCTCCTCGGGCAACGCGATCCCCACGTCCACCGGCATGATGGGCGGCTATCCGGGCGCGGTGAACCGCTACCTCTTCAAGCGCGACACCGACATCCTCGAGCGCATGAAGCGCGGCGAGCTGATCGGGGACATCGGCGAGCTCGGCGGCAAGGACGAGACGCTCGGCCTGCGCCAGCAGGATTTCGTGCAGAACCCGTCCGACGTGTACGCGGTGCTTTGGTCGGCGGCAGGCGGCTTCGGCGATCCGCTCGAGCGCGATCCGAAGAAAGTGGAGGACGACGTCGCGAACGACGACGTGTCGATCGAGACCGCGAAGTCCGTCTATGGCGTCGTCATCGGCGATGCCAGGGCGACCGAGGAAGAGCGGCACCGCCAGCGCATGGCGCGCATCGGCGGCAAGCCTTCCGGTCGCAAGTTGTCCGGTACGGTGGGCCTCCGGCCCACCGAAAATCTGGCCATCCGCGACGGCCACTGGTGCTGCGCGAAGTGCGCGACCGACCTCGGCCCGCTGCAGAAGAACTACAAGCTGGCCTGCGTTCGCATCGATTCGCCCATCCAGTCCGCCAACCCCCTCGTTGGCGAGCCCGGGCGCTTCATCGACCCGCGTCCGCAGTTCCGGCAGTTCTGCTGCCCGGGGTGCGGCCTCCTGATCGAGAACGAAATCGCGGTGGCCGAGGAGCTCCCGCTGGTCGACGTACAGCTCGCTACAAGAAGCGCGTCATGAATGACCTGGCGCGCGTCGCGAGCAAGTACGGCTTCGGCACCGTGCATGCGGCCATGCGCCATTACGTCGATGCGGAGCTCCTGCCCGGAATCTCCTGCGCGGTCATGGTCGGGAGAGACCTCGTCGATCTGCACTGCGAGGGATGGGCGGACAAGGAAAGTAAAGTCGCGCTGCGCACCGACCACCTGTTCCGCGCCTTCTCCAATACGAAGCTCGTCACCTCCTGCGCCGCGCTGCTCCTCGTCGAGGAGGGCCGCATCGGGCTCGATGACCCGGTCGAGCGCTACATTCCGCAGCTCGGCAACCGGCAGGTACTGCGCCCCGGTGCGCAAACGCTGGACGACACGGAGCCCGCGGACAGGCCGATCACGATCCGGCATCTGCTCAGCCACAGCTCGGGCCTCGGCTACGGCGTATTCGACCTGGGCACGGTCCTCTCCAAGGCCTTCAACGAGCGCATGGTTCGCAATCCGAACACGCCGCTGACGGAGATGATCGAGATCCTTTCCGGCCTGCCGCTCGCCTACCACCCGGGCGAAGGCTGGCAGTATTCGATCGCGACCGACGTCGTGGGCCGCCTGGTGGAAATCGTGAGTGGCCAGCGCCTCGATGCGTTCTTCCAGTCGAAGATCTTCGGCCCGCTCGGGATGGTGGATACCGGATTCGTCGTGCCCGAGGGCAGTCGCCAGCGCCTTACGGCCTATTACGCCGGTGCCAGCCTCGAAGACCCCATGAAGCCCGGACTGACGCGCACCGACGATGCGCCGTATCCGCAGGCGTACCTGCGGCCGTTCCCGAGATTATCCGGCGGCGGCGGACTGGTCACGAGCCTGCCCGACATGATCGCGCTCGTGCGCAGCCTGCTTTCCGGCGGCCCCACGCTCCTCAAGCGCGAGACCCTCGCGCAAATGATGACCAACCAGCTGCCCCAGGGCCGCTGGCTCCACTTCACGGGCATGGGCGAGATCACGGGCAAGGGCTTTGGCCTCGCAGGAGCAGTGGCCGTGGCGCCGACGTCGCTCGATCCGCGCGACTCGGCCGGCGAGCTCCACTGGGGCGGCGTCGCGGGCACCCACTGGTGGATTTCGCCGAAGAACAACCTCGTGGGCCTGCTCATGACCCAGCGGCAGATGGCGTTCTGGCATCCGTTCTTCTTCGAGCTCAAGAACCTGATCTACCAGGCGGTGCGCTAGCATCCAGCGCACGACAAGGCAGCGCTCCTGGCTCCCGAAAACACACGCGAAAGGACCCCATGGCGCAATATCAGAACGTCGGAACTCCGGTCACCATCGCGGCCGGCGGCACCCACTACTGGGACTTCTGGTTCGGGCCGGGACTGGACATCGGCGCGGCCGTGGCGACCCCGAATATCCTCGATTCGTGGATCGACATCCGGCTGGTGACCTCCGACCTCGGTGTGCGCACCATCCAGTCGCAGATCGACGAAACCGGGCCGCTCATCCTCTACACCGTCGCGGTCCACAACAAAGGCACTTTCGCGGTGAAGTACAACCTTGATATCGGGACTTTCCAATGAAGCTCCTCGTCATCACAGAGCGCGGGCGCGTAGTCGGCACCCAGCCTGTCACGCCGCCGAATGCCAATGCTCCCGCGACGGCCGTCCTTCGCGCCGGACCCGGGCAGAAAGTTCACGAAATCGAGGTGGCCGTCCCCGGCGATCTTGGCACGGCGAAAGGCATCGACGCATTCCATCGCCGGATTGCGGCAAGCCTGCGGCCCCAAAAGGCGACGCGAAGAAAGAAGACCGCAAGGCGCTGACAGGTTCGGTGTTGCCCAATCCCATGTGACGTATGGCGCAATGTATGCAATTCGCCCCCTTGCTCACCATCGCCATTGCCAGCCTCGGATTGTCCATCGCAACACCCTGCATCGGCCGCACATTCACGATCGTCGACACGACTACGGGCAAACCGATCTCGGGGGCAGAACTCCGGCTGATCGCGCGGGGTACCTTTCCAATAGCGATCGGGCACCCGGGGGAATTCACGCTTGCCGAGTGGAAGCTCAAATCCGACGTAAACGGAGAAGCGACACTTTCATCCGTATGGGCGGATAGTGCGTGGGTGTTCTCATTCGGCAAACCCGGTTATCACCACACAGACACCGTGCTGGAGTACACGTACCGCCGGACGGACCAGACGAATCCCGATATGCTGTTCCTCACGCCTCTGGCCGATGTCGCATTCGAGACCGTGACGTACTTGTATCACCTGAGTGCGATTGCGGTGGACACCAACACCGGCCTCGCGGGGATGCACCCACTTTTCAGTGTCACGGTACTCTACCCGCAGGCGAAACGCAGTGCGAGGCCCGGTCGAGAACTCGACGCCTTGCGCCAATTCTGCCGCTTCGCTCCCGCAATGGCGGTGGAGCGTGCAGCCGGCTGGCCGCACCTGGGTACGCTGCCGGAGATACGCACGTCAGCGCAAGCATTGATCGACGACTGCAGCAGAGCGCCGTGAGTTGGCACGCCCATGGACTGCGTGCCTCCGCCTGAAATCGCGCACGCGCGCGGTTCACTTCCATGTTAGACGCAGGAGTCCCTCCTATGCGAGCTGCAGGCATGGTGCTGATTGGATTGGCCGGTGTGCTCGCCATCATTTTCGGGATCCGCTACCTGTTGACGAAGCAGTACATGCCGTATCACGAGGCCGTCTCCGGCAAACCGTGGCATTCGCTGGAGCTACGACTCCAGGCAATCATCCTCGGAATGCTCAAGGTGGCAGGGGCAGGTCTTCTCGGCAGCGGGGCCGCACAGTTGTGGCTATTGCTTGGTGTCTCCCAGGGCGCAGGGTGGGCGCCTTGGGCGATCCTGACGACGTCGCTTCTTTGGCTCACTCCCATTCTTTATGTGGTTCTCTGGCTGCGGCGCATCGAGCCGTCTGCCAAGACGCCCGTTGCTCCGACAGCGCTAGGCCTGTCACTTTCCGTAGTGGGTGTTGCCCTCGTCTGGGCGTCATGAGACGTGCAAGACGCCAAAAGGAGAATTGAAGATGACGCTTTGCCCAATCGCATTAGCAGTCGGTTGCCAGAAATGTCCGGCATTCACAGTCTGTCCGCTGAAGGGTGTGATCGGCGACTACAAGAAGCCAGATGAGACGCCAACGAAGCAGCAAGCGGAGAACTCATCGGGCGGCGCAAAGCGGGATGGGTAGCTCATTTCCCGCTGAAGGCGGTTGCGACTGCCGGGCGGTGCGCTACCGGCTGGAAACCGCGCCTTTGTTTGTCCACTGCTGTCACTGCCGCTGGTGCCAGCGAGAGTCGGGCGCGTCTTTCGCGCTGAACGCGATGGTCGAGGCGGATCGAGTCTCCGAACTTGGCCAGTCGCCTGAACTCGTCGACACGCCGTCCGAGAGCGGCAGCGGCCAGGCAATCGCTCGTTGCCCCAGGTGCAAGATCGCCGTCTGGAGCAACTACGCCGGCGCCGGACCCCTGGTCAAGTTCATACGTGTCGGCACCCTGGACAATCCGGACCTTCTGCCCCCGGACATCCACATCTTCACGGCTTCCAGGCAACCTTGGGTCGTGCTTCCCGCCGGCACGCCTGCCGTCGCGGCGTACTACGAGCGCGAGCGCCATTGGCCGCCCGAAAGTCTTGCTCGATACGCGAAAAAGCGCGGCACCAGGTAGCGGCAATGGACATTCGCAGATACCAGGACTCCGACGAAGCCGCGGTCGTGCGCCTCTGGAAGGATTGCGACCTGCTGAGGCCCTGGAATGATCCGCACAAGGACATCCAAAGAAAGCTCACCGTTCAGCCTGAGTTGTTCCTGGTGGGCCTGATCGAGGGCGGCGTCGTAGCAACGGCCATGGCCGGGTTCGATGGCCACCGCGGTTGGGTCAACTACCTGGCGGTCGCCGAGCGGTACAGGCACCGCGGCCTGGGGCGCGCGCTGATGGATCGGGTCGAGAATCTATTGAAGGACATGGGTTGTCCGAAGCTGAACTTGCAGGTTCGCTCGACCAATGCCGCTGTGCTGGAGTTCTACGAGCGAATTGGGTACGTGCAAGACCAGAGGATCAGTCTTGGCAAGCGACTCATCCCCGACGACTAGGTTGCCCCGGGCGCCCTAAGACGTCGACATACATGACAACTCCTTGACTAATCAAGTATAGGGGCGTAGGCTTGCGTGATGTCTACACTCAATGAGTTTCTCGCAATCCGCCGCGCCGTCAGCCTCTGGGAATCGCGGGCCGCGGTCGAGCTCGGTGGCCTCCACGGGCTGAGCCTGTCCGACTTCGCGGTCCTGCATCACCTGTCCGAAGCGCCGGGATATCGACTCCGCCGGGTCGACCTCGCCCAGCGCCTGGCGCTCACGCCGTCCGCGATCACGCGCCTGCTCGGTCCGCTGGAGCGCCGCAGGATCGTATCGCGCGACGAGGCGGGGCACGACGCCCGCGCGACCTACGCCGTGCTGACGACGGCCGGGCGCACCCTGGTCAAGGACGCCACGGCGACGATGGGCGACTTCGCGGAATCGCTTCTCCAATCGATCAGTGAACGCGATCGGGCGGCGCTCGCAAAGCTGGGCAGCCAACTGGCTGCCTAGTTTGCAGCGCAGGAGCTCGCGAGTTTTGGATCTCACCTAACGCAAAACATCCATGACCCTGCGACAGGAAGACTTGGCCCTCGTTACCGCGAAGACGCTCGCGCACTACGACGATCGCGCCGCCGAGTTTTGGGAAGGCACGCGCGAGCACGATGTGACGCAGAACATCGAGGCGCTCCTGCGCCACATTCGCACCGCGTCGCCGCTTCGAATACTCGACTTCGGCTGCGGTCCCGGGCGTGACCTGGCGGCGTTTCGCGCCCTCGGCCACCAGCCGATCGGCCTCGAGGGGTCCCCGGCGCTCGCCGCCATGGCCCGCGAGCATGGCCGCTGCGAAGTCTGGGAACAGGATTTCCTGGCGTTGAGGCTGCCCGCCGGACACTTCGACGGCATCTTCGCCAACGCCTCCCTGTTCCACGTGCCATGCCAACAGCTTCCGCGCGTGCTAAGCGAGTTGCACGCAACGCTCAGGCCCGATGGCGTGCTTTTCACCTCGAATCCCCGCGGGAACAATGAGGAAGGCTGGAGTCGGGGACGGTACGGGGCGTATCACGACCTCGAATCGTGGCGCATCTTTGTCGAGGCGGCTGCATTCTCGGAGCTGGAGCACTACTATCGCCCACCGGGGCTCCCGATCGAGCGGCAGCCGTGGCTTGCAAGCGTGTGGCGAAAAAACAGTGACGCGGGTCAGATCTAATGACGTGTTGGAGCGGCGAGGCCGCTCATCATAAGCGTTAGGCGCCCAAAGGAGCTCCCCCATGCGACCCACCGGTTGGTACTCCCAGTTCGCCAAGTCCGCGGCACATTTCTGCGGCAGGCCTCGTGTGTTCTTCCTGGCCGTCCTCGTCATCGTCGCCTGGATCATCACGGGTCCCGTATTCCACTACAGCGACACTTGGCAACTGGTCATCAACACCGGCACCACGATCGTCACGTTTCTCATGGTGTTCCTCATTCAGAACACCCAGAATCGCGACACTGAGGCCGTCCAGTTGAAGCTTGATGAACTCATACGGGCCACGATGGGCGCACACAACGCGCTGCTCGACCTTGAGGAACTGGAGGACGGAGCCTTGGAGGCCTTTCGTCGCAAGTACCAGGCGCTGGCAGGCGTCGCACGTGAAGAGCTGCGCCTTGGCGTGCAGGACACGGGAACCCCGGAACCCTGATAGAACTGAGGGAGGTGACAACACATGGAAACCGAACAGCGCGTGGTGGTCGTCGATGTGAACATGAAGTTCGGCACGATGGTCATGTTCCTGGTCAAGCTCGCCATCGCTGCCATTCCGGCGGCGATCATCCTGTTTGTGCTCGGCGCCCTTGCGTCCGCGTTGATGGGGGGAGTCCTCCACGGATTGACGACTCACATCTGACGTCGAAAGGGACAAGTTGCACCCTCGACATGCGAGCGGCAGTCCTCCTCGCCTCGGCGCTCGCGCTCTCGGCCTGCACGCAGCTGTCCGCGCAGCCGATTGCCGCTCCGGCCGCCAAGGGCAGCCAGGCCGTGGTCTTCGACATCGATGGAACACTCACCCCGGAAGTGCTGCTGATCGACGAAGCGCGGATTGATGCGGCGGCCGCGACCCGGGCCTTTGCCGACAAAGGCTACACGATCCTGTACGTCACCACGCGGATCCCGGGCTTCCAGTCCGGACTCCCGGCGTGGCTCGCCTCCAATGGCTTCGCTTCCGGGCGCCTCCACGTCGCGCAGACCTCCGAAGAGCGCAGCAATCCGCAGGTCTACAAGGCGGACATCCTCGCCCGCTACGAGGCGCTTGGCTGGCGCCTTTCCTACGCCTACGGCGATTCCACGACCGACTTCGAGGCCTACGCTGCGGCCGGAATTCCCCGGCAGCACGTTTTCGCGCTCAAGCGCAGGAATGCGAGCGACTGCCAGCCCGGCGCCTACGCGCAGTGCCTCGACCGCTGGACCGGGCATCTTTCGTACATCCGCAAAGAAGTGCCCGACGCGCGGTGACGGCGAAGGCGCATCGGGGCCGCCCAGGGGTGAGGCCCGCCGCCTGGCTGCTCGCGCTGGCGCTGGCGCAGGGCGCCGCGGCGGACGAGCCTCCCGCGAACCTGAGGCTCGGGCTCGAGATGTTCCGCGCCGGCGTCGCCGCGCCGGGCTTCGACGCGCGATCTTGCGCGTCCTTCCTCGGCGCGATCTACGACAAGCTCTGGCGCGCCCCGCCCGAATATTTCGACCTCGCCGCGGCGAAGCGGGAGGCGCCGGCGATCGTGCGCGAAGTGTTTCTCGCCAAGCTCGACCTGCGCGCCGCGCTCGCGCGCATGGAGGCCGCGGGACCGGTGCCCGACGACTGCATCGTGCAGGTGCGCAACACGATGCGCGCGGCGCTTTTCCTTGGTGAGTACGTCGCCGAGAACCTGATCCGGCCAGCGCCCGAAGCGCGTGCCTTCGCGGGCGGCGAGCCCGCGCTGGAGCTCAACCCGGCGTTCGGCCCGACGCTCGAGCTCCGGTCGGGCGACGTGCTGATGAGCCGCGGCGACGCGTTCGTGAGCGGCGCCATCGCGCGGCTCGGCGACACCGACGGCAACTTCAGCCATGTCGCGCTCCTGTACGTGGACCCGGCAACGCGCAAGCCCTGGACGATCGAGGCGCACATCGAGGTGGGCGCGGTGGTCGCGCCGCTGGAGAAGTACCTGGCCGACGGCAAATCCCGCGCGGTGGTGTTCCGCTATCCCGACGCCGCACTCGCTGCCGAGGCTGCGCGGGTCATGTTCGAGCGCGTGAAACGCGCCTCGGACACGGGCCACAACATCCCCTATGACTTCGCCATGCAAATGGACGGGGCGGACGCGGAACGGGAGCTCTTCTGCTCGGAGATCGTCTCGGCGGGCTACGACCTCGCCTCGGGCGGCACAGTGAAGCTGCCGCGCTACAGGACGTCGTTCCGGATGGAGAACGGCGCCTTCCTCAAGGCGATCGGCATCACGGAGCCCGCGTCATTCGCGCCCTCCGACCTGGAGGTGGACACCCGCTTCGCGCTCGTCGCCGAGTGGCGCAACCTCGGCAAGACCGAGCGCTCGCGCATGACCGACGCCATCATCACCCGGATCTACGAGGCGATGGACGAGCAAGGCTACGAATTGGTCAATACCACCGGCGACGCGATGAAGCGCGACCTGGCGTACACGGCGCGACACCTGCCGCTGTTCGGCGGGCTGCTCAAGGAGCGCTTCCCGCGCAACATGCCGGTCGCGACCCTCGGCCTGATGCTGGCGCTGGACCGCACGGCGCAAGCCATGCTCGCCGCGCTCGAGGCGGAGAATGCCGCGCAGGTGCGCCGCACCGGCCTCGCGATGACCGGCGCGCAGATGCGCGCGGCGCTGCGGGCGCTGCCGCCCGGGCTCACCCGGGACACCTTCCGGCCCCCGGGGTGATGGGGGAGAATAGGGGCGCCAAAGAGGAGCCTGACATGCCGATCACCGAACTGAACCACTACCTGCTGGTTGCGAAGAACCTGGAGAAGACGAAGAAGTTCTACCAGGACGTCCTCGGCCTGAAGGTCGCGGACCGCCCGGACTTCGGCTTCCCCGGCTACTGGCTGGAAGCGAACGGCGACATCTGCGTCCATCTCGCTTCCCAGGCGCCGAGTGAGATCCGTGACCGGTTCCTGCTGAAGAAGCACCCGAAAGGCCTCAAGGGCTCAGGGTCGGTCGACCACATCGCCTTCCTCGCGAAGCAGCCCGACGAAGTGAGGCAGCGCATCCAGAAGCACAAGGTGACGATGCACTTCCGGAGCTTCCCCGACGCGAAGCTGTTCCAGATCTTCCTCAAGGACCCGGACGACGTCACGATCGAGCTGAATTTCCTCGGCGAGGTGATCGACCCGAAGGCCTGGAAGGGCAAGGGTTCGGCTTCGGCGATGGCGCTGTCGAAATCGAACGGCAAGCGGACGTCGCTGCGGGCGCAGAACTAGCCGTGCCGCTCTCGCACATCGAGCATTTCCTGCTGCAGACCACGGACCTTGCGGCCACGCGCGACTGGTACGTGAAAGTCCTCGGCATGCGCGAGGGGCCGCACCCCGACTTCAAGTTCCCCGTGGTGTGGCTCTACCTCGGCGACAAGGACGTGGTGCACATCACCGAAGGCGGGAAGAACGTGTCGGCGAACCGCAAGCAGTACGTCGGACAGCAGTCAGACGCGGATAAAGGCACCGGCGTGGTGGACCACATCGGCTTCCGCGCCACGGGCCTCAAGCAGATGATCGACCACCTGACCGGGCTCGGCGTGCCCTTCAAGCAGCGCATGGTGAGCGACCAGGGGCTCTACCAGCTCTTCCTCTTCGATCCCAACGAGGTCAAGGTCGAGCTCAACTACGCGAACGCCGAAGCCGCCGCCGCGGGCATCAAGCCCGAGCTGATGGCTACCGAGCTGCGCTGATCGTACGGTGGGCCGTTGGCCCACCCTACAACATGGGATTGTCGGTCGGGAGGCCGAGCGCTAGGCGGCCGTAGGTGGTGCCCGCGACGTCGGTGTTGAACGAGAAGTGCTGCTTGACCGCGTGCGCGTCGCGCATCGCGCGCGCCACGTGCCCCGACTCGTACAGCCCGCTCGCGCCGGAGAGCATGAACATCGTGTCCACCGCGCGCACCGCGAAGTCCACGCAGTAGGCGCCTTCCAGCCGGTAGCGCACCTTCGTCGCCAGGTCGGGCACCACTCCGCGCTCGATCATCGACTGCGCCTCAGTGCAGTTGGTGACCTGGAACAGGCGCGAGGCGCGCGCAAAAGCCGCGGCCTCGCCCAGGCGCAGCTGCACGCTCTGCACATTCGCGATCTTCGCGCCGGTCATCTTGCCGCGCCCGACCGAGCCCTGCGCGAACTGGTCGATCAGCCCCTCGGCAACGCCGAGCGCGACGCCCGAGAGCATGTACGGAAAGAGCGCGAACACCGGCATGCGGTAGAGCGGCCCCGGATTCACCGCGCTGCCCGGCGTCGGGCCGCCCTTCATGTCTGCGACCGCTACGGTGCGGTGCTCGGGGACGAACACGGCCCTCGCTTCGACGTCCTTGCTCCCCGTGCCGCGCAGGCCGCCGGCGTACCAGGTGTCGTGCACCTCGTACTGCGACTTGTGCAGCAGGAACACGCGCGGCTCGGCCGTCTCGCCTTCTTCGCCGGCGATCTGCCCGGCGAGCATGTTCCAGTCGCTCGGATCGACGCCCGAGGAAAACGGCCAGCGGCCCGAGATGCGATAGCCGCCATGGACGCGCTCGGCGCGTCCCGCGGGGAAGACGAACGAGGAGGCGATGAGCGCATCGGCCGACGCGTTCCAGACCTCGTCCTGCGCCTTCGGCGGGAACATGCCGAGCAGCAGGTGGTGCGCACCGAGGTTGACCATGTTCCAGGCGCTCGAAGCGCAGGCGCGCGCGAGCAGCGCCCCGAACTCGACCACGGCGACAAAGTCGCACTCCGAGCCGCCGACGCGCCGAGGCTGCTGGAAGCGAAACAGGCCCGAGTCGTGGAAGTCCTTCAGCGTTTCGTCGGGCAGTCGCCGCAGCTCCTCGCACTTCGCGGCGCGCTCGCGCAGGACCGGCAGCAGCTGCTCGGCGCGCCCGCGCAGCTCGGCGTAGTCCGGCGCCCGGTGCTCAGCGGGCTTTGGCTTGGGTTTGCTCGACATACCAGTCCAGGATCTGCTCGCCCGTCCAGAACAGCACGCCCGGGCGCGAAGCGATGTGCTGGTAGAGCTTCTCCAGGTAGCCGATGCGATGCGGCGCGCCCGTGATGTACGGGTGGACGCTGATCGCCATCACGCGCGTGATGCGCTCGCTCTCGGCGTAGAGCCGGTCGAAGTGGTCGATGCCGCGCTGCAGCCACTCGGCCGATGGGTGGCTCTGCAGCGCCATCATCGGGATGTCGTTCATCTCAAGCGTGTAGGGCACCGACACCACGGGCCCGTGCGTGGTGTCGATGCGCACCGGCTGGTCGTCGAGCACCCAGTCGGCGACGTACTCGATGCCGGCCTCGGCGAGCAAGTCGACCGTCACGTTCGTTTCCGTGAGCCCCGGGCTCTCCCAGCCGCGCGGTGGCTTGCCGGTGAACTCGCGGATCGCCGCGATCGTGTCGCGGATCGCCGTGCGCTGGTCTTCGACATGGTGCATGGGGCGCTGGTGGTAGCCGTGGCCCATGAACTCCCAGCCCGCGTCGCGCGCCGCGCCGGCGACGCGCGGGTAGCTTTGGCACACCGAGCCGTTGAGCGCGAGCGTGGCCTTCACGTGCGCCTTTTCCAGCGCCTCGATGAGGCGCCAGAACCCCACGCGCATGCCGTACTCGTGCCAGGCCCAGTTGGGGAGGTCGGGCAGCAGCGGCTGCCCGAAGGGCGGAGGCAAGACGGTGCGCGGCATCGGCCGGTCGATCGACCATTCCTCCACGTTGACGATGGTCCAGACCGCGATCCGCCCGCCCGCGGGCAGCTTGAGCGGCGGCCGGTCGACGATCGCCGAGTAGGGAATGCGCTCAGGCAGCGGTCGCACGCTTCGCCCCGGCGCCGAGCGCCTTGTTCACCGCCGGCATGACCTTTTCCGCCATCAGCTCGAGCGACCGGCGCGCGAGCGCCGCGTCGGCCCAGTCGATGCCGCAGTAGAGCAGCGTGCCGAAGTCGCCGACCTGCTCTCGGAAGGCGAGCAGGTCGTCGACCACTTCGTTCACCGTGCCCGCGATGACGAGGTCGCGCGTCACGCTGTCGAGCGTCACCGAGTCGTCGGGCGCGTCCTTGGACTGCTTGAACAGGTTGCCGCGCCCCGCGTGCTTGAGCTTCGTCAGCAGCTGCTGGTAGTAGAAGCGGTAGGGGCTCTGCGGACCGAAGGCGTAGGCCTTGGCCTTCGCCGCGTCGTCACCGACGAAGACGGTCTTCGCCACGCGCCAGTTCGCTGCGTCGGCGGCGCGCCCGCCGGCGATGCAGCCCTCTACGTAGCGGACCCAGTGCGACTTCACCCACTGCGGCAGCAGGAAGTTGGCCGAGATCGGATCCCAGCCGCGCGCGGCCGCTGCGGTCACCCCCTTCGAGAAAGGCTCGACCGCGGTCACCACGATCGGCGGGTGCGGCCTCTGCAAGGGCTTCATCATCACGCCCTGGCCGATCTCGAGGATCTGCGTCTTCGCGGTCGAGATGTTCCAGAACTCGCCCTTCAGGTCGTAGGGCGGCTCGCCCTCCCAGATCGCGAGCACGTGGTTGATGCACTCGAGGAACATCTTCGTGCGGTCGCGCCCGAGGTTGTCGAAGGCCTCCATGTCGGAGGGCAGGCCGCCCGGGCTGATGCCGAGGATGAAGCGCCCGTCCAGCATATGGTCGAGCATGGCGACCGTCGTCGCCACCGTGACCGGGTGCGAGTTGGCGAGGTTGAGCGTGCCGGTGCCGAGCTTGATGCGCTTCGTGTCGTGCACGAGCGAGGCGATGAAGGCCGCGCAGGAAGTGATCGTCTCGGCCGCGTCGGTCTTGTGCTCGCCGACGTAGGCCTCGGTGTAGCCCAGCCGATCGGCGAGCAGGATCGCCTCGCGGTCCTCGCGCAGCGTGTCCCGCCAGGGGCGACCCGGCGGGTGCAGCGGCATGGTGAAGTATCCGAGCTTCATCGAAATGACCCAAATGACGCGAGCGAGTGTAACCCGAACCACAATCCCACCCCTATCAGCGTCCAGGCGACGGCGACGGTGAGCGCGCGCGCAGACAGGTGGCGCAGCAATCTCGCGCCGACATAGACGCCCGCGACGAGGAACGCCACGAGCGCAAGCGCGAGCCGCGCGTCGATGAGGCCGGCGGTGGCGTAGACCGAGGTCGCAGCGATCGTGATCGGCAGTCCGGAGGTCACGCCGAGCGCGATCGCGGGCGCGACGGGCGTGCGCAGCAGGAGCAGGATTGGAATCAGCATCACCGGCCCGCCCGTGCCCGAGATCGCCGAGCCATAGCCGACGAGTGCGCCCAGGACTGCGAGCGCCGGCGGCCCCGGCGTTCGCGTGCCCGGCGCATGTCCTGCGACAAGTGCATGCGCGCCGGACGCGAGCGCGAGCGCCGCCACGAACAGCCGCACGCCGAGGTCGGGAAGCCGATGCAGCGTCGCCGCGCCCAGCGCCGCGCCCGCGGCGGCGGCGAGGCATAGCGCGGCCACGCGCCGCAGGTCGAGGCGCGCGCGCCGCACGTGGATGAACGATGCATAGAGGCTGGAGAAAAAGAATCCCACCATGCACGCGGGAATGACGCGCTCGAGCGGCATTCCCGCCGCGCCCGTGAGCGCGGGGACGAGGATCACCCCGCCGATGCCGGTGAGGCCGACCAGCAGCCCCGCGGCGAGCGCGGCCGCCGCGACGACGGCGATCAAGCCGGAAGCCCGCTGCGCGTCACGCGCCCGTGCAGCTCGCGGCCGAGCACTTCCTCGCAGTAGCGCGCCGTAGCGACCAGGCCGTCGAGGTCGATGCCGGTGTCGATCCCCATGGCCTCGAACAGGCTCACCAGGTCCTCGGTGCAGACGTTGCCCGTGTGACCGCCGCCGTACTGCACCTTCGCCGGATGCCCGCCGACGCCGCCAAAGGACGAATCGAAGTGGCGCATCCCGGCCTCATGCGCGGCGACGTAGTTCACCAGCCCCGTGCCGCGCGTATCGTGGAAGTGCGCGATGGGCATCGCGCCTTTTGGAAGCCGGCGCACCATCTCCTTCACGGCAGCTGGCGTGGCAAGGCCGGTGGTGTCTCCCAGCGCGACGTGCGCGACGCCGAGCGATACGAACCGCGCCACGTCGTCGACCACGACGCCGGGATCGACCTTGCCCTCGAACGGGCAGCCGAAGGCGACCGAGACCGTGCCCACCATCCGGAAGCGCCCGCCGGCCAGCGCGACCATCGCCTCGACGTTCTCCCATTGCCCGGCGCGCGTGCGGTTGAGGTTCTTCTGCGTGTGCGACTCGGTGGCCGAGACGAGGAGGCTGATCTCGTTGGCGCCGAAGCCCGCGTCGAGGTCGGCGAGCGCGCGCTCGACCGCCCTCGGGTTGGCGCAGGTCGCCTTGTAGAAAGTGCCCGCGCGCCGCGGCAGCGATTCCAGCAACGCGCTCGCGTCGGCGAACTGCGGGACGACCTTGGGATTCGAGTAGGAGGTAGCCTCGACGCGCGGGAAGCCGAGCGCCGCGAAGCGCTCGACGAGCGCGCGCTTCGCCGCGGTCGGCACGACGGCGGGCTCGTGCTGCAGCCCGTCGCGCGCGAAGCACTCGCAGAGCGTCACCGCGGCCATCGTTGACATCATCAACGATCCGGCGCTAGGCTGTCAACGATGAGCTATGCCATTCCCCCGCGCGACGAGCGCACCCAGCCCGCGCGCATCATCCCCGGCTACCCGCAGACACCGTGGCGCAATCCGAAGGAGGCGCTCGTGAAGCGCGCGCCGACGCTCTCGGAGCTCACCGGGCCCTCGAACCTCGCGCGCCGCGTGCAGCTGCTGGGCGGCGACGTCGCGGGCCACTCGGACAAGCAGGCGATCGGGCAGCTCATCCACCTGCGCGTGCGCGTGGTGGACGAGGACGGCGCGCCCGTCGGCGGCACCGTGGTCGAGATGTGGCAGGCGAACGCCGCGGGGCGCTACATCCACCCGAACGACGACGACCATGCGCCCGTGGACCAGAATTTCTACGGCGCGGCGCGCCTGACGACCGACGACACCGGGACGTTCCTGCTGCGCACGGTGAAGCCGGGCGCGTATCCGGTGCCGACCAAGGACGGCTGGTGGCGCCCGCCGCACGTGCACTTCTCCATCTTCGGCAGAGTGTGGCTCTCGCGGCTTGTGACGCAGATGTACTTCCAGGGCGAGCCGCTGAACGCGCAGGACCGGATCCTCAACGCCGTGCCCGACGCCGCGGCGCGCGAGCGGTTGGTGGCGAAGCTCGTGCCGCCCAGGGCCGAGCCCTACGACGCGCTCGTCTACGAGCACCAGATCGTGGTGCGCGGCAAGAACTCGACGCCTTCGCAGCCGTGATCCCGAGCGGCGAAGCGACCCTCGGGCCGTTCTTCCCGCGCCGCTACGTCGACGCGGGCGCGAGCGACCTCACGCAGCTCGAGGGGCGAAAGGCGAAGGGCGAGCCGATCGAGGTGATCGGCGTCGTGCGCCAGGAGGACGGCGCGGCGCTCGACAACCTCGTGATCGAGGTCTGGCAGGCGGACGCGCAGGGCATCTTCGGGCACCCGGCCGACCCGCGCCACGCGCAGGCCGACCCCGGGTTCCTGGGCTGGGGGCGCACGGCGACGAGCGCGCAGGGCGAATACCGCTTCCGCACCATCCGGCCCGGCGCGCCGGCGGGGCGCGCGCCGCACGTGAACTTCATGCTCATGTTTTCCGGGCTGATGCGGATCCTCAAGACCACGATGTACTTTCCCGGCGAGAAGGCGAATGACGCGGACCCCGTGCTGCTCGCAGTGCCGGCCGCACGCCGCGCGCTCCTCGTCGCGCGCGAGGAATCGCCCGGGAAGTACCGCTTCGACCTCAAGCTGCGCGGCGAACATGAAACCCCGTTCTTCGACGATTGAGCTTCCCGGGATCCGGGAGCTGCTCTCCTACCGGCTGCACGTCGTCGCCAACCTGCTTTCGCGCGGCGCGGAGCTCCGCTACCGGCGCGAGTTCGGCGTCAGCCTCTGGGAGTGGCGCACGGTCGCGCTGCTCGGCGGCGCCGAGGGGCCGATGTCGCTCGGCGCGCTCGCGCGCGCCGCGGGCATCGACAAGGGCCAGATGAGCCGCGTCGTCTCGGGGCTCGCTGCACGCAGGCTCGTGCTGCGCGCGATCGACGCCGACGACGCGCGCGGCGTGCGCCTGACGCTGACGCGCGCGGGGCGCTCGTTGTATGCGGGCCTCATCCGCGCCGCGGCCGAGCGCAACGACGCCTTCCTCGGCTGCCTCTCGGCGAAGGAGCGCGCGGGCTTCCTCGAGGCGCTCGACAGGCTCGGCGCGCGTGCGCGCGGGCTGATCGAGGGCGAGCGGGGCGCCCAATGAAGACGCGGATCACCGAGCTCCTCGGCATTCGCCACCCGTTCTTCCAGGCGGCGATGAGTTGGGCCTCGTCCAACGCGCCGCTCGTCATCGCCGTGTCGAAGGCGGGCGCGCTTGGTGTGATTGCCGCGGGTCCGATGCGGCCGGAGGACTTCCGAAAGGCGCTCGCCGACGTCCGCGCGGGGACCGACCAGCCCTACGGCGTCAACATCCCGCTCAACAATCCGCGCGCGGCGGAGCTGCTCGATATCGCGGCCGAGGCGCGCATTCCGGTGATGGTGGCCTCGCAGGGCGGGCCGCGCGAGCACCTCGCGCGCTTTCGCGCGCTCGGCACGAAGTGGCTGCACGTGGTCGCCTCGGTCGAGCATGCGAAGAAGGCAGAGGCGGCGGGCGTGGACGCGCTCGTCGTGGACGGCATGGAGGCGGGCGGCCATCCGCCGCCGGCGGAAGTGACCACGCTCGTGCTCGTGCGACGCGTGCTGAAGGCGGTGAAGGTTCCGGTCGTCGCGAGCGGCGGCGTGGCCGACGGCGCGGGAATCGCGGCTCTGCTCGCGCTCGGCGCGGACGCCGTGCAGCTCGGCACGCGCTTCATCGCCACGCCCGAGGCGAGCGTGCACGAGAACTACAAGCGCGCGGTGCTCGCCGCGGACGTGGACGGCTCGACGCTGGTTGCGCGCGGGCGGCTGCCGGTCCGGCAGCTCCGCAACAAGTTTGCCGACAAGTTCAACGCCGCCGAGCGCGCGGGCGCGAGCCAGGCCGAGCTCGATGCGATCTTTGCGGGCTCGAGCCTCAAGCAGGCGGCGATCGACGGCGACGTCGACTGGGGCAAGGTCGAAGCCGGCCAGTCCGCCGGCCTCGTCGACGACCTCGTCCCGGCCGGCGAGCTGGTACGGCGCCTCGCCGCCGAACTGGAAGAGGCGCAGCTGCGCTTCGCGCAACTCTAAATGGGGACAGTCCCCATTTTTCTCATTTGCGAGGACCGCGGCGCTGTGCGGGTGCTGACCATGAATCGGCCCGAGAAGCGGAACGCGCTCAACACCGCGCTCACGCAGCAGCTGCTCGACGCGCTGCGCGCGGCGGATGCCGACGACATCGTTGGCTGCGTGGTGCTGACCGGCGCGGGACCGGGCTTTTGCGCGGGCGCGGACCTCTCGGAGTTCAAGGACCTGACGCCGGAGAACCAGGGGCAAGTCGACGCGCGTGCCGAGCTCACGATGCAGCTGCACCTCGCGTTCCCGAAGCTCTCCAAGCCCGTGGTTGCCGCGATTAACGGCGCGGCGATGGGCGGGGGCGCCGGCCTCGCGATCGCAGGCGACCTTGCTGTCATGGCCGAGGGCGCGACGCTTGGCTATCCCGAAATCCGCCACGGCATCGTCGCCGCCACCGTCATGGCGAACCTCGTGCGCCAGGCGGGGCGCAAGGCTGCGTTCGAGCTGGTCGCGCTCGGCGAGCCGATCGGCGCGGCGCGCGCGCTCGAACTGGGCCTCGTCAATCGCGTCGTGCCCGCAGAGCGCCTGATGGACGAAGCGCTCGCGATTGCCGCGAAGCTCGCCGGCGCGAGCCGTCCCGCCATGCGGCTCACCAAGCAGCTCTTCCACGAGGCGGCCGACTTGCCGCTCGCCGAGGCGCTCGAGCGCGGGCGCGAAGCCAACCGGCGCATGCGCGCCTTTCGCAGGCCATGAACGATGGGCATCGCGCTCGCGCTGCTGGCAATGCTGTCGTTCGCCACCAACATCGTAATCACGCGCTACGCGATCGCGCGCATGCCGGTGGAGGGCGGGTTCTTCGTCGTGCTGGCGACGAACATCCTCTTCCCGGCGGTAATCTTCGCCTCGGAGTTCACGGTACGCACCGCGGGCCCGGGCTGGCAGTGGAAACCCGCGGGGATCTTCGCGCTCGGCGGCATCGTCGGCACTTTCCTCGGCCGGCGGTTCCTGTTCGATGCGGTGAAGCTGCTCGGGCCCTCGCGCGCGAGCGTGTTCCATTCGACCGCGCCCGCCTTTGCGCTGATCGCGGCCTGGCTCCTCGCGGGCGAAGTGCTCGGCCTCTACGAGCTCGCGCTGATGACGCTGGTCTGGTTCGGCCTGTGGCTGACGCAGCCGCGCGCGGGCTCGGGGCACGCGGTCTCGCCCGAGGTGATGCGCAAGGGGTTCCTTGCGGGCCTGCTCATGGTGACGGGCTTCGGCTTCGGCAACGTGCTGCGCGGCATCGCGATGCGCGACTGGCACGAGGCCGCGCTCGGCACCGTGATCTCCTCGGCCGCGGCGCTCGCCTGCCAGGTAATGGTGACGCGCGACTGGGGCCGCATCGCCGCGCAATTGCGCGCCGCCGACCGCACGGCGATCCTGCTCTACGCCGGCTGCGGCGTGGCCACGTCGCTCGGTTCGATCTTCGTCTCGCTTGCCATGACCCGCATCGAAATCGCGCTCGCCGTGCTGTTCGTGCACTCCACACCGATCGTCATCTTTCCGCTGAGCGTTTTCGTGATGAAGAACCGCGAGGAACTGACCGGGCGCGCAGTCATCGGCGCCACGCTGGTGCTCGCCGGCATCGCGCTGCTCGCGTTGCGATGAAGGGGCCCTGAGATGCGACCGCTGCAGCACTACACCATCCTCGACCTGTCGCGCGTGCTCGCCTGCCCGTTCGCGAGCATGATCCTCGCCGAGCTCGGCGCCACCGTCATCAAGGTCGAGCAGCCCGGCGCGGGCGACGAGACGCGCGGCTTCGAGCCCAAGCTCGCCAAGGACAGCGCCTACTACTTCGCCTGCAACCGCTCGAAGTCCTCGATCACGGTCAACCTGCGCAGCGACGGCGGTCGGCGCGTAATACGCGAGCTCGCGCAGCAGGCCGACGCGCTGGTGGAAAATTTCCCGGTCGGTGCGCTCGGGCGCCAGGGCCTGGACTACGCCGCGCTCTCGGCGCTCAACCCGCGCCTGGTCTACGTCTCGTGCACCGGCTTCGGCCAGACCGGGCCTTACGCGAAAAAGAAGGGCTACGACACCGTGTTCCAGGCGATGGGCGGGCTGATGAGCCTCACGGGCGAAGCGGGGCGCGCCCCGGTCAAGCCCGGGCTGCCGGTGGCGGACCTTACCTCGGGCCTGTGGGTCGCGATCGCGATCCTCGCGGGACTCGCCGGGCGCGAAAAATCGGGCCGCGGCAGCTGGATCGACTTCTCGATGCTCGACGGGCAGGTGAGCCTGCTCACCACCGCGGCGGCGCGCTACTTCAGCTGGGGCGAAGTGCCGCCGCGCCTGGGCACCGAGCACCCGGGGCGCGTGCCCTCGGCCACCTTTCGCTGCGGCGACGGGCGCTACGCCCACATCACGGCGAGCGACCAGCACTGGAAGCCGCTTTGCGACGCGCTCGGGCTCGGCGAGATGGGCGCCGACCCGCTCTACGCGACCAATGCGCTGCGGCTCGTGCGGCGCGAGGCGGTGATGAAGGCGCTCACCGAGGCGACGGCGAATCTCCGCCGCGCCGAGCTGATCGAGAAGCTCGACGCGGCCGACGTCCCGGTCGGCCCGGTGAACGACGTGGCCGAGATCCTCGCCGATCCGCACGTGCGCGCGCGCCAGCTCGTGGGCAGCTTCGACTATCCCGGCATCGGCGAATTCCGCGCGCTCGCGCTGCCGTACAAGTTCCTCGGCTGGGACGATCCCGAGATCGCGCGGCCGCCGGAGCTCGGCGAGCACACCGAGAAGATCCTGCGCGAGCGGCTGGGCTATGACGACGCGAAGATCGCCGCGCTGCGCGCGGAGCAGGCGATATGACACTTCGCGTCGACGTGCACGAGGGCGTGGCGACGATCACGCTCGACCGCCCGGAGGCGCGCAACGCGCTCAACACGGCGATGTGCGAAGCGCTCATCGCCGCCGCGCACGCGCTCGATGCGGCGGTGAAGCTCGTCTTCGTGCGTGCGAGCGGCTCCGTGTTCTGCGCCGGCGCCGACCTCAAGGAGCGCCAGGGCATGGGGCCCGCGCAGGTACGCGAGCGGCGAATGAAGGCCTTTGCCGCCTACGCCGCGCTCGAATCCCTGCCGATGCCCGCGGTGGCGGTGGTCGAGGGGCCGGCTGTCGGCTCGGGTGTCGAGATCGCCTGCGCTTGCGACTTCATCGTCGCGACGCCCGAGGCTTCGTTCCGCGTTCCGGAGGCGCTGCGCGGCACCGTGGGCGCGACGCAGCGCCTGCCGCGCGCGCTCGGCAAGCGCCTCGCGAAGGACCTGATGTTTACCGGCCGCACGCTCACGGCGGAGGAGGCCGAGCGCCGGGGGCTCGTGAGCCGCCTCGTGCCCGCTGACGCGCTCGAGCCGACGCTTGCCGCGATCACCAAGACGATCGCCGATGCGCCGGCCGTGGCGCTGCGCCTTGCCAAGCGCACGATCGACCTCGGCGTCGAGCGCGATCCCAAGGGCGCGCTCGCCGCGGAGATCGCGGCCATCGAGGAGCAGCTCGCCACCGGCGAGTGGATGGGCAAGCAGTGAGCCGCGTCCAGCCGCGCACGCTGGGCGAGTTCCTCGCCGCGGCGCCGGCGGACGCCGAGGCGCTCGTCACGCCGACGCGGCGGCTGACGTGGGGCGAGCTGCGCGAAGCTGCGCGGCGCATCGCGCGAGCGATGCACGGGATGGGGATTCGCAAAGGCGACCACGTCGCGATCCTGATGGGCAACGACGAGCACTGGCTCGCGCTCTTCTACGGCGCGGCGCTGCTCGGCGCGGTGACGGTGCCGGTCAACACTCGCTTCAAGGCCGCCGAGCTGGAGTATTGCCTGCGGCAGGCCGACTGCAAGGCGCTGTTCCTCGCGCCGACTTTCCTGAAGCAGGACTTCGCGGCCATGCTGCGCGAGGTGCGCCCGCGACTGCCCAAGCTCAAGCACGCGGTCGTGCTCAGCGAGGCCTCGTGGCGCGAATTCGCCGCGCGCGATCGCGGCCAGGCGCTGCCGCGCGGGCCGAAAGGCGCGGACCTGCTTCTCATCCAGTTCACCTCGGGCACGACGGCGTTCCCGAAGGGCGTGATGCTCACGCATGACAACATGCTGCGCAATGCGCACGCGGCAGCTGAGCGCATCGGCGTGCGGCTCGAGGATCGCTACTACAACTGCCGCCCGTTCTTCCACGTCGGCGGCTCCACGCTCTCGGCGCTCGTGTGCCTCGTGACCGGCGCGTGCCTCGTCACGCTGCCCACCTTCGAGGCGGGCGCGGCGCTCGAAGCGATGGAGCGCGAGCGCTGCACGCTTACGTCAGGCAACGACACGATCTTCCAGCTGCTGATGGCGCACCCGGACTTCCCGAGGCGGCGCCTTGTGCTGCGCGGCGGTTGGGCAGCCGCCGGACCCGAGACGATGCGGCGAATCATCGACGTGCTCGGCGCGCGGCAGATCTGTGCGGCCTACGGGCTGTCGGAAGCCTCGCCCAACGTCGTGATGAGCGACTGGCGCGAGCCGGAGGAGCTCCGCGTGCAAGGACTCGCCACGCCGCACCCGGGGCTGCACCTGCGTGTCGCCGACGGCGAGATCCAGGTGCGCGGCTGGAGCGTGATGCGCGGCTATTACAAGAACCCGAAGGCGACGCGCGCGGCCTTCACCGAGGACGGGTTCCTGCGCACGGGCGACCTCGGCGAGCTGAAGTCCGGCGGCCGGCTGCGCATGGTCGGGCGCCTGAAGGATGTCTTTCGCGTCGGCGGCGAGAACGTCGCGCCGGCCGAAGTGGAGGAGGTGCTGCTCGCGCATCCGGCGGTGGCGAGCGCCCAGGTGGTCGGCGTGCCGGACGCGCGCCTCGGGGAGGTCCCTGCCGCCTATGTCACGCTAAAAGAAGGGATTTCAATTCCGGAAGAGGATCTGGTCGCCTGGTGCAAAGCTCGAAGTGCGAATTTCCGGGTGCCGAGATACGTGACGATCGTTGCTGATTTCGAAGCGATCGGCATGACCGCGAGCGGCAAGGTGCAGAAAACCAAACTTCGCGAGCACGCCCTGAAGAAACAAAGTAAATAGGGACTGTCCCTATTTATCGCGCCTGGCTTGCTCGACGAAGGCCTTGATCAGGTCCTCGGGCGCCTCGACGATGTGCTCCGGGCCGGGGAAGGCCCCGGATTTCACGTCCTGGACGAATTCCTTGAATCCGGCGATCCGTTCGGCCTGCATCGCTTCGCGCAGCTGGTACATGTTTCGATACTGCTTCGAATGCCTGGGATAGGGCGGGCCGTTGTTGCCGAGGATGTCCTCGGCGAACAGGAACTGGAT
>JBOIFE010000232.1:0-7717 GCA_050741015.1 Burkholderiales bacterium | reverse complement strand
TCGACGCCAGGCTCTGCAGGTGCCCGGCGAACTCGCGCAACGCGAGGCCGCGCGCGTGGGCGATCAGCACGGGCGCCGCAGTCGGCGGGCGCGCGAATCTCGGATCCGGCGATTCCAACCCCGCGATGCCGAGCACGACCCGGTGCCCGCGCAGGGCGGCGGCGAGTGCCGCATCGTTCGACGGCAGCCGGCGCAGGCGCCGCGCGACGTCGGCCGAAAGGTCCTCCACGTCGCTCGCGATCTGCGACGGCGAGAATCGATCGGGCTCCGGAAACAGAAGGTCAACGCCGATCGCTGCCGGATCGGCCGCGGCGATCGCCGTGATGAGCTCAGCGACCCGGGTGCGCGGCCACGGCCATTGCCCGTAGCGCTCGAGCGCATGCTCGTCGATCGCCACGATCGTCGCGGGGGCGCTCAGGCGCTGGCGCGGAAAAATCCTCTGGTAGGCGTCGAACAGCGCGTGGCGCAGCGCCAGCACGAAGGGCGGCTCGCCCGCCAGCAGCAGCAGCAGGGCGATCACCAGCGCGAGCGGCCCGGCCCGTTTGGACCAGGTGGGGCTCAGACGTCGACCTCCAGCCCGTCGTACGCGGCCGAGACCCGCAGCGGCCGCGTGCCGCGCGTCAGCTCCTCGAACCGGCGCGTCTCCCGCAGCACGCCTTCGATCGCAGCATCGTCATACGAAGGCTCATGGTGAAAAAGCACGAGGTGCCGCACGTGCGCCATCTGGCACAGCTCGACGCCGATGATGTTGCTCGAGTGGCCCCAGTCGGCCTTCACCGAGATGGCGTCGGCGAGCGAGTACATGGCGTCGAAGATCACGAGGTCCGCGCCGTGGAAAAAGCGCACGAAACGCTCGGTCTGCGTCCGATTCTCGAGCTTGTGCTCGGAGTCGGTGGTGTAGACGACCGCCTTTCCGCCGACCTCGAATCGGTAGCCGTACGAATCGCCCGAATGCATCTGCGGAGCGGGCGTGACCTGAACGCCCGACACTTCAACGGTCCGGCCAGGCGCGAGCTTGATGAACTCGATGTCGGCGGCGAGCTGTGCGAACTCGACCGGAAAGCAGGGCGGCGCCTGCTGCAGGCGGAAGGCCTGCTCGATCACATCATGGCAGCCGTGGATGCGGATCCGCGTTCCTGCGGCGTAGGCCGGGCCGAAGAACGGGAACCCCATGATGTGGTCCCAGTGCACGTGCGACATGAACACATTGACGGTCGCCGGACGGCCGGATTGCCGGGCGAGGACGTGCGCGCCGAACGGTCGTGCGCCGCTGCCCAGGTCGCACACGAAATACTCGTCGCCGCCGGTCTCGAGCTCGACGCAAGGTGAATGTCCGCCGAAAGTGTGCGAGAGCGAGAAGTCCAGTTGCTCCACGGCGAAGTCGCGGGCCTCGCCGATCGACGCAAAGCGCCGGCCCTCCGCCTTGAACAGGGCCTGCGCAACCTTGTCCCGGATGTCGGCGGAGGTGAGCGCGACAGGGATCGAGCCCCGCGTGCCCCAGAAGCGGACGCGCACCCGCGCTATCCCCGGTCGAATGCGGCGGCGGCGGCGGGCGAGAGCGCGGACAGGGCGTCGCGCACCTTCGGATACGCCTCGAACACGAGGTTGAAGCGCGCGATCTGGAAGATCTCGGCCACCACGGGCTGCATGGCCGCGATCACGATGCGACTGCTCTGCGCCTTGGCCTGCTTGGCGGCCAGCATGAAGCAGCGCAGCCCTGCGCTCGAGACGTACTCGAGGCCGGACAGGTCCAGAACGATCGACGTGCTTTCCTTGGCCGAGCGCTCCAGGTGCGGGGCGAGCTCCTCGCGGAAGGTCTCGCAGTTGTCGTGGTCCAGCCGGCCGGAGGGCGAGAGCACGAGGGCGTTGTCGAACTGGCGATGCGCGAGGGGCATGAGTAATTGTTCTCCGTGTCCTATTTTCTGCAAACCCGGGGCGAAGGGCAACCGCTAGAATCGCGCGCATGCAAGAAGGTGAGGCGATGCGCGCGCGGGGGGCAGCCCGCTGGCTCGTCCGCCAGCACTTGGCGCGCCTGCGCTCGCGGCCCATGCCCCGGGCGCTGGCCCCGCGTGGGCTGGGCGAGGCGTACCGCGTCCAGGATGTCTTTGCCGCCCTCAAGGCGCGCCAGTGCGGACCCCTCGTCGGCCACAAGATCGCCCTCACGACGCCGCAAATGCGGGCCCTGGTTGGCCTGGACGCGCCGATCGCGGGCTGTCTGCACGCACGCCAGACGGTCGAGGGACCCGCCCGCGTGCGGGCTGCCGACTACGGGCGGCTGCTGATCGAATTCGAAATCGCCTTTCGCATGGCCGAGGATCTGCCCGCCAGCGCCGGCCCGTTCGACCGGGCGCGCGTCGCGGCGGCCGTGGGCGAGGTCATGCCGGCTTTCGAGATCGCGGACGACCGCGGCGCGGACTATTCGACACTTCCCGCGCGCGGACTGGAGCTTGCCGCGGACAATGCCTGGAACGAAGGTGCAGTGCTAGGCGAGCCCATCGCGGACTGGCGGGCGCTCGATCTGGCGGATCTGCGAGGAGTGGCGCTGCGCAACGGCGAGCGGGTAGGCGAAGGGCGGGGCGCCGACGTGATGGGGCACCCGCTGGAATCGCTGCGATGGGTGGCGAACCACTTGGCCCGGCAGGGCCGGGGATTGCGAAGCGGCGAGGTCGTGATCAGCGGAAGCCTCGTGACCTCGAAATTTCCGGCTGCGGGAGAGGCCTGGCGCTTCGATGCCGGCGACCTGGGCGCCGTCGAGCTGCGGGTCGACTAGGCGCCGAGCAGCTTCTTCAGCTCGTGCTTCTGCACCTTGCCGAGCGCGTTCTTGGGCAGCGCATCGGCGAAAACCACCCGCCGCGGGTGCTTGTAGCGCGCCAGCCGGTCCTTGAACAACTCGAGCACGGCCGCTTCGCCGATCTCGGCACCGGGGCGGCGCACGATGACGGCGCACGCGGCTTCGCCCCACCTGGGATCCTCCACGCCGATGACCGCGGACTCGGCGATGGACGGGCAATCCGCCAGGACGTTCTCGAGTTCGGCGGGATAGACGTTCTCGCCCCCCGAAATGATCACGTCCTTCGAGCGCCCCATGATCCAGAAGAATCCGTCCTCGTCCTTGCGGGCGAGGTCGCCCGTGCGAAACCAGCCGTCCGCGCCCAGCACGGCCCGCGTGCCCGCCTCGTCGCCCCAGTACCGGCGCATCACGTTGGGCCCGCGCACCTGGATCTCGCCGTCGACCAGGCGGACTTCGCAATGCGGCGCGGGCTTGCCCGCGGCACCGACTTTGCGCTGGGCGTCCTCGCGCAGCAAGACGATTGCGATCGGCGCGGTCTCGGTCGAGCCGTAGATCTGCCCGACGGGAACGCCGCGCGCGTGGAAGGCGCGGATCAGGGATTCGGGAACCACCATCGAGCCGGTGTTCAGCAGCCGGAGCGAATCGAGAGGCGTTCGCGCCCAGTCCGGGTGCGAAACCACGGCCTGCATCGCGGCCGGCACCAGCAGCGAGATCGTTGGCTGGTCGGACCGCACCGCCTCCAGCCAGTGGCCCGCCTCGAAGCGCTTGTGCAGCGTCACGGTGGCGCCCGCGAGGAGGGCAGGCAGCGTCTGGTTGTTCAGCCCCCCGACGTGGAACATCGGAAGCGTGCTCAGCACGTGGTCCGCCTGTCGCAGGTCGTGCGCGTGGATGCCGTTGTAGCCATTCCAGAGAATTGCCGACTGGGAGAGCACCGCGCCCTTGGGGCGTCCGGTCGTGCCCGACGTATAGACGATGAGCAGCTCGTCCTCGTCGCTCCCGGGCGCGCCCGCCGGGACAGGGCGGTCCAGCCGCCCCATCGGTACGCCCAGCGCACGGGCCGACCCCGCGAGTTCCGGGTCGGCGAACATCCAGCGCGGGCGGAAATCTTCCAGGATGCCGCGATGTTCCGCCGGGGTCAGACGCCAATTCAGCGGGACGAGCAGGGCGCCGCGGCGCGCGGCGGCGAACAACAGCACCAGCATGTCCGGATGGTTGTACCCGAGCCAGGCGATGCGGTCTCCGCGCCCGACCTCGAGGCCTGCACTCGCCGATTCGATCCGCCCCCAAAGGGTGCCGTAGGAAATCTCCTCGGCATCGAAGCGCAGTGCCGTCGCGTCAGGACGATGGCGCGCCCAGTGCTCGACGATGCGCGAGAGGTCCAAGCGTGTCTCAGTCGTCCTCGCCGGACTCGTAGAGCGCCTCGCGCCCGATGCGGTCGAGGCATAGCTCGGCCGTCCAGGGCAGCATGAGCGCCCCGCAGCGCGAGTCGCGGTACAGGCGCTCGAGCGGCAGCGACTTCAGCATCGATTGGCCACCGCAGGTCCGGATCGCGAGCCGGCAGAGGTCGTTGGCGTTTTCCATGATGGTGAACTGCGTCGCGTAGGCCCGCAGTCTCGCGTCCTTCGGCGGGTCGACGCGGGCGTCCTCCAGCATGCGCAGGAACAGCGCGCGCGTCTGCTCGAGCTTCACCCACATTTCGGCGACCGCGATCTGCTTGGTCGGATACATGCGGCGCTTCACCGGCGGCATGCCCGGGACCTCGCCGCGAAGGTACCTGACCGTGAACTCGTAGGCGGCGATGGCGATGCCCAGGTACGTCGGCGAGAGCGTGGTGAACATGTGCGGCCAGCGGCTCGCGGCCTGGAAGTACACGCCGCGAGGCATCATGGTGCCGTCGTCTGGGACGAGCACGTCCTTGAACACGAGCGTGCGCGAGACCGTGCCGCGCATGCCGAGCGGGTCCCAATCGCCGGTCACCGCCAGGCCGGGCGCATCCCCCGGAACCGCCAGATACAGCGTGTCGCGCATCGAAAGCTCGGGCTTGTTCTCGGTGCACAGCACGCCGTAGAAGTTCGCCGCACCCGAGAGCGAGGCGAAGATCTTCTTGCCGTTGACGAGCCAGCCGCCGTCGACCTTCGCCGCCGTGGTACCGAACGGCGCCCTGCCGGCAGCGGCCGCGCTGCCTTCGGAGAACGGCTGCGCGTACACCGCCCCCTCCTTCACGACACGCCCGAAATGCACTGCACGGTGGCCCTCGTGCTCGGCGCGCTGCGCAGGCGTCATGTCGAGGTCATCGGCGAGCACGCCGGGCCACAGCGTGGAGCAGGCGTGCATGTTGAAGGTGAGTGCGGTCGCGCCGCAGTATTTGCCGAGCGTGGCCGAGACCAGCGAGTAAGTCTTGAAGTCTGCGCCCCGGCCGCCGAACTTCTCGGGCACGCACAGGCCGAGCAGGCCCGCGGCGCGCAGCTCGGCGTAGTTCTCGAATGGAAAGCTCGCCTCGCGGTCGTAGCGTTCTGCGCGCTCGGCGAAGCGCGGCCCGAGCTCCTCGGCAAGCGCGAGCAGTGCCTTCTGCTTGCCGGTGAGGGCATAGCCCGAGCCGGTGACGGTGTAGCGCAGGTCAGTCTGGAGCGGCCGGCTGTCCATGCTTCTCCTCAGAGACCGTGGCGATCGAGGAAGCCCGCGAGTGCGGCATTGAACGCTTCGGGCTGGTCCATCGGGCCGAGATGGCCGCAGCCTTCCAGCTGGACGAACTCCGCCGCCGGGATCCTCTTCGCCATGCGCTGCATGACGTCGGCCGGTGCGACGCGATCGTCGCCGCCCGCGACGAGCAGCGTCGGTACGCGGATATGCTCGAGCTGCGCGCGCCGGTCGAACGTGGTCAGCAGCTTCACGGCCTTGCGGTAGGTATCGGGCGGAATCGAACCCATCAGGCGCTCGGCGAGCGCGACGCCCTCGGCCCCGGAGCGCGTACCGCGCATCGCCGGGATGACCTTCGTCGCGATCTCCGCCATCGTCTTTCCCTGGTCGAGGGGAGCGATGCGCGCGGCAATGAACTGGCGAGCAAAGTCGCTGCTGCCACCGCCGAACGACGCACTCGTGAAGCACAGCGCGAGGGCGCGTACGCACTCAGGGTGCCGCGCGCTGGTCTCGAGCGCAACGAACCCCCCCATGCTGTGCCCCACGAGCACCGCGGGCTCGTCCCCGATTTCACGCACGAGCGCCGCCGATACCTGCTCCAGGTCGTAGGGCTCGACGATCGGCGCGCCTCCGTAGCCCGGCTGGTTCCAGGCGCGCGCGGCATAGCCGCGCGAGGTGAAATAGGGCAGCTGGCGGTCCCAGGCGGCGTGGCCGCCGCCGACGCCATGCAGGAACAGGAGCGGGCTCACGCGGCGAGCTTGCCCTCGCGCACGACCGCCGCGCCGTCGAGCTCGACCGTGCAACCGCGCAACGGCAGGTCGAAGTGTCCCAGCGTGTGGCGGCCGGCGACTTCGTTCGCGCCGGTGGAGTAGAGGAAATTTCCGGCATAGGCACGCTGCTCGGTGCCGTTGACGTCCGCGCGGTCGTACATCACCAGCGCATCCCAGCGTGCCCGCTCGTTCATGCCCCAGCCCACATGCGAGACGGCGTAGGCCTCGCGGTCACCCCAGGCGGCGAAATACTCGCGCATGAGCTCGGCGTCCAGCGATGCGCCCTCGATACGCGTGACGTAGTCGGACTCGATAGTGAGACGCACCGGGGACTCGACGTAGCGCTTGAACGTCAGGTTGAGGTCGCCGGGCGCCAGCACCAGGCTGCCATTCACGCTGCCCGAGCGCGGAAAGCACAGGCACAGGCCACCGGGCCAGTGCGACAGCGTCCCGGGTTTCTCCGTGTAGCCCCACACACCGCCCACGCGCGCGCCTTCGACCGAGATGTCGAGCGCGGTGCCGGCGGACGAAGTGACGCGCATTTTCCTGGCTTCCTTCAGGCGCCGCATGCCCGCCCTCACCTTCTGCTCATCGGCGGAGGAGGGCGCCAGGCGCTCCAGCACGTCCGGGTGCTCGTTGGAAACGTAGAGCACGCGCACCCCGCCCTTCAGGATCTGCGGCAGTTCGGCCGCGTGCATCAGCCCTTCCAGCGTGCAGTCGGCGACGAACGTGGAAGCGGCGAGCGCCTGCAGCGCGGGTCCGAGCCCCTGGAGCGCGACCGAGGCGCCGGTCGAGCGGATCGGCACCGGGGCTGTCTGGCGAGGTGTCGGGACGACGACGTGGAAGGGCTTCGCGCCGAGCTTGTGCAGGGCGAGCTCGGAAAGCTGTACGTTGAGCGCTCGCGACTGCGTCTCGGAAAGGATGGCGCAGGCATCGCCCGGCCCGATCTTGCACAGCGCAAAGACCTCGGCAAAGAGGTCGATCCATTTACCTTCGAGACGGTCGCTCAGCATGCGCCCGCAATCGTAATAGAATCCGGCACATGAAGATTTTCGACCTCCAGTGCGCCGCCGGCCACCGCTTCGAGGGCTGGTTCGCATCGCGTGAGGACTACGTCGCCCAGCGCAAGCGCGGCCTGGTGGGCTGCCCGTCGTGCGGCGGGCTCGAGGTCGAGCGCGTCCCCTCGGCGACCCGGTTCAATACGGGCGCCCAGGCGCCCGCTCCCCGCAAGGTGGAGCAGGCCGAGGCCGACCCCATGGCGATCGCGCAAAAACTCTACTCGCGGATGCTGGACGACCTTTTGACGCGATCCGAGGACGTGGGCGTGGCGTTTCCAGACGAAGCGCGGCGCATCCACTACCACGAGGCCCCGGAGCGCATGATCCGGGGCCAGGCGACGCAGGAGGAGCATGACGCGCTCCTGGACGAGGGGATCGCCGTCGCGCGCCTTCCCGTGCCTCCGGCGAGGCGGCTGAACTGACGTAGCCGGCCCAGTTAGTTGTTGTACATTGTGTAGCAG
>JBOIFE010000231.1:0-5499 GCA_050741015.1 Burkholderiales bacterium | reverse complement strand
GCGCCAGCTTTCCCCGGCAATGGCGCGGCGCGGCAGGGTTTCCAGCGTGCGCTCGATCGCTTCCACGACGCGTGCGGCGAATGCGGCATCGTCGGTGACGAGGATCGCCTGCGCCGCTTCGTCGTGTTCGGCTTGCGACAGTAGGTCGGCGGCGATCCATGCCGGGTCGTTCCGGCAATCGGCGACGACCAGGATCTCGGATGGGCCGGCGATCATGTCGATGCCGACGCGGCCGAAAACGCGCCGCTTGGCCGCGGCGACATAGGCGTTTCCCGGCCCGACGATCTTGTCGACCGCGGCGATCGTCGCCGTCCCGTAGGCGAGCGCGGCGATCGCCTGGGCGCCGCCGACGCGGATGACGCGGCCGACTCCCGCCAGCGCCGCGGCCGCGAGCACCAGCGGATTCGGATTCGGGCAAGCCATGACGAGCTCGCCCACGCCGGCGACCTTCGCCGGCACGGCGTTCATCAGGACGGAAGACGGGTAGGCCGCCTTGCCGCCCGGCACATAGAGGCCGACGCGCGCGAGCGGGCTGATCTTCTGCCCGAGCCGCGCGCCCTCGGCGTCGGTGAATTCCCACGACTGCTGCCGCTGCTTTTCGTGGAATGCGCGGATGCGCCGGTGTGCGGCGCGCAGCGCGCGCGCCTGCGCGGCCGGGATGGCATCGATGAGGTTCGCCCTGACCGCGAACTGCCTGGGTGCGAAGCCGTCGAATTTCCGGGTGTATTCGCGCACGGCGACGTCGCCGCGCTTGCGCACGTCGGCGACGATCCTGCGCACAGTCTCGCGCACCGACGGATCCTGCGCCGCGTCGAAGCGCGTGAGGGCCGCGAGCTGGCGCTCGAAGCCGCTCGCCCGCGTCGACAGGCGCCGCAGCTTCATGGGCCCGCCGCCGCCCGGGCGAAGGCATCGATCAGCGGCTGCAGCTCGGCCCGGCGCATCTTCAGCGCGGCCGGGTTGACAATCAAGCGAGCCGACACCGGCATGATCTCCTCCACCGCGACCAGCTTGTTTGCCCTCAGCGTCCGGCCGGTCGACACGAGGTCGACGATCGCGTCGGCCAGTCCCATGATCGGCGCCAGCTCCATCGAGCCGTAGAGCCGGATGAGGTCGACGTGCACGCCCTTGTCGGCGAAAAAATCGCGTGTCGTGCTGAGGTACTTGGTCGCCACGCGCAGCCTCGCGCCCTGGCGCACCGCGCCCGCGTAGTCGAATCCCCTGCGCACGGCCACCATCATCCGGCAGCGCGCAATGCCGAGGTCGAGCGGCTGGTACAGCCCTTCGCCGCCGTGCTCGACCAGCACGTCCTTGCCCGCGATCCCGAGGTCGGCCGCGCCATGCGCGACGTAGGTCGGCGTGTCCGAGGCGCGCACGATCACCAGGCGCACATCGCGTCGAGCCGTGGGCAGGACGAGCTTGCGCGAGCGCTCGGGATCCTCCTTCGGCGTGACGCCGACGCGCGCGAGCAGGGGCCCCGTCTCCTCGAGGATCCGGCCCTTGGACAGCGCGAGACCGATGCGGCTCATGCGTGCAATGAAAAAGGGCCCCGTAAGGCCCGTTCCCGATTGATTCGGAAAGGGATTTTAGCGCACCCGGGCGATCTTGGCGCCGATCCCGGAGAGCTTGTCCTCGAGCGCCTCGTACCCCCGGTCCAGATGATAGATGCGGTCGATGACGGTTTCGCCTTGCGCCACCAGCCCCGCCACGACGAGGCTCGCCGAGGCGCGCAGGTCGGTGGCCATGACCTTGGCCCCCTGCAGCCGGTCGACGCCGGTCACGATCGCGGTGTTGCCCTGGATGGCGATGTCCGCGCCCAGGCGCTGGAGCTCGAGCGCGTGCATGAAGCGATTCTCGAAGATGGTTTCCGTGATGTGCGCCGTCCCCTGCGCCACGCAGTCCAGCGCCATGAACTGCGCCTGCATGTCCGTGGGCAGGCCAGGATACGGGGCCGTCGTCAGGCTCACCGCGCGCGGGCGCTCCGCCATCTCGACCTGGACGGCATCGCCCTCGACCGCGACGCGCGCGCCCGCCTCGCGCAGCTTCTCCAGCGTGGCGCCGAGCGTCTCGGGCGCCGCGCCGGACAGCTTCACCTTGCCGCCGGCGGCCGCCACGGCCGCCAGGTAGGTGCCGGTCTCGATGCGATCCGGGATCACCCGGTGCGTGGCGCCCGACAGCGCGCTCACGCCCTGGATGCGGATCGTGCCGGTGCCCGCGCCCTCGATCTTCGCACCCATGCGCGTCAGGCACCGGGCCAGGTCCACGACCTCCGGCTCGCGCGCCGCGTTCTCGAGAACGGTGGCGCCATCGGCCAGCGTCGCCGCGAGCATCAGGTTTTCGGTACCGGTGACGGTCACCAGGTCCATGACGATGTGCGCGCCTTTGAGGCCGCGGGTCGTGGCATCCATGTAGCCGTGCTCGATGGCGATCGAAGCGCCCATCGCCTGCAGGCCCTTCACGTGCTGGTCCACCGGGCGCGCGCCGATGCCGCAGCCCCCGGGCAGCGACACTTGAGCGCGTCCGCAGCGCGCGAGCAGCGGTCCGAGCACGAGCACCGAGGCACGCATCGTCTTCACCAGCTCGTAGCCGGCGAGTGGCTCGCGGATCTGCGCGGCGTGCAGCGTCAGCCGCCCGTCGGCCTGCGCACCGACCTCGACGCCGATCAGGGCCAGGATCCTGCCCATGGTGCGCACGTCCATCAGCCGCGGGACATTCTCGAGCGCGAGCGGCCGGTCCGACAGCAGCGCCGCCGCCATGATCGGCAGCGCGGCGTTCTTCGCGCCCGAGACGCGCACCTCGCCCGCGAGCGGCCGCCCGCCGGTGATCCGCAGCTTATCCACCTTGCGCGAGCTCTTCGGGCGTGAGCGTCTTCATCGACAGCGCGTGCACCTCCTCGCGCATGCGCTCGCCGAGGGCGGCGTAAACCAATTGGTGGCGCTGTACGCGGCTGCGGCCGGCGAATGCCGCCGAGACGACCGTCGCCTGGAAGTGCTGGCCGTCGCCGACGACCTCCACGCGCTCGCAATCGAGGCCGGCGCGGATGCTGCTTTCGATGCTCTCCGGAGTCACCATGGTCAGGTCCTGAGCTTGTAGCCGTTCTTCAGCAGCCGCAGGCACAGCGCCGACAGCAGCGCCAAGCTTACCGCGACCACAGCGAGGCTGATCGCCGGCGCGAAGTCCGAGGCGCCGAAGAAGCCGTAGCGAAAGCCGTCGATCATGTAGAAAAACGGATTCAGGTGCGAGGCGCGCTGCCACAGCGGCGGCAAGGCGTGGATGGAGTAGAACACGCCCGAGAGCATCGTCAGCGGCATCACGAGAAAATTCTGGAACGCCGCGATCTGGTCGAACCTGTCCGCCCACAGCGCGGCAAGCAGCCCCAGCACTCCGAGCAGCGCGCTGCCCAGGATCGCGAAGGCAAGCGCCCACAGCGGGGCCACCGCGCGCACCTCGACGAACCACGCCGTCACCGCCAGCACGCCCACGCCGACCACCAGGCCGCGCGCCACCGAGGCGAGCACGTAGGCGCCGAAGAATTCCACGCTCGAAATCGGCGTGACCAGCACGAAGACCAGGCTGCCGGTGACCTTGGACTGGATCAGGCTGGACGAGCTGTTGGCGAAGGAATTCTGCAGCACGCTCATCATCACCAGCCCCGGCACCAGGAAGGCGGCATAGGACACCCCCTCGAACACGCTGGCGCGTGCGCCCAGCGCCTGCGCGAAGATGACCAGGTACAGGAGCGCGCTCAGGACCGGCCCGCCGACGGTCTGGAACGCGACCTTCCAGAAGCGCAGCAGCTCCTTGCGCAGCAGCGTGGGGAAGCCACTCATGCTCAGTGCCGGGCCATGAGGTGCAGGAACACGTCCTCCAGGTCGGCCGGGTGCGGCCCGGCGAAGTTCGCCAGCAGGTTGCGCGTCGTGTCCAGCGCCACGATGCGTCCCGACTTGAGCATGGCGATCCGCTCGCAGTGCTCTTCCGCCTCTTCCAGGTAGTGCGTGGTGAGCACGATCGTGTGGCCGTCGCGATTGAGCCGGCGCACGAACTGCCACAGGTCCTGGCGCAGCTCGACGTCCACGCCCGCGGTCGGCTCATCGAGCACGATCACCGGCGGCTTGTGGACCAGCGCCTGCGCGACCAGCACGCGGCGCTTCATGCCGCCGGAGAGCGATCGCATGTTGGCGTCGGCCTTCGCGTCGAGGTCGAGCGTGTGCATGATCTCGTCGATCCAGGCGTCGTTCGCGCGCAGGCCGAAGTAGCCCGACTGGAAGCGCAGGGTCTCGCGCACCGTGAAGAACGGGTCGTACACCAGCTCCTGCGGCACCACGCCGAGCAGGCGCCGCGCGCGCCGGTAGTCCGCGACGACGTCTGCGCCGAGCACCGCCGCCGAGCCGGCGCTGGCGCGCGCCAGTCCGGCAATGATGTTGATCAGGGTCGTCTTGCCGGCGCCGTTCGGACCCAGCAGGCCGAAGAATTCACCCTCGCGCACCTCGAGGCTCACGCCGTCGAGCGCGCGCAGCGCGCCGAAGCGCTTTTCCACGCCGCGCAGGTCGATCGCAGGGGTCAGCGGGCGGATTCTTGGGTCAGCAGCTCGGCCACGCCGTAGAGCTGCGCGAGGCTCGTCAGGTCCGCCGGCAGGCGCAGCAGCGACAGACCGTGCCCTCGCGCGTGCGCCTCGCGCAGCCACGCGAACAGCACCGCGAGCAGCGACGAGTCGACGTCGGTGACCTCGCCGAGGTCGACTTCGCGCACCTCGCCGGCGAGCGGTCCGCGTGCCTGCTCCAGCAGCGCGGAGGCCGTGGCGAGCGTCGCCGGCCCGCTGACGATCAGGCGCGCGCCCTCGATACGGATCACTTCTTCGCGCCCGTGGATGCCGCTGCGAGTGACCGGTTCTTGTTCGTTAGCGCCTCGACCAGCCCGTCGATGCCCTTGTCGCGCACGATCGTGGCGAATTCCGTGCGGTAGTTGACGACCAGGCTGATTCCCGCGACGCGCACGTCGTAGCACTTCCAGCCATCGGCGGTCTTCTCCATGTCGTAATCGACCGAGATCGGCTGCGCGCCGGACTTCAGCACGCGCACCTTCACGGTGACGTCGGTATCGTCGGGCTTCAGGTTCAGCGGCCGGAACTCCAGCCTCTGGTCGGCGAACGCGCTGAGCGAGCTGGCGTAGGTGCGCACCAGCAGCGCGCGGAATTCCTCCGACAGGCGCTGCTTCTGCTCGGGCGTCGCCTTGCGCCAGTTGGCCCCGACCGCGAGCGCGGTCATCGCCACGTGGTCGAAGTGCGGCAGCGCCTTCTGCTCGATCAGATGGATGTTCTTCTCGCGATCGCCGCCCTGCAGCGACTTGTCGCTGGCGATGATCTTCTGGATGTCGAGCATGACGTCCTTCACCAGCACGTCGGGCGGCGTATGCTCGACATCCAGAAGATCATCGCCAGCGACAAGTCGCTGCAGGGCGGCGATCGCGAGAAGAACATCCATCTGATCGAGCAGAAGGCGCTGC
>JBOIFE010000230.1:0-3184 GCA_050741015.1 Burkholderiales bacterium | reverse complement strand
CCTTTAACCAGCATCAGCCGCGGGAGGCCGCAAGGAGCTATATTGGTGAAGAGTACATCCAGCACAATCCTTTCGTTCCGAACGGCACCGAGCCCTTTGTCGAATATTTTGCGTATTCCGGCGAAGTTGACCGGTGAATCCGATGATGTTGACCGCGTGGAGAGTCGTGGTGCGTGGTGTTCAGATTCTAGCTTGGTCGGTCAACATGGTGGTTGATTTTCGGGTCGGAGGGTCATTTTTTCGTGGTGGGCGCAGTGGCCTTCTTGCGTAGCGACTCGCCTTTGAGCGCGAGCCGATGACTGCCATGCACGACGCGATCGAGGATGGCATCGGCCAAGGTCGGATCGTTGAGGTAGGCGTACCAATGTTCAACGGGCACTTGACTGGTGATCAGGGTGGCTTTGCCGGTGATGCGATCGTCGAGCAGTTCGAGCAAGTCGTTGCGTTCGGACTGGCTGATCGGTGCGATCCCCCAATCGTCGAGGATCAGGAGATCGGTCCGGGCGAGTTGCTGCAAGCGGCGACCGAAGCTGCCGTCGCCGTGGGCGATGCGCAGTTCTTCCAGCAGACGGCCGAAGCGGGTGTAGAGAGCGGCAAAGCCGTGGCGACACGCGGCCTGGCCCAGGGCACAGGCGAGCCAGGTCTTGCCGAGGCCGGTGGCGCCGGTGATGAGGACATTGTGTCCGGTGCGAATCCAGTCGGCGCCGGCGAGACTTGCAAGCTGGCGCGGATCGAGGCCACGGGCGCTGCGTGTGTCGAGATCCTCGATGCACGCTTCGGGATGCTTGAGCTTGGCCTGTTTGAGCAGTCGTTCGAGGCGTCGGGTATCGCGCCAGGCGAGTTCGCGATCGACCAGCAGGCCGAAGCGATCTTCGAAGGCGAGGCCGGTGGCCACCGGTTGGGTAAGTTGCTCTTCGAACGCGCGGGCCATGCCATCGAGGCGCAGCGTGCGCAAGTGGGTTACGGTTTGTTGGGTCAGCATCGAACGATCTCCTTCAACAGGTCAGTGGTAGTACTCGGGGCCGCGCACATTGGCGTGCGCGGGCAAGACGGTGTCGGCGAACAGGGCGGTGGTCGGCTGCCGGTCGAGGCCGGCGGCGAGGATGGAGGCGACCGACTTGCGGGTCTTGGCGCCGAGTGCGAGGGCACGTACACAACTGGCTTCGAGCCGGGCGTCGCCGTACTTGCGCGCCAGCGCGAGCAAACCGAGGCAGGCGCGGTAGCCTTGCTCGGGATGCGGTTTGGATTCGAGCAGGTGCGTCACCAAGTGCCCGGTGGCGATACCGATCGTCGCCGCCCAGTGCAGCAGCCGGGCCGGGGTCCACTCCCGATGCGCGCGATGCGCCGCCGGCATGTGCTCGGCGATCGTGCTGTACCCGCCGCGGCGAGGCGAACGGGTGTGACTGGCGACCCGCTGGTGGCGGAACAGCACCTCGACCGTGCTGCGGGTGATCCGCAGTTCGACCTCCTGGCCGACCAGGGCATGCGGCACCGAGTAGTAATGGTGCGCGAACTCGACGTGGTAATCGAGACGCGAGACGCGCGCCCGCTTGAAGTCGGCATACTCGAACGCGGTGCTCGGCAGCGGCCGCAGCGCCGGCCGATCCAGCAGCTCGAACCAGCTGCGGCGGGAGCCCTCGAGTTTCTGGAACGGCCGGTCGTTGAGTTCGCCGAGCAATTGCCGCATCGCGGTGTTGAGCTCGGCCAGGCTGTGGAAGCGCCAATGCCGCAACCGGGCGAGAATCCAGCGCTCGACCAGCAGCACCGCGGCTTCCACCTTGGCCTTGTCCTGCGGTTTGCGCGGGCGCGCCGGCAGGATGGCGCAGCCGTAATGCTCGGCCAGCGCTTGGTAGGTGCGATTGGCGACCGGTTCGTAACGGTCGGGGTCGCGGATCAGGGCCCGGGGATTGTCCGGTACCAGCAGCGCCGGCGCGCCGCCAAAGAAGGTCAGCGCGTTGACGTGCGCCGCGATCCAGTCGGCCTTCGACTCGCTGGCGGTGGCCTCGGCATAGGTATAGTTCGACGCGCCCCACACCGCCACGAAGATGTGGGCGCGGGTGATCTCGCCGCTGGCCGGGTCGATGAGCGGCACCGTTGGCCCGGCGTAATCCACGAACAGCTTCTCGCCCGCGACATGGGTCTGGCGCATCGAGCGGCGCAGCCGTTGCCGAAACTCGATATAGCGCTCGCAGAAGCGCGACCGACTATAGGGAACGCCCTGCGCCTGCGCCCGATACTCCTCCCACAGCAATTGCAGCGTGACGCCCTTGCGTCGCAGCTCGCAATGGATCGCACCGAAGTCGGGAACGGCGAACTGCGGGTAGACGTAGCGTTGCGGATGCAAGCGCGCGGAAAGTGCCGCCTCGTCGAGGGCCAGCGCTTCGACGTGCGTCAGCCCCGCGGCGGCGGCCGCCGTCAGATAGTTGGCGACCGAGCCCTTGGCAATGCCCAAGGCAGCGGCGACCTGGGCGTTGGACAACGCACATTCGTGCTTGAGACGGAGAACTTCTCGAATTCGTCGCATGGCAATCCGGTTGGCTGGCACCGCAGGCTCCCTGAACAAAAGGGAGCGAGCGTAGCCGGCCGAAAGTTCGAATCACCACGCACCGCAACGCCGCCACCGCGATCACGACCCCGATTTCCGGGCATCGTGACCGCCCATCCGACCAACCTGACCGCAGATTCCGACGTGCCCGCAAATGCGGTCATCATCCGTCGGATTCACCGGTCAACATCGTCGGATTCGGCGGTCAGCATCCGTCGGAAACCCCGGTCACGTTCCGTCGGAATACACAACATGTGCGCTCGTATTGCGGGGTGCCGCTGCTTGATGACGAGGGCGATTACAGGCCGGTCGGGCCAAGCCCCCAATGCAGCGCGTACGCGCCTAACATTGGTCTTGACATCATCGCTTTCTTAGCCTAATATATTAGGCATTATGCCGCTTAGCGCCTAAGGTAATAGCTAATGGTTAGTCGGAAAACCATCCCCGCCGAAGTGACCGCTCGCATCCAGGAACTCGGTTATCGAATCCGCGTTGCCCGGACACGCCGCGGCATGTCGATCACGGAAGCGGCCGTCAAGGCCGGCATCAACCGGAATACGCTAAACGCCCTCGAACTCGGCAAGCCGGGTGTAGCGCTCGGCGCCTATGTCACCGTTCTGTGGGCGCTCGGTCTCGACA
>JBOIFE010000229.1:0-10038 GCA_050741015.1 Burkholderiales bacterium | reverse complement strand
CTGACACACTACCCAATCGTCATCTCCCGGCGGACGCCTCGAACTACCGCCAGGTGCCGATCGGCGTGGTGCTGCCGCGCTCGGCCGACGACGTCATGGCCGCGCTCGCGGCCTGCCGCGCGCACGGCGCGCCGGTGCTCGCGCGCGGCGGCGGCACGTCGCTCTGCGGCCAGAGCGTGAATGCCGCGGTGGTCATCGACTGCTCGAAGTACCTGGACCGCGTGCTCTCGATCGACGCTGCCGGAGGCACCGCGCTGGTCGAGCCGGGCGTGGTCTGCGACAGCCTGCGTGCGGCAGCCGAGGCGCACGGGCTCACGTTCGGCCCGGACCCGGCGACGCACTCGCGCTGCACGCTGGGCGGCATGATCGGCAACAACTCCTGCGGCGCGCACTCGGTGATGGCCGGCAAGACGGTGGAGAACATCGAGGCGCTGGAAGTTGCCATCTACGACGGCGCGCGCTTCTGGTGCGGCCCGATCGGGGACGCGGAGTTCCGTCGCACCGTCGAGCGCAACGACCGGCAGGGCGAGATCTACCGCGCGCTGAAGATCCTCGCCGACGCGCACGCCGAGCGCATCCGCGCCGAGTTCCCGAAGATCAAGCGCCGCGTATCGGGCTATAACCTCGACCAGCTGCTGCCCGAGAACGGCTTCAACGTCGCGCGCGCGCTGGTCGGGTCGGAAGGCACCTGCGCGATGGTGCTGCAGGCGAAGGCGCGGCTGGTGAAGAGCCCGCGCCACCGGCTGCTGCTGGTGCAGGGCTACCCGGACATCTACGCCGCCGGCGACGCGGTCCCGGAGATCCTTGCCGCGGGCCCCATCGCCTGCGAGGGACTCGACGAGAGGATCATCGGCGGCCTGCGCGAGCGGCGCCTGAAGCTCGAGGATCTCTCGCTGCTACCCGAGGGGCGCGCCTGGTTGATGATCGAATTCGGCGGCGACACGCGCGAAGAGGCGATCGACAAGGCAAGCGCGCTTCGCGGGCGCATCGTGACCGACGCGGGCGAGAGCGCGCGGCTATGGGCGATCCGCGAAACCGGCGCCTCGGCGACCTCGCTCAACCTGAAGGGCACGCCCGGCCCGGACCCGATCGTGGGCTGGGAGGACGCCGCGGTGGATCCGCTGCGCCTCGGGGACTACCTGCGCGAATTCCAGGCGCTGGTCGACCGCCACGGCTACCGCACTTCGCTCTACGGCCACTTCGGCGACGGCTGCATCCACGCGCGCATCACGTTCGAGCTGCGCACGCCCGAAGGCCTCGCGCGCTGGCGCGGCTTCCTCGGCGAAGCCGCGGCGCTCGTCGTGCGCTACGGCGGCTCGATCTCGGGCGAGCACGGCGACGGCCAGGCGCGCGCGGAGTTCCTGCCGGCGATGTACGGGCCCGAGCTGATGCAGGCGTTCCGCGAGTTCAAGCGCATCTGGGACCCGGGCAACCGCATGAATCCGGGCAAGCTCGTCAACCCGGACGGCGAAGTGCTGCGCGTGGACGAGCACCTGCGGCTGGGGTCGGCATACAAGCCGGTGACGGTGCAGACGCGCCTCGCGTTCCTGACCGACGTCGGCGACGGGTTCGGCCGCGCGGCCGAGCACTGCATCGGCATGGGCAAGTGCCGTGCAAAGGCGGGCGGCACCATGTGCCCGAGCTACCGCGCCACGGGCGAGGAGCGCTACTCGACGCGCGGCCGCGCGCGGCTGCTCTGGGAAATGCTGCAAGGCGAAGTGATCAAGGACGGCTGGCAAAGCGACGACGTGAAGGAGGCGCTGGATTGGTGCCTCGCCTGCAAGGGCTGCCGCAGCGACTGCCCCACGCACACCGACATGGCGAGCTACAAGGCCGAGTTCCTCTCGCACTATTACGAAAAGCGCATTCGCCCGCCGGGCCTGCAAGCACTCGCGCGCGTCGGCGAATGGGCACCGCTCGCCGCGCGCGCGCCGGGGATCGCGAACGCCCTCGGATCGCTCGGCCGCCCGCTCGCGGGCCTGAGCACGGCGCGGCCACTTCCGCGCATCGCGGCGAAGAGCTTTCGCGCGAGCTTCGAAGGCGCGGGCGAGGGCGATCGCGTGATCCTCTTCGACGACACCTTCAACGGCTATTTCCGGCCCTCGACCGCGCACGCCGCGGCGCGTGTGCTGGCGCACGCCGGCTGCCGGGTGGAGCTTCCGCGCGAGCATGTGTGCTGCGGCCGGCCGTACTACGACGCCGGCATGCTCGACGAAGCGAAATTGGCGCTCGCGCGCGCGATGGATATCCTCGAGCCGGGCGTGCCGGTCGTCATGCTCGAGCCCGCATGCCTGTCTGTGTTCCGCGACGAGCTGGGGCAACTCTTTCCGGGCGACGCGCGCGCCGAGGCGCTCGCCGCGAGCACGGTCTCGCTCGCCGAATTCCTCGAGCGCCGCGGCTACACGCCGCGGCGCGCGTTCGGCCGCGCGCTGGTGCAGGGGCACTGCCACCAGAAATCGCTCTGGGGTCTCGCGGCGGACGTGAAGGTTCTGCGCGCCGCGGGCCTCGAGGTCGAGGCGCCCGACACCGGCTGCTGCGGCATGGCCGGGAGCTTCGGCTTCCGGCGCGAGACCGAGGCCGCCTCGCGGCGCATCGCGGAGCTCGCGCTGCTGCCGCAGCTGCGCGCCGAGGCGCCTGAGACGCGCATCGTGGCCGACGGCTTTTCCTGCCGCGAGCAGATCGAGGGGCTCTCGGGCCGGAACGCGCTGCACCTCGCGGAGGTCCTGGCGGGCGCGCTGAAATGAGGGCGCTGGCGGTGGTGCTCGTCCTTGGCGCCGGAATGGCGCAGGCGCAAACGCCCACCGAACGCCTTTTCGAGGCGCTCGAGCAGGGCAAGGAACCCGTGGCCGCAGTGCTCGTGCTCGGCGGGCAGGTCGACGTGCACGCGCGCAACGCCAAGGGCGAGACCCCGCTGCACGTGGCCGCGGAGAAGGGCATGCCGGCCGTGGTACGCCTCCTGCTCGGTGCTGGTGCGCGCACGCATGCACGCAGCGAGACCGGGGAGACCGCCCTGCAGGACGCCGCGTTGAACCCCGACCCGGCCTGCGCGAAGCTGCTGCTCGACGCGGGCGCCGATCCGCGCGCGCGCAATGACGCGGGCGAGTCGGCCCTGCACTGGGCGGCCTACGGCGGCAATGTCGAAGTCGTCCGGCTGCTGCTCGAGCGCGGGGCCGATCCCGACGCGGTGGCGCTCGACGGCAACCTCGCCCTGCACGGGGCGGCGGCCTCCGGCTCGCTTGAAACGGTGCGACTGCTGCTGCCGCGCACGCATTCGCCGGCGCTGCGCAACCTCGCCGGCGAAACCCCGCGCGACCTCGCGCTCGCACGGGGTTACGATGCAATCGCGGCGGAACTGCCCTGAGGGGGAGGCGATGGCGCTGAACTACGAGCACCTGATGGGACTGAAGCGCACGGGCGACCGCTACGCGTACGGCGATCGCGAGTCGATGCTCTATGCGCTCGGCATCGGGCTCGGGCGCGACCCGCTCGACGAGCGCGAGCTGGCCTTCGTCTTCGAGCAGCCCGGCCTGAAGACGGTACCGACGATGGCGAGCGTGCTCGCGCGAGTACCGCTGCTGCGCGACTGCGGCTTCGACTACTCCAAGGTGCTGCATGGCGAGCAGCGCCTTCAACTGCATCGTCCGCTGCCGCCGGCGGGCGAGCTTGTCGCCGACTCACGCGTCACCGCCGCCTACGACAAGGGCGCGGGCAAGGGCGCGGTCATCTACACCGAGACCGCCGTGCGCGGCGCGGCCGACGGCGCACCGCTGTTCACGGTCGGCTCGACCACCTTCGCGCGCGGCGACGGCGGCTTTGGCGGCCCAGCGGGTTCGGGGCCCGAGCCGCACGCGCTGCCCGCGCGCAAGGCCGACGCGGTGGCGACGCTCGAGACGCGCGCCGACCAGGCGCTGCTCTATCGCCTGAACGGCGATCGCAACCCGCTGCACGCCGATCCGGCGCTCGCGCGGCGCGTCGGGTTTCGCGCACCGATCCTGCACGGCCTTTGCACCTACGGCGTGGCCTGTCATGCCGTGATTCGCACGGTGCTCGGCTATGACGCCTCGCGTATCGCGGAATTCGACGTGCGCTTCTCCGCGCCGGTCTATCCGGGCGAGTCAATCGCCGTCGACCTGTGGGTGGACGGCGACGTGGTCTCGTTCCGCTGCCGCGTGCCCTCGCGCGAGGACGCAGTCGTCATCAACCACGGGCGCTGCCGGCTGAACGCATGATGCTCGAGGAAGCCGCCGATCGGCTCTTTGCCGCGCACCGCGACTCGCCTGCGCTCTGGGACGAGCTCGCAAAGGCCGGCTTCGACCGGCCGCTCGCCGCGGGGCTCGAGCTGTCCGAGGCGCTTTCGCTCCTGTTCGCAGCCGGCCGGCACGCGCTGCCGGCGCCGCTCGCCGAGACGATACTCGCCGGATGGCTGCTCGCCTCGGCGGGGCTGCCGCAGCCCGAAGGCCGGCTCACGGTCGCGCCGGTGCGCGAGGGTGATTCGGTCGTCGCAAAGCGCGATGGTGCGCGCTGGAGCCTTCTCGGCAAGGCGAGCCGCGTGCCGTGGGCGACGGGCGCGGCGGCGATCGTCGTGGTGGCGGACGGCGCGGTCGTCCTCGCTTCGCCCGGCGACTGCCGCATCACGGCCGGAACGAATCTCGCCGGCGAGCCGCGAGACGACGTGGAATTTGCTGGCGCGGCGGCCGAGGGTGCGCCGTCGCCGGTCGACGCTGCGGCGCTGCGCGCGCTCGGCGCCGTGATGCGCAGCGCGCAAATCGCGGGCGCGCTGCAGGCGGCACTTGAAACAAGCGTGCGCTACGCGACCGAGCGCGCGCAGTTCGGCCGGCCGATCGGGCGCTTCCAGGCGGTGCAGCAGAATCTCGCGGTGCTCGCCGGGCAGGCGGCGGCAGCGACCGCGGCCGCGCAGGCCGCGATCGAGGCCTGCGCGCACAGCCTCGACTCGCGCACGATCGCGGCGGCCAAGATCCGCACCGGCGAGGCCGCGAGCCTCGGTGCCGCGATCGCGCACCAGGTGCACGGCGCGATCGGCTTTACGCAGGAGTACCCGCTCAATCGCCTAACGCGGCGACTGTGGTCCTGGCGCGACGAATTCGGCAACGAGTCGCACTGGGCGCGCGTGCTCGGTGGCGCGGTGGCGGCCGCGGGACCCGCGCGCCTCTGGACGGACATCGCCGGAGCAGAGGCCTAGCCGTGGGTGCGCTCGACAACCTGCGCTTCGCCCCGCCGCCCGCGTTCCCCGAGGGCGAGCGGCTGCGCGCAGACGTGCGCGCATTCCTCGCCGAGCACTTGCCCGCGCGCGCAATCACCTCCGGCGTGGGGTCCTGGGGCGGCTACGACCGCGAGTTCAGCCGCAAGATGGGCGCTCGCGGCTGGATCGGCATGACCTGGCCGAAGCGCTACAGCGGGCACGAGAAGAGCGCGCTCGAGCGCTACGTCGTGCTGGAGGAGATGCTCGCCGCGGGCGCGCCGGTGAGCGGGCACTGGATCGCCGACCGCCAGAGCGGGCCGCTGATCCTGCGCGTGGGGACCGAAGCGCAGAGGCGCTCGATCCTGCCGCGCATCGCAGCGGGCGAGTGCATGTTCTGCATCGGCATGAGCGAGCCCGACTCGGGTTCGGACCTCGCGTCGGTGCGTACACGTGCGATGCCTGCGGACGGCGGCTTCCGTGTGAACGGCACCAAACTCTGGACCTCGAACGCGCACCGCGCGGACTACATGATCCTGCTCGCGCGCACGGGCGAGGCGGGCGAGCAGCGCCACGCGGGGCTCACGCAGTTCCTCGTCGACCTGAAGGCCGCGCGCGGGGTCTCGATTCGCCCGGTGCCGAACCTCGCGGGCGAGCATCACTTCAACGAGGTCTCGTTCCAGGACGCATTCCTTCCCGCGGACGCCGTGCTCGGCGCGGTGGGCGAAGGCTGGGCGCAGGTGACGAGCGAGCTCGCCTTCGAGCGCTCGGGCCCGGAGCGGTTTTTGTCGTCCTTCACGCTGCTCGTCGAGCTTGCGCGCGCACTCGGGCCGGCGCCTTCCGAGCGCGCCCGGATTGCGCTTGGTCGCATCGTCGCGCACCTCATGGCGCTGCGGCGCCTGTCGCGCTCGGTCGCCGGCATGCTGCAGGCGGGCGAGAACCCGGCGCTGCAGGCGGCGCTGGTCAAGGACCTCGGCACGACGCTCGAGCAGGAGATCCCCGAGATCGCGCGCCAGCTGGTCGAGGAGGAGCCCGACCAGGACTCGACGCGCGATTTCGTCGCCGTGCTCGCGCACACCGTGATGAACGCGCCCTCGTTCACGATCCGCGGCGGCACGCGCGAGATCCTGCGCGGCATGATTGCGCGCGGCCTCGGGCTGCGCTAAAGGAGACGCCATGGACGCACCGCTCGACTACGCGCAGGACGGCGCGATCGTCACCCTGACGTTAAACGCCCCCGACATCCGCAACGCCCTGTCCGGAGAGGACATGATCGACGCGCTCGAGGCGGCCTGCGAGCGCATGAACGCGGACATGAGCGTGCGCGCTGCGATCCTCACGGGCGCGGGCACGGCGTTCTCCTCCGGCGGAAACGTCAAGAAGATGAGCGACGGCGGGGGCCTGGGCGGCGGGCTCCCAGCGCAGACGCGGCGCAACTACAAGCTCGGCATCCAGCGCATCCCGCTCGCTTTCGACCGGCTGGAGGTTCCGATGATCGCGGCCGTGAACGGGCCGGCCATTGGCGCGGGCTGCGATCTTGCCTGCATGTGCGACGTGCGCATCGCCGGGGAAAGCGCGCGCTTCGCCGAAAGCTTCGTCAAGCTCGGCATCATTCCGGGCGACGGCGGCGCGTGGCTGCTGCCGCGCGTGGTCGGCTACTCGAAGGCCTGCGAGATGGCCTTCACCGGCGATCCGCTGTCTGCGGCCGAAGCGCTCGCCTGCGGTCTCGTCTCGAAGGTCGTGCCCGATGCCGAGCTCCTGCCCGAAGCGCGCAAGCTCGCCGGGCGCATCGCGGCAAATCCCCCGCACGCCGTGCGCATGACCAAGCGCCTGATCCGCGAGGGCCAGCATGTCCAGCTTGCGACGCTGCTCGAGCTCTCGGCGGCGATGCAATCGCTCGCGCACGCCACCGCCGACCACAAGGCCGCGGTCACCGCGATGCTCGAGAAACGCAAGGCAGAATTCAAGGGGGAATAGGGATGGCAAAGCTGTGCGAAGGCCGGGTGGCAATTGTGACTGGCGCGGGCCGAGGTCTCGGGCGTGAGCACGCGCTGATGCTCGCCGCGCACGGTGCGCGCGTGGTGGTCAATGACGTGGGGGCGGCCGTGGATGGCTCGGGGCGCGATGCCTCGTTCGCGGCGCAAACCGTTGCCGACATCCGCGCGGCGGGCGGCGAGGCAATCACGAACGGCGAGGACGTGAGCAGCTTCGAGGGCGCAAGGCGCATGATCGACTCGACGGTCGCGCACTGGGGCCGGCTCGACGTCGTGGTCAACAACGCGGGGATCCTCCGCGACCGCATGCTCGTGAACATGACCGAGGCCGAATGGGACGCGGTGATCCAGGTGCACCTGAAGGGCACCTTCGCCCCGTCGCGGCACGCCGCCGCGTACTGGCGCGAGCTTGCGCGCACCACGGGCGAGCCGGTGAACGCCCGCATCATCAACACCAGCTCGACCTCGGGCATCTACGGCAACGTCGGGCAGACGAACTACGGCGCCGCGAAGGCGGGCATCGCCGCGTTCACGATCATCGCCGCGCGCGAGCTGAAGAAATTCGGCGTCACGGTCAACGCGATCTCGCCCTCCGCGCAGACGCGCATGACTGAAGGACTGCGCGCGGTGACCGAGGAGGAGCGCGCTAAGCGCGACCCGAAGTGGGTCTCGCCGGTCGTCACCTACCTCGCGAGCAAGGCTGCGCAGGACATCACAGGCCGCGTCATCCAGGCCGGATTCGGCCGCATCGCGGTGTGCGAAGGCTGGCGTCGCGGCGCCGAAGTGCCGCAGGTCGCCGACCCGGCGGAAGCCGGCCGCCTCATCCGGCAGATGCTGCCCAAGGTGCGGCGCAACAGCGGCATGGACGGGCTCGAGCTGGACTAGGCGAGCTCGAACGCCTGCAATTTGGAGGAAACCCATTCTCGGCCCCGCGCCGTACAATGGGCAACGGTACCTGCACATGCGCTACTCCTATGACTGAACTCACCGTCACGCTGCCCGACGCGCTTGCCAAGGAAGCGGCCCAAGAGGGCCTGCTTACACCCGAAGCCATCAGCCAGATGCTGCGGGAGGAGATCCGACGCCGTTCGGTGGCTGAGCTCTTCCAGGCCATGGACCGCATGGCCGCGGTGCCCGGCGAGCCGATGAGCGAGGACGAGATCCAGGCCGAGATCGACGCCGTGCGCCGTGCTGCGCGCGGTCGCTGATACCAACACCGTAATCTCCGGACTGCTCTATCGCGGCCGCGAGCACGACCTGCTCGAGGCCGCGCGCGACGGGCGCATCGCGCTTCGCACCAGTACCGTGCTCCTGGCCGAGCTCGCCGATGTGCTGCCGCGCGCCAAGTTTGCTCTACGTATCGCCGCCGCCGACATGAGCGTGGCCCGCATCGCGCGGCGCTACGCACGCCTTGCTCCCCGTGTAGTGCCGGCGAAGATCAGCCTCGGCGTTCCGGGCGATCCGGATGATGATGCCGTGCTCGCCTGCGCGCTCGCCGCAGCCGCTGACCTAATCGTGTCTGGCGACAAGCGGCTGCGCAATCTCAAGTCCTGGCAGCGCATTCCCATCGTCTCCGCAGGCGAGGCCTTGGAGATCGTCGCCCGACAATCCGCCCGCGGCTAGCTGGCTTGCTGCACCTGTTCTTGCGCCGATAGACCTGGTCGGCGTGCGCGCTAGCCTCGTCCTTTTCGGTAGCTAGAGTCATGGGCTTCTTCGTGTTCAGATGATCCGGCACAGCAGCGCGCCCAGGTGATCACTGAAATAACCGGCTTATTTGGCTGGACATCTGTAGGTCGACTCTGCGGCGCGCAGAAGAACGGGCGACGCTTGCTCGGATGTAATGCGCTGGCCCTTGAATTTTGAATTTAGCGCGTCTACTAGCAATCGCGAATCGACCAACTTGTTGTTTGGCACACACAATCCTCCAACTCGTCCTTCGCGATTGTTCTTGTGCCCAATCTCCGTGAGCGCATAGCCATAGCCGGATATCCAGATGAGTGTTTGCGTGTAGTCACTCTTCTCCAATTGAAATTGCAATTTCGGTGTCCATGTATCGGGCGCTCCGGCGACGGCGATTCTTGCGACAATGAACATCACAAGTAACAGAACGAGTCTCATGTTGTTGTCTCTCCAGCACTCGATGTCAATTGCAGAACCAGTCGCACACACCGCCCTTGATGACTGACTTCGAAGGCATGTCAAACCACCAAACTCCGGTGGGTTGAACGCAGGCCATTGGGGGCATTAGTACGACCTTGCAGGTCCATGTGCACTGCGCCATCTTTATGGCTGATTCCGGACGATTCTCGGACGGCAGCGGCCCAATGCCAGCGGCGCACGCCGCCGTCGCACAGACTTTTTCGTTTGGTCCTCGGCCATTGTCAACGCACTTAACGCTGCCGTCCGGATTAGTCCCCACCGTGTTTCGCCCGGGGCCGCAAAGAATGTCTTCGCCAGTTGGATCGCTGAAGCGAAGCGGACTGCCAGCCGCGTAGGCATACGTATTGAGCTCGGCATGGACACCGTGTGGATCCGACTGAATGTAACGCCCGCCATCTGGCCAATAATCGCGCGCCATGTTGTATTGAAGCTGAGTCTCCGCGTCGAGCCTTTGCCCCGGGAGGCGCAGAGGTAGATCGAAGGCGACCGAGTTCGCGTCGGGGTCCTCATCCGCCGGGTTACTCCCGAACGGCTCCTGTTGATCCCACCGCCACACCGTCGTACCGGCAGCGTCGGCCACGAGCCGTGGTGTGTTCAGATGCTTTGAATGGAAGGTTGCCCTGCTGACTAACTCAATACGATTCGATCCTGTGAACGTAGAGGTCAACAAGTCGGTCCTGCTTGAAG
>JBOIFE010000228.1:0-12054 GCA_050741015.1 Burkholderiales bacterium | reverse complement strand
GATCAGCACCGCGTAGTAGCGCGTCCTGGCGTACTCGAGCGCGCGGCGCGCGATGTCCAACGGCGGCTCGTCCACGGCTGACGGAAACACATCCACGCCCGCCTGCGCAGCCACCGCGGCGAGCTGCTCGATCGCCGCCGGCCGGTACACGTCGCAGGAGACGAGCAGGACCTTCTTCTTCTGCGACTGCAGCAGCCGCGCGAGCTTGCCCGTCGTGGTGGTTTTGCCCGAGCCCTGCAGGCCCGCCATCAGGATCACCGCGGGCGGCTGCGTCGCGAGATCGAGCGCGGCGTTCGACTCGCCCATCAGGCGCGTGAGCTCGCGGTGCACCACGCCGACCAGCGCCTGCCCCGGCGACAGGCTGCCGACGACCTCGGCGCCCAGCGCCTTGTCCTTCACGCGGACGACGAAGTCGCGCACGACCGGCAACGCGACGTCGGCCTCCAGCAGCGCCACGCGCACTTCGCGCAGCGCGTCCTGGATGTTGGCCTCGGTCAGGCGCGCCTCGCCGCGGATCGTCTTGACGACCCGCGCCAGTCGCGTGGTCAGGTTCTCGAGCACGGGTGATAAACTGAAATGGTGCCCGACATTGTAATTCACGCGGTCGCTGCGGCGCTGTACGCAGGCCTCGCGCTGCACTTCTGGCACACGCGCTGGCGCGCGCCGCGCGCGCTCGCCGGCCTGCGGGCCTGGGAGCGCGCCGCGATCCTCGTCGCGCTCGCGCTGCACGGCTGGTGCCTGGTCGCGCCGCCGATCGAGGCTGCGGTGCCGCGCATCGGCTTCGCGTTCGCGCTGTCGTCGATGGTCTGGCTGGCGGTGTTTTTCTACTGGGCCGGGAGTTTCTTCATGGACCTCGACGCGCTGCAGCCGATCGTGCTCGGCCTCGGCGCCGTGGTGTCGCCGCTCACCGCGGCGTTCCCGGGCCGCGTCCCGCTGTCGACGTCCTCGGAGTTCTGGCTGCACCTCGCGCTCGTGGTGCTGACCTCGGGCGTGCTCACGGTCGCGATGCTGCACGCCGTGCTGACCGCGGTCGTCGAGAGGCTGCTGCACCGCGCACACGGCGACGTGCGGGCCGCGCCCGGCGGCGTGCTGCCGGGGCCGCTCGCGAAACTGCCGCCGCTGCTGACGATGGAGCGGCTGCTGTTCATGCTGATCGGACTGGGGTTCGCGCTGCTCACGCTGACGCTGATCTCGGGCATGACGCTCTCGGAATCGATCTTCGGCCACGCGCTGCGCTTCACGCACGAGACGCTGTTCGCGCTCGTCGCGTGGGCCGTGTTCGGCGTGCTGCTGGCCGGGCGCCTGCTCTACGGCTGGCGCGGGCGCGTTGCCGTGCGCTGGGTGCTCGCCGGCTTTGTCCTGGTGATGCTGGCGGGCGTCGGCAGCCGCTTCGTGCTCGAGGTCCTGCTGGGGCGCACCTAGTGCTGTTCGCCGTCCCCCTGTCGTGGCAGATCGCCGGCCTCGTCGTGCTGCTCGCGGTGTCGGGATTCTTCTCGATCGCCGAGACGAGCATGATGGCGGTCAACCGCTACCGCCTGCGGCACCTCGTGTCGCAGGGGCACAGCGGCGCGATGAAGGCCGAGGCGCTGCTCAAGCGCACCGACCGGGTGCTCGGCGCCATCCTGCTCAGCAACACGCTGGTCAACGCCGCCGCGACCACGCTGGTGACCGTGATCGCGATCCAGCTGTTCGGCTCGTCCGACTACCTGCTGCTCGCGAGCACGGTCTTCATCGCCTTCCTCATCCTCGTGTTCGCCGAGATCACGCCGAAGGTGATCGGCGCGACCTACCCCGAGCGCATCGCGCTGCCGCTCGCGCACCTGCTCGGCCCGATCCAGTGGCTGGTCCAGCCGGGCGTGTGGTTCGTCAACCTGTTCGTGCGGCCGCTGCTGTACGCCGCCGGCATCCGCTCGGCGGAGACGACCGAGTTCCAGAAGCTCTCGCCGGAAGAGATCCGCACGCTCGTGCTCGAATCCTCGAGCTTCATGCCGAAGAAGCACACCTCGATCCTGCTCAACCTGTTCGACCTCGGCAGCGTCAGCGTGCAGGACATCATGCTGCCGCGCGCGCGCATCGAGTCGGTCAAGCTCGAAGACGAGATGGCGGTCATCGCCCGGCAGCTGGCGACCAGCTACCACCGGCGGCTTCCCGTGTTCCGCGACTCGCGGGGCGAGGTGCTCGGCATCCTGCACTTGCGCAAGGTGCTGGCGCCGCTGCTCGCCGGCACGCTCAACAAGGCCGAGATCGAGTCGCTGCTCAGCGCGCCCTACTTCGTGCCGGCCTCGACGCCCGTGCTCGCGCAGCTGCAGTACTTCCAGGAGAACCGCGAGCGCATCGCGCTGGTGGTCGACGAATATGGCGAGCTGATGGGGCTGGTGACGCTCGAGGACATCATCGAGGAGATGATCGGCAAGTTCACCACCTCGGTTCCCTCGACCCACGCGCTCGCCTGGGCCGAGGACGGCAGCGCGACGGTCGACGGCGCGACGCCGGTGCGCGAGGTCAACCGGGCGCTCGGCCTGGAGCTGCCCACCGAGGGGCCCAAGACGCTGAACGGGCTGATCCTCGAGCAACTGCGGGACATCCCCGAGGCCGACGTTTCGGTGAAGATCGCCGAAGTGCCGATGGAGATCGTCCATGCCCAGGGCCGGACCGTGAAAACCGTGCGGATCTTCCGCCCGGCGACGGCCGCGACGCAGGCCGCGGAGGCGGCCTGAGGAAGTCTTTAAATCCCCCTATTTCCTTGGCGGGTCAGCGAGTTAGGCCGGAAACCTGAGGCTTTACAAAACACGGGCCGCAGGGCATCATCGATGGTCATCCCGGCATCGCCGGCGACACGGATCGGAGAGCGCTCGATGGCAACTGCAGCAGCCAGGACCGCGGGCCCCAAGGAGTTCAACTTCCTCTGGGAAGGCCGCGACAAGGGCGGCAAGGTCATCCGCGGCGAGCTTCGCTCGGTGAGCGAATCCGCGGTGAACGCCACGCTGCGCCGCCAGGGCATCCTCGTCCAGAAGGTCAAGAAACAGAAATACGGCAGCGGCGGCAAGGTCCGCGAAAAGGACATCGCGCTTTTCACGCGCCAGCTGGCGACCATGATGAAGGCCGGTGTGCCGCTGCTGCAGTGCTTCGATATCGTCAGCAAGGGCGCGGCGAACCCGGCCGTCACGCGGCTGCTGGTCGAGGTCAAGACCGAGGTCGAGACCGGTTCCTCGCTCGCGCAGGCGTTCCGCAAGTACCCGCTGTATTTCGACCAGCTGTTCTGCAACCTGGTGGCGGCCGGGGAGCAGGCGGGGATTCTCGAGACGCTGCTCGACCGGCTGGCGACCTACAAGGAGAAGATCCTCGGCATCAAGTCGAAGATCAAGTCGGCGCTGTTTTACCCGATCGCGATCGTCGTGGTCGCCTTCGTCATCACGTCGGTGATCATGATTTTCGTCATTCCGGCATTCAAGGAGGTGTTCCACAACTTCGGCGCCGACCTGCCCGCGCCCACGCTGATGGTGATGGCGATTTCGGACTGGTTCGTAGGCAACTGGTACATCATCTTTCCCGTGATCGGCGCCAGCATCTACGGCTTCCTCGAATCCTGGAAGCGCTCGGTGAGCGTGCAGATCTTCATGGACCGCCTGATGCTGCGGCTTCCCGTCTTCGGCTCCCTGATGCGCAAGTCCACGATTGCGCGCTGGACGCGCACGCTCGCGACGATGTTCGCGGCCGGCGTGCCGCTGGTCGAGGCGCTTGATTCGGTCGGCGGCGCGTCGGGCAACCACGTCTACCTGACCGCCACCAAGCAGATCCAGAAGGAAGTCTCGGGCGGCACCGCGCTCACCCTGGCGATGCAGAACTCCGGGGTCTTCCCCAACATGGTGCTGCAGATGTGCTCGATCGGCGAGGAGACGGGCGCGCTCGACGCGATGCTCAGCAAGGTGGCGGACTTCTACGAGCAGGAGGTCGACGACGCGGTCGAGGCGCTGTCGTCGCTGATGGAGCCCATGATCATGGTCGTGCTCGGCACCCTCATTGGTGGCATGGTCATTGCCATGTACCTGCCGATCTTCAAGATGGGCCAAGCGGTCTAGATGCAGGCCTTCGGCTGGCTGGCCCAGCCTGCCGTCCTGCCCTGGGTGGCGCTCGCCCTGGGGCTTTGCATCGGGTCTTTCCTCAACGTCGTCATCCACCGCCTGCCGCGGATGATGGAGCGCGAGTGGTTCTCGGATTTCCCGGCCACGGTCAAGGATTCAAGCGCATTCAAGGACGATGCCGAGGCGACGCGGGTCGCGGGTGAATTCGGTGCGCTCGTGTCGCGGAAATTCGAGGGTCGCCTCGGCCTGGCCGCGCCGAGGTCGCGCTGTCCTAAATGCGGGCACCCGATTTCGGCGATGGAGAACATTCCGCTCGTGAGCTACGTTGCGCTGCGAGGACGCTGCGCGCAGTGCAAGTCGCCGATCGGGCTCAGGTACCCGATCGTCGAGTTGCTCGCCGGGCTCGGCGCCTGGTACGCCGCGGCCCGGTTCGGCGCGTCCGTTCATGCCCTGGCCGCCGCCGTGTTCATCTGGGCCACGATCGCCCTTGCCTTCATCGACCAGGATACGGGCCTGATCCCCGACAGCATCAGCCTCCCGCTGCTCTGGATCGGCTTGCTCGCCAACACGGTGGGCACGTTCGTGCCGCTGGAGAATGCCGTGATCGGCGCCGCTGCCGGGTACCTGTCCCTTTGGTCCCTGAACGCGCTCTTCAAGCTGATCCGCGGCATGGACGGCATGGGCCACGGCGACTTCAAGATGACGGCGGCCGTCGGCGCGTTCCTCGGTTGGCAGCCGCTGTTCATGGTCGTGTTCCTGTCCGCGGTCGTTGGCTCGATCTTCGGCATCGTCCAGATGCTCGCGGCCCGCCGCGGATGGGACGGCATGTTCAGGTTCCACTTCGGGCCCTACATCGCGATGGCAGGCGTCGTGGTGCTGTTCTGGGGCGCACAAATCGCCGCGCGCTTTCCGGTGTTCCAGGGCTTGTAGTGCCTTTTGTCGTGGGCCTCACCGGCGGCATCGGCAGTGGAAAGAGCGCGGCCGCCGAGGCATTCGGCCGCCTTGGCGCCACCGTCGTCGACGCGGACGCCATCGCGCACGAGCTTACCGTCGCCGGCGGTGCGGCAATTCCTGGGGTGCGACGGGCGTTCGGCGACGAAGCGATCGGGGCCGACGGCGCCATGGACCGTGCGGGCATGCGCGCGCGCGTCTTTGCCGATCCGCGCGAGCGTGCGCGACTGGAAGCGCTGCTGCACCCGATGATCCGCGCCGAATCGGAACGGCGCACCGCGGCAGCGTCCGCGCCGTACGTGATCCAGGTGGTGCCGCTGCTTCTCGAGTCCGGCGACGCACGGCGGCGCGTCTCGCGCGTGCTGGTGGTCGATAGCCCCGAGGCGCTGCAGATCGAGCGAGTGCGACGGCGCAGCGGCCTCGACGAAGCGGAGGTTCGGCGCATCCTGGCCGCGCAGATGTCGCGCGACGAACGGCGCGCTGCTGCGGACGATATTATCGACAATTCCGGTCCGATTGACGCGCTGCACAAACAGGTCGCCGCGTTGCACGTCCGCTACCTGGCGCTCGCACGCGGCGCGGACTGAATTTGTCATCGACGCGCAAAACCAGCAGAATCCGCGGGATTTTCACCGGGCGCGCGTGATCACCTACGAGTATCCGCTCAACGAGCGCATTCGAACCCTCCTGCGGCTGGAGGATCTGTTCGAGCGCTCGCGCCACTTCATCGCGCGCACCGATCCGCTCGACCACCATGTCGCCCTGCTCACGCTGTTCGAGATCCTCGAAGTCTCGAGCCGCGCCGACCTCAAGTCCGACCTGCTGCAGGAGCTCGAGCGCCAGAAGCAGGTGCTGCTGTCGTTCCGCAACAACCCCGAGATTTCCGAGGAGGCGCTCTCCAGCGTGCTGCGCGACATCGAGCAGGCGGCGGCCGCGCTGTTCTCGATGACGGGCAAGATCGGCCAGTACATCCGCGAGAACGACTGGCTGATGTCGATCAAGCAGCGCACCGGCATCCCCGGCGGCGCGTGCGAGTTCGACCTGCCCTCATACCACTTCTGGCTGCACCGCCCCGCCGAAGAGCGCATTGGCCAGCTCGCGGCCTGGACCGGGCCGCTCCTTCCGCTGCGCGACGGCTCGGCCATCATCCTGCGGATCCTGCGCGAATCGGGCAAGCCGCAGCGCCTCGCCGCGCCGATCGGCACGTTCCAGCAGATGCTGGGCGGCAAGACGGCGCAGATGATGCGCGTGCGCCTGGACGCCGAAGCCAACTGCGTACCCGAGATCAGCGCCAACAAGTACGTCCTCAACATCCGCTTCCTGACGCAGGCGAGCGAGGATCCGAAGCCGCGCGCCGCCGACTGGGACGTGCCGTTCGAGCTCACGTTCTGCAATCTGTGACCACGGTTCCCTGCCCGAACTGCGGCGCGGCCGCGCCGTTCTCGCCCGCGAACGCCTGGCGCCCGTTCTGCAGCGAGCGCTGCCGCCTGATTGACCTGGGCCAGTGGGCGACCGAAGCCTACCGAGTGCCCGAAACCCAGCCCGCGCAGGAGCCCGGCGAGGACTAGGCCCAGGCGCCGCGGATCATCGCGACGCCGTGCGCGCCCGCGCGCCACGCATCCTCGAGATCGTCGCGGGTCAAGCCACCAATGGCGTAGACCGGGAGCGTCGCGCCGCGTGCGATGTGCTCGAACGCGGGCCAGCCGAGCGCGCGTCCGCCCGCATGCGACGCCGTGGGCTTGACGGGCCCCAGCACCGCGAAATCGAACTGCAGCGCCATCGCGCGTGCGAGCTCATCCGCGTCGTGGCACGAGGCACCCGCGAGGCCCGACGCGGGTCGCGCGTCGAGCGCCATCAGCGCCGCGGCCGTGAAATGCGCGCCGTCGCCCAGCGCGTGTCCCCCGCTCACGAGCACCCGAGCGCCGCGCGCGTGCGCGCGACGCAGGACGTCGCGCACGAACTCGTTGCGCCCCGCAAGCCCGCGGTCGCGCACCTGGATCAGCGCGAGTCCGCGGGCAAGCCCCGCCTCGATCCGGTCCAGCATCGCCGGCACGCCGCGCTGTTCCGCATCGGTCACGGCATACTCGTGCGGCAGCGCGAGGGCCGCCAGCACCGGCGCGTTGGCCGGCAGCATGGGCCCGGCCGGTGCCACCCCCAGCGGCTGCCAGGCAAGGGTCTGCGCCTCGCGCGGATGCGGCTCGCCCGTCCAGGCCGTGACGCGATAGAAGCGGAGCCGAACCGAGGCGTGCGGGTAGGTGAATTCGCGCGTGATCCAGGGGTACGCCGTGCGGGTCTCGATGCCGAGCTCCTCGCGAAGCTCCCGCGCGAGCGCGCGTTCGGCACCCTCGCCCGGCTCGATCTTTCCGCCCGGAAACTCCCAGTATCCTGCGTACGCCTTGCCGGCGGGTCGCCGGGCCAGCAGGAAAGCGCCGTCGGCGCGCTGGATGACCGCGGCCGCGACCTCGACCGGCACCCTACTTCTTCGCGTGCTTGCCCGCCCAGTCGCGAGCGAACTGGTAGGCGATGCGGCCACTGCGCGAGCCGCGCTGCAGCGACCACTGCAATGCCTCGTCGCGCGACGCCGCGGCTTCCTTCGGCCCGCAGCCGAGCGTGCGCAGCCAGTGCGCGACGATCTCGAGGTATTCGTCCTGGTCGAACGGGTAGAACGACACCCACAGCCCGAATCGCTCCGACAGCGAGATCTTCTCCTCCACCGTCTCGCCGGGATGGATCTCGTCGCCGACGTACTTGGTCTCGAGGTTCTCCTGCATGTACTCCGGCATCAGGTGCCGCCGGTTCGACGTGGCGTAGATCAGCACGTTTTCCGACGTCGTGGAGATGGAACCGTCGAGTGCAACCTTCAGCGCGATGTGGCCGTCCTCGGTGCCGTGGAAAGTGAGGTCGTCGCAGAAGACGAGAAAGCGCTCGGGTCGGCCCGCGACCTGGTCCGTGATCGCCGGCAGTTCCACGAGGTCGTTCTTCTCGACCTCGATCAGGCGCAACCCCTGGCGCTGGTACTTGTGGAGCAGCCCTTTCACGATCGAGGACTTGCCCGTGCCGCGCGCCCCGGTCAGCAGCACGTTGTTCGCGGGCCGACCCTCGAGGAACTGGCGCGTGTTTTGCTCCACCTTCGCAATCTGGGGGCCGATGCCTTGCAGGTCCGACAGGCGAATGCGGTGCACGTGCCGCACGGCCTGCAGCCAGCCGCGCGCGTTGAGTCCCGCAGTCTTGCGCCAGCGGAAGGCGATGCTCGCATTCCAGTCCGTCGGCGGCGGCGCCGGCGGCAGCAGCTGCTCCAGGCGCGCGAGGATCTTCTCGAGGTCCTTGCTCACGTACGGTACTCGGCGTTGATCTTCACGTATTCGTAGGAAAGGTCGCAGGTCCACACTGTGGCGGCCGCTCGCCCGCGTCGCATCACGATGCGTACCACAAACTCGGACTTGGCCATGGCCGCGACGCCGTCGGCCTCGAGGTAGTCCGGGTCGCGGCCACCGCCCCGCGCCACGCGCACGTGGTCAATGTATAGGTCCACTTTCGACGTGTCGAGACCGGCAACGCCCGCGTTGCCCACGGCGGCGAGAATGCGGCCCAGATTGGGGTCGCCCGCGAAGAAGGCGGTCTTCACCAGCGGCGAATGGGCAATGGCATAGGCGACCTTGCGGCACTCGGCTTCGCTGCGCCCGGCTTCGACGCGCACGGTGACGAACTTGGTCGCCCCTTCGCCGTCCCTGACAATTGCCTGTGCCAGCGTTTGCGCGACCTCGGTGATCGCTTCGGCAAGGCGATCGAGATCCTTCTTCGATCTCGCGACCGGGCCTTTTCCGGTCGCGAGACATATAAAAGCGTCGTTCGTCGACGTGTCCCCGTCGACGGTGACGGCATTGAACGATCGATCGGCCGTCGACTTGGCGATGCGTTGCAGGACGGCCCTGGAGACCTTCGCATCCGTCGCCACGAATCCGAGCATCGTCGCCATGTCGGGACGGATCATGCCGGAGCCCTTGGCGATCCCGGTCACGACAACCTCGCCCGCGGCAAGCCGGACGCGGCGCGAGACTGCCTTCGCCACGGTGTCGGTCGTCATGATTGCTTCGGCCGCCGCCGCCCAGTGGTCCGGCCCGAGGTCGGCGATCGCCGCCGGTACGCCGCCGACGACGCGCTCGACCGGCAGCGGCTCCATGATGACCCCGGTCGAGAACGGAAGGACCTCGCGCGCCTTGCAGCCGATCGCGGCCGCGACAGAGTCGCAAACGGCCATGGCGCGCCGCAGGCCGTCGGGTCCCGTGCCCGCATTGGCGTTGCCCGTATTCACCACAAGCGCGCGGACCGCGGCGCGCAGGTGTGACTTTGCAACCAGGACCGGAGCGGCGCAGAAGCGGTTTCGCGTGAACACGCCCGCGACCGTGGTGCCGGGGGCAACACGCATGACGAGCAGGTCGCGTCGTCCGGGCTTGCGGATGCCCGCGCGGGACGTGCCCAGCTCGACGCCGGCGACCGGTAGCAGCTGCGCCGCGTCGGGCGGGGCGAGGTTCACCGCCATGGCTTACGCGAGCTTGCCGTGGCAGTGCTTGTACTTGCGACCCGAGCCGCAGGGGCAGGGGTCGTTGCGGCCGATCTTCTGCGAGGCGCGCACCGGCTGCGGCTTGGACGCCTCGCCCGGGTCGGCGAGCGCGGTGTCGTAATCGGCATGCTGCATGCGCACATTCTCGACGTGCTGCTCCACGTCGGGGGGCGGTACCGCGTCGCTGGTGCGGATCTCGACCGCCACCAGGTGGCGCGTGACCTCGAGCTTCACCGCCTCGATCATCGCGCCAAACAGCTCGAACGCCTCGCGCTTGTACTCCTGCTTCGGATTCTTCTGGGCGTAGCCGCGCAAGTGGATGCCCTGGCGCAGGTGATCGAGCGCGGCGAGGTGCTCGCGCCAGTGCGCGTCGAGGATTTGCAGCATGATGTGCCGCTCGTACTGACGGACGGATTCCTCCGCGCCGGCAGGCCACTTGTCGTGGTAGGCCGCGTGCGCCTTCTCCATGACTCGCTCGAGCAGCGTGTCGTCGCCCAGATCGGGTTCGCGCGCCAGCCACTCGGCCGCCGGCACCTCGAAGTTCAGCTCGGCCTTGAGCGCGGTCTCGAGTCCCTTCACGTCCCACTGTTCCTCGACGCTCTCCTCGGGAACGTACGTCCGGAACAGGTCCGAAATGACGCCGGCGCGCAGGTCGGCGATGCGGGCCGATACGTCCTGCGACTCCAGCATCTCGTTGCGCAGCGCGTAGATCGCCTTGCGCTGTTCGTTTGCAACGTCGTCGTATTCGAGCAGCTGCTTGCGGATGTCGAAGTTGCGGGCCTCGACCTTGCGCTGCGCGCTCTCGATGGATCGCGTGACCATGCCGTGCTCGATCGCCTCGCCCTCGGGCATGCGCAACATGACCATGATCTTGTTGATCCGCTCGCCGGCGAAGATCCGCAGCAGCGGGTCCTCCAGCGACAGGTAGAAGCGCGAGCTCCCGGGATCGCCCTGGCGCCCCGAACGGCCGCGCAGCTGGTTGTCCACGCGCCGCGACTCGTGGCGCTCGGTGCCGATGATGTGCAGGCCGCCTTCCTTGATCACATGGTCGTGCAGCGCCTGCCATTCGCCCCGCAGCTTCGCCGAGCGCGCCGCCATCTCGGCCTGCGGCAACGAGGCGTCGGCCTCGATCAGCTCGACCTGCTTGTCGACGCTGCCGCCGAGCACGATGTCGGTGCCACGGCCGGCCATGTTGGTGGCGATCGTCACCATCTTCGGCCGCCCGGCCTGCGCCACGATTTCCGCCTCACGCGCGTGCTGCTTGGCGTTCAGGACCTGGTGCGGAAGCTTGTCGCGCGTCAGCAGGCCCGACAGCAGCTCGGAACTCTCGATCGAGGTCGTGCCCACCAGCACCGGCTGGCCGCGCTCGTGGCAGTCCTTGATGTCGTCGATGATCGCCTTGTGCTTCTCGCCGGCCGTGCGGTAGACGAGGTCGAGCCGGTCGTCGCGGATCATCGGCTTGTGCGTCGGGATCACCACGGTTTCCAGGCGATAGATGTCCTGGAACTCGTAGGCCTCGGTATCGGCCGTTCCGGTCATGCCCGCGAGCTTCGCGTACATGCGGAAGTAGTTCTGGAACGTGATCGACGCGAGCGTCTGGTTCTCGTTCTGGATCGCGACCTTCTCCTTGGCTTCCACCGCCTGGTGCAGGCCATCGGACCAGCGGCGGCCGTGCATCAGCCGGCCGGTGAATTCGTCGACGATGACGACCTCCTTGCCCGAGCCCGAGTCCTGCACCACGTAATGCTGGTCGCGATGGAACAGGTTGTGCGCACGCAGCGCCGCGTACAGGTGGTGCACGAGGTTAATGTAGGCCGGTTCGTACAGGCTCGCTCCCTGCGGCAACATCCCCACACGCGCGAGGATCTCCTCGGCGCGGGCGTGGCCGGATTCCGAAAGCGTGATCTGATGGTTCTTCTCGTCGACCCAGAAGTCGCCCTCGCCCTTCTCGTCCTTTTGCCGCGCGAGCAGCGGCCCCACGTCGTTCATGCGCGCGTAGACCTCGGTGCGATCGTCGGCCTGCCCCGAGATGATCAACGGCGTGCGCGCTTCGTCGATCAGGATCGAGTCGACTTCGTCGACGATGGCGAAGCGCAGCCCGCGCTGGAAGCGGTCCTCGATGCGCATCGACATGTTGTCGCGCAGATAGTCGAAGCCGAACTCGTTGTTCGTCCCGTAGGTGATGTCGGCGGCGTAGGCCGCGCGCTTGTCCTCGGGCTCCATCTGCGGCACGTTGACGCCGACGCTGAGGCCGAGGAAACCGTAGATCCGGCCCATCCAGTCGGCGTCGCGCCGCGCCAGGTAGTCGTTGACCGTGACGATGTGCACGCCGCGGCCGGTGAGCGCATTGAGGTAGGCCGGCAGCGTCGCCACCAGCGTCTTGCCTTCGCCGGTCTTCATCTCCCCGATCTTGCCGTCGTGCAGGACCATGCCGCCGATCAGCTGCACGTCGAAGTGCCG
>JBOIFE010000227.1:0-7710 GCA_050741015.1 Burkholderiales bacterium | reverse complement strand
GATTGCCGCTTACCATGCGGCGCCTTTGGGCGCGCGCGGACGTCCACGCAGGTAGGCAAAAGTCGTATCGTCTGGCGCAATCAGCCCAGCGCGCGCGCCCGCCTCGATCGACATGTTGCACACGGTCATGCGCCCTTCCATGGACAGCCCGCGGATCGCGCTGCCGGCGAACTCGATGGCGTGCCCGCTGCCTCCAGCCGTGCTGATGCGCCCGATCACCGCCAGCACGATGTCCTTGCCCGTCACGCCCCGGGCCAGCGTGCCCTCGACGGTGACGCGCATGTTCTTCATCTTCCGGGTCACCAGGCACTGCGTGGCGAGGACGTGCTCGACCTCGGAGGTGCCGATGCCGTGCGCTAGGCACGCGAAAGCGCCATGCGTGCTCGTATGCGAATCACCGCAGACCACCGTCATGCCGGGCAGCGTCGCGCCCTGCTCCGGCCCGATCACGTGCACGATGCCCTGGCGCTGGTCGAGGAACGGGAAGAAGGCCTTCGGCATGTAGTCGCGCATGTTGGCCTCGAGCGTCTCCACCTGGACGCGCGCGGTCGGGTCGACGATGCCGGCGATGCCGCGCTCCCAGCCGGTGGTCGGCGTGTTGTGGTCCGCGGTCGCGACCACCGAGGTCATGCGCCAGGGCTTGCGGCCGGCGAGCTTGAGGCCCTCGAAGGCCTGCGGGCTCGTGACTTCATGAACGAGGTGGCGATCGATGTAGATGAGCGCAGTGCCGTCCTCGTCGGCATGCACGAGGTGGCTGTCCCAGAGCTTGTCGTAGAGCGTGCGGTCCATGGTCGCCGGTGCGAAAGCCGGAGATTATGGCACAGCCAAAGTCCTTGAAAGGACTGGGTTTAAGGGGTCCGCTGGCGCGCCTGCTCGTACAGGGGCATGACACGCGCCGAATACACCTTGAGATCCGCGATCCGGGTGGCCGGGGCTGGATGCGTGGACAGGATCTGGGGCGGCGCGCCGCCCGACTGGCGGCTCATTTTTTCCCAGACCTCGACCGCCGCCCGCGGATCGTAGCCCGAGCGCGCGGCGAGCTCGACGCCGATGCGATCGGCCTCGGTTTCGTGCTGGCGGGAATTCGGCAGCGTGAGCGTGACGTTGAGCACCATCTGCGACAGGTCCATGCCGCCGCGCGACAGGCCCGCCATCGCGCCGAGGATGCTGAGCGCCAGCCCCTCGGCCATCGCCTCGGAGGCCCGCTCGCGCCCGTGCTCGCGCAGCGCATGCGCGATTTCGTGGCCCATGATCGCTGCGAGCTCGTCGTCGGTGAGCTTGAGCTGCTCGAGCAATCCCGTGTAGACGGCGATCTTGCCGCCCGGCATGCACCAGGCGTTCAGCTCCTTGGTGGTGATCACATTCACCTCCCAGGCCCAGCCCGGCGCGTCGGTACGGAAGGCCGCGGTCTGCGGGATCAGACGGTGCGCGACATGCCGCACGCGCTCGACCTGCGCGGGATCGCGATTCAGCGTGCCCTTTTTCTTCGCGTCGGCGAGGACTTCCTGGTAGGCCTTCACGGCGCTCGCGTCGACCTCGGCCGAGGACAGCAGCATCGACTGCGTGCGGTCGATCCCGACGACGCCGGGCTGCGTGGTCTGCACGGTCTGGCAGGCCGCGAGCAGCGACGCAGCGGCGAGCACGACGAGGCGCATGGCGAAAGCCTACACGCGCACGCCGCGGGCGACGAGCGCAGCGCCGGCGAGCGCGAACGCGGCGCTCGTGCCGAAGCTCGCGGCCGCGCCGAGCGTCTCCCAGGTCCAGCCGGCGATGAGCAGCCCGGCGCCACCGCCGACGCCGTACGAGAGGCTGGAGTACAGCGTCTGCCCCTGCGCCTGCAGGCTGCCGGGAAACAGGCGGTGGATCGCGGCAACCGCCGACGCATGGTAGACGCCGAACGTCGCTGCGTGCAGCAGCTGCGCGACGACGAGCAGCGCGAGCAGCTGTGCGCCCCAGCCGATCGCAGCGAAGCGCACTGCCGCCAGTAGGAAGCTCGCGAGCAGCAGCGTGCGCAAGCTCCAGCGACGGGCGAGGCGCGGCCAGGCGAGGAACACGCCGATCTCGGCGACCACGCCGAGCGTCCAGAGCGCGCCGATGGCGGTCTTGCTGTAGCCGGCCGATTGCGCATGCAGCGAGAAAAATCCATAGAGCGCGCCGTGCGCCGCGGCCATGCAGCAGCAGGCGGCGAGCAGCGCGCGCACTTCTCTGCGCCGCAGGACGTCACCGAGCCGCGCGCCGCCGTCCCCGGTGCCGCGCCCAGCGGCGCCGGCCGGCAGCAGCAGCGCCACCGCCAGCGTCAGCGCCGTGAGCGCCACGAGTACGCCGATCAGCGTGGACGGCGCGTGGCGGTCGAGCCACAGGCCGGTCCCCATTACGCCGCAGATGAATCCGATCGAGCCCCAGGCGCGGATCGGCCCGTAGCGCTCGGCGCGCCCGGCAAGCGCGGCCATCGTCATCGACTCCACGATCGGCAGCGCGCCGGCGGTAAGCAAGCTCATGCCGAGCATGACCGCGGCAAGGCCGCCCGCCGTGCTCGTCGCGCCGACGAGCGCATAGCCGGCGACGAGGGCGACCGCGCCGCCCACGACGATCGCGCGTCCCGCGCCGCTACGGTCGGCGAGCCAGCCCCAGAACGAAGGCGCCGCGACGCGCGCGACTTGCGGCATCGCCATGACGAGCGCGATCTGCGCGGCGTCCAGTCCGCGCGCGTCGAGATACAGGGAAAAGTACGGCACCAGCGCGCCCGAATACAGGAAGTAGGCGCCGAAGTACGCGGCGAGCCGGGTGGCGGGCGGCACCGACCCGGCCTAGGGCGCCTTGCTGCGCCGGCGCGCCGGCCCTCGCCCGGCATAGGGATTGCGGCCCATCCGGAATTCCACGCGCATCGGCGTGCCGCGCAGCTTGAAGGTGTCGCGGAAGAACCCCTCCAGGTACCGGCAATAGCTGTCGGGCAGCTGGTCGAGCGAATTGCCGTGGATGATGATGCGCGGCGGATTCTGGCCGCCCTGGTGGGCGTAGCGCAGCTTGGGGCGCCGCGTGCCCTTGCGCGGTGGCGCCTGTTTCTCGACCGCGGCGATCATCGCTCGGGTGAGCTTTGGCGTCGGCATCTTCGCCATGGCCGCGGCGTAAGCGCCGTCGGCGGCTCGCATCAATTCGCCCATACCCCTGGCCGCCCGCGCCGAGACCGCCACCGTGTCGGCAAACGTGAGAAAGCCTAGCTTCCAGGCAAATTCCTGGGTGATGCGCTCGCGCGCCGCCTTGTCCGCCGCATCCCACTTGTTGAGCGCAACGACCACGGCCCGCCCGCGCTCCAGGATGTAGCCGGCGACGTGCGCGTCCTGCTCCGAGACGCCCTCGGCGGCGTCGAGGACGAGCACCGCGACGTTGGACGCCTCGATCGCCTGCAGCGTCTTGACGATCGAGAATTTCTCGACCGCCTCGCCCTGCCGCCCGCGCTTGCGCATGCCGGCCGTGTCGATCAGCGTGTAGCGCCGCCCGGCGCGCTCGAATGGCACCTCGATCGCGTCGCGCGTGGTGCCGGGCTCGTCGTGCACGATGACGCGCTCCTCGCCGACCAGCGCATTGACCAGGGTCGACTTGCCCACGTTCGGGCGTCCCACGATCGCGACGCGCGGATGCCGGTCGCGGGCCGCCACCTCGTCCGCGGACTCGTCGTCCGGAAAGTCGCTCAGCACGTATTCCAGCAGTGGGCCCACGCCCTCGCCATGCGCGGCCGAGATCGCGATCGGCAGCCCGAGGCCGAGCGCGTGGAACTCCGACGCGGCGGTGTCGGCCGCCATGCCCTCGGACTTGTTCACCACCACGTGCACGCGCGTGCCCAGGCGGCGGAGCTTCGCCGCGATCTCGCGATCGTCGGGGTGCAGGCCCGCGCGCGCGTCGGTGAGCAGTAGCACCGCGTCGGCCTCCGCCATCGCCTGCCAGGCCTGGCGGCCCATTTCCACGAAGATCCCGGACTTTGCCGCGGGATCCAGGCCACCCGTGTCGATGACGATGAAAGCGCGCGAGCCCGCACGGCCCTCGCCGTAGTGGCGGTCGCGCGTCACGCCGGGCACGTCGACGACGATCGCGTCCCGGCGGCGGGTGAGCCGGTTGAAGAGCGTCGACTTGCCGACATTGGGCCGCCCGACAAGGGCGAGGACAGGCCTCATGCGCGCCGCCAGCTCAGGGTCGCAGCGCGAACAGGCCGCCGTCCTGGGTCTGCACCAGGAAACCGCCGTCGGGAAGCGACACGGGCGCGGCGCGGATCTCGCTGCCGTCGGTCTTCGCGCGCCCGACCAGCGCACCCGTGTCGCGCGACAGGAGATGCACGTAGCCCTCGAAGTCGCCCACCACGATCACTTCGCCGACCGGCAACGGGAGCGAGAGGCGGCGCCGCGCCAGGCGATCCTGCTTCCAGAAGCTGCGACCGGTGCTGCGGTCGAGCGCCTGCACGACTCCCTGGTCGTCGCTGATGTAAGCGTAACGCGCATCGGTGCTCACGCCCGTCACGCTCGAGCTCTCGCGGGCCCAGAGTTGGCTGCCACCGTGCGTGTCGTAGCAGGCCACGCGGCCCTGATAGGCCACCGCGCAGACTTCGCGCCCCGGCACCGCGGGATCGCCGACGACGTCGGTGACGCGCTCGAGCTCGGTGGAGCCCTTGGGCACCGCCACGGTCGCCTCCCAGCGCAGCGCGCCCGTGTCCAGCGCGAGCGCGACGAGCTTGCCGTTCGAGAAACCCGCGTAGACCTGCCCCTCCGACACCGCGAGGCCCTGCGCCGTGCGCAGGCGCAGCGATGCCGGCGTTCGCTGGTACATCCAGCGGCGCTTGCCGTCGGCGACGGCGAGCGCATGGATGCGGCTGTCGGCGCTCCGCACCAGTACCTGCCCGTCCGCGATCTTTGGCGAGGCGAGCACTTCGCTCGACACCCGCACGCGCCAGCGCAGCTTGCCGCTTTGCGCTTCGAGCGCGAACACCTCGCCTTCGTCGCTCGCGACCGTAACCGTATCCTGCCCGGCGCCTACGCCCGCGGAGAGTTTCGTGTCGAGCGAAACGTGCCAGCGCCTGCGCCCCGTTGCGGCGTCGAGCCGCGTCACCTCGCCCCGCCGGCTGGCAACGAAGACCGCGTCGTCCACCACCGCGGGCCCGAAGACGAAGTCCTCGGCCGCGCCGGTGTCGGCGCTCCATTCCAGCTTCGGCCCATGCGCCGAGGTCAGCGGCGCGAGGGCCGCGGGCTGGGGGCCGGCGCCCGAGCCGCCGAAGCAGCCGGCCAGCGCCGGCAGCAGCGCCAGCAGCCATGCGGCGCGGCGCCCCACGCTCAGCTCCCGAGGCCGTCGAGGCGCATCTGCACGCTGTCGCGGAACGACCCTTCCGCCTTCTCGAGCGCCTCGCGATACGCGGCGCGCGCCTCCGGCACGCGCTTCTGTGCGGCGAGGATGTCGCCTCGCAGCGCCGCGAACTGCGTCGCGTAAGCTTGCCGCGGCTTGGGCTCGAGCGCCTTCAACGCCTCGTCATAGGACTTCTCATCGAGTAGGACCGACGCCAGTCGCAGGCGCGCCAGCTCGTGCAGGTCCTCCGAGCCCGAGCGGTCGATCACCCACTGCAACTGCGCGGCCGCGCTTCTCAGCTCGCCGCGGTCGAAATGGAAGCGCGCGGCCTCGAGCGCGCCGAGCGACGCATACAGCGTCGAGCCATAGTGCTCGGCGAGCGCGCCGCCCGCATCGCGCACCGCCTTGGCGTCGCCGGCGCGCACCGCCTTGGCGAGCACGTCGTACACGCGGCTCGCCTCCTGCGCCTGGCTGTTCTGGTACCAGCGCCAGCCCTGCATGCCCGCCAAGGCCACGCCGGCCGCCACGATCGCGAACAGGATCAGGCGGGCGTTCTGTTTCCACCAGGCCTTGAGTGATTCGAGCTGCTCCTGCTCCTCGAGATCGAGGTTCTGCATTGCCATCGTCAGATTCCCTTCAGGATGTCGGTCAGGCGCGCGCCGAGCCCCGCGCGCGGCTCTCGCCATTGCGCGCGCGCATCGCGCAGTGGCTTGACGGTCACGGCGTCGGCGCCAAGTTCGTCCTCGCCCACGATGAGTGCGAGCACAGCGCCGCTCGCGTCGGCCTTGCGCATCTGCGCCTTGAAACCCCCGCCCCCGGCGTGCAGGATCGCGGCGCGCCCGGCGCGGCGAAGCTCCTCGGCGAGCGCGAAAGCGTAGGCGAGCGCGCCCTCGCCCTGGTGCAGGACATAGGCGTCGGGTGCGCGCGCCGGCACGGTCGCGTCGAGCAGCAACGCGAGGAGCCGTTCGATGCCGGCCGCGAAGCCCACGCCCGGCGCGGGGCGGCCGCCGAGCTGGGCGAACAGCCCGTCGTAGCGCCCGCCGCCGCACACGGTACCCTGCGCGCCAAGGCGGTCGGTGATCCACTCGAAAACCGTCAGGTTGTAGTAGTCCAGCCCCCTCACCAGGCGCGCATTCAGCGTGAACGGCACGCCCGCCGCCGCGAGCAGCCCCTTCAGGCCCTCGAAATGCGCGAGCGATGCCTCGCCCAGGTACTGCATCAGCACGGGTGCGCCGGCCACGACGGCCTGAACGCGCGGATTCTTCGAGTCGAGGATCCGCAACGGGTTCGTGTGCAGCCGGCGCTTCGCGTCGGCGTCGAGCTCGCCCTCGTGCGCCTGCAAGTGCCGCACAAGGTCGGTACGATGGCGCGCGCGCTCTTCGCTCGAACCGATCGTGTTCAGCTCGAGCCGCACATCGGCCAGGCCCAGCTCACGCCACAGGGCCGCGCACATCACGATCAGCTCGGCGTCCAGGTCGGGCCCCGCGTAGCCCAGCGCCTCGCCGCCGAACTGGTGGAATTCACGGTAGCGCCCCTTCTGCGGCCGCTCGTGCCGATACATCGGCCCCTGGTACCACAGGCGCCGCGGCCCGTCGTGCAGCAGGCTGTGCTCGATCGCGGCGCGCACGGTGGACGCGGTCGCCTCCGGGCGCAGCGTGAGGCTCTCGTCGTTGAGCGCGTCGGTGAAGGTGTACATCTCCTTCTCGACGATGTCGGTGACCTCGCCGATCGCCCGCCGGAACAGGGCCGTCGGTTCCAGCAGCGGCGTGCGGATCGGCCGATAGCCGTAGCGTGCGAACCAGTCCGCGACGCGCACAGACAGCCACTGCCAGCGCTCGGCCTCCTCGGGCAGGACGTCGTTCATGCCGCGCACGGCTTGCAGGGGCGCGCTCACGCCTCAGGCCGCCTTGATCGGGATGTGCCGCCGGCGCGCCGCGCCCGGCGCGAAGTTGCGCCGCACATAGTCCTCGACGAGGGCCTGGAACTCCTCCGCGATCCGCTCGCCCTTGAGCGTCACCGTCTTTTCGCCGTCCACGTAGACCGGCGCCACCGGCACTTCGTTCGTTCCCGGCAGGCTGATGCCGATGTCGGCATGCTTGGATTCCCCCGGACCGTTCACCACGCAGCCCATCACCGCGACGCGAAGGTCCTCGACGCCCGGGTGGCTCGCGCGCCACAGCGGCATCTGCTCGCGCAGGTAAGACTGGATGCGGGCGGCGAGCTCCTGGAAATAGCTGCTGGTCGTGCGCCCGCAGCCCGGGCAGGCGGAGACCATCGGCGTGAAGGCGCGGATGCCCATCGTCTGCAGGATCTCCTGCGCCACCACGACCTCGCGCGCACGGTCGCCGCCCGGCTCGGGCGTGAGCGAGACGCGGATCGTGTCGC
>JBOIFE010000226.1:0-3449 GCA_050741015.1 Burkholderiales bacterium | reverse complement strand
GATGCGCTCGGTCGTCGTCGTCTTCCCGGCGTCGATGTGCGCCGAGATGCCGATGTTGCGGTATCTCTCGATGGGGGTCTTGCGCGCCACGATGCTCACCAGAATCCCTCTAGAACCTGTAGTGGGCGAAAGCCTTGTTGGCGTCCGCCATGCGATGGACTTCCTCGCGCTTCTTCATCGCGCCGCCGCGGCCTTCCGCGGCCTCCTGCAGCTCGCCCGCCAGGCGAACGGTCATCGACTTCTCGCCGCGCTTCTGTGCCGCCTCGCGGATCCACCGCATCGCCAGCGCCACGCGCCGCACCGGACGGACTTCCACGGGAACCTGGTAGTTCGCGCCGCCGACGCGCCGGCTTTTCACTTCGACGACAGGCTTCACGTTCTGCACCGCCTGCGAGAAGACCTCGATCGGATCCTTGCCCGACTTGGTCTTGATGACGTCGAAGGCGCGGTAGACGATGCCCTCGGCCACGGACTTCTTGCCGCGGGTCATCAGCACGTTGATGAACTTGGCGACCTCCGGGTGATTGAATTTCGGATCCGGCAGGATCTCGCGCTTGGGAATTTCTCTGCGACGCGGCATGGCTGGCTCTTCTCCCGCGCCTTCAGGCGGTCTTGGGCGACTTGGCGCCGTACTTGGAGCGGCTCTGCTTGCGATCCTTCACGCCCTGCGTATCGAGCGAGCCGCGCACGATGTGGTATCGAACACCGGGCAGGTCCTTCACCCGGCCGCCCCGGATGAGCACCACCGAGTGCTCCTGCAGGTTGTGTCCTTCGCCGCCGATATAGCCGATGACCTCGAACCCGTTGGTCAGGCGCACCTTGGCCACTTTCCGCAATGCGGAATTCGGCTTCTTCGGCGTGGTGGTGTAGACGCGCGTACATACGCCGCGCTTCTGGGGCGACCCCGCGAGCGCAGGAACCTTCGATTTCGGCGGGCGGGCGGCCCGGATTCCGCGCCGTAACTGATTGACGGTAGGCATTAAATTGGATTCCCAGAAACAAACCGGGCGGCCACGTCCAGCGAGTCGTAGCCGCCCTGGCGTCGAAAAAAGAGGCCGGATTATAAAGAGGAAACTAGGTCAGCGCAAGGAATCGGACGGGTCCGAATCGAACCCAAACCGGCATTGCACCTCGGCCTTGAGCAATTGCGGAAGATCCTGCGCCCGCGCGCCGTGCCGCGCGTCGAATTCGGCCAGGTCCCGGTCGTCTAGCAGGCCAATGCCGCGCTCGCCAGCGATGAGCACCGAGCCTTCGTCATCCAGATAGGTTTCATCCGCCCGCGTCGGGCGCCCGCAATGATCCAAAAGAGCTTTGCCCTCATAGTGAAACACGAGCGGCGTGTAGGCCAGTTGCACGAAAACGCGCTGCGGCCCGTTCTGAAAGTACCAGCGACCCCGCTCGTCGGCCTGGTAATTGCGCGCGATGAACTCGCGCACCGCCCGATTGCCGATTCGCTCGAATTTTCCTCGATCGGGAACCCGGAGGCGCCACTGTCCACGGCGATCGAGCGCCAGCCAGCCGTAGACTGCCGGCACGTCGGGCCAGCGCGCCATCGCGCGCAATACGCTCGGGTCCATGGGCGGACGGTCCGTCTTCTCGCGCGTCACGCTACCATGGCAGGGTTCGTCAGGAGAACGCTTCATGACGCTGTATTGGGAGGACTTCAAGGTCGGCGAGACCGTGGAAATGGGCAGCCACACGTTCACTGAAGCGGAAATGATCGAATTCGCCCGGCAGTTCGATCCGCAACCCTTCCATGTCGACCCCGAGGCGGCAATGCATTCCGCGTTCGGCGGACTGATCGCAAGCGGCTGGCACACCTGCGCGGTGTGCATGCGACTCAATTGCGAGAACTACATCAATCGCTCGCGGAGCCTCGGCTCGCCCGGGCTGGACAGCATCCGCTGGCTGAGACCGGTGCGACCCGGCGACACGATCACGTACCGGCGCACGGTCCTGGAATCGCGCGCCTCGCAAAGCCGGCCGGGCGTGGGCTTGCTGCGCTCCCGCACCGAGGCGCTGAACCAGGCCGGCGAGATCGTCATGACGATGGAAGGTTGGGGCATGTTCGGTCGCCGCCCCGCGCCGTGAGCGCTCGCATCGAGCTCAATCACCGGATTCACGTGCTCACGCGCAAGGAGGAGTTCGATGCCGAGCGCGCGCGCGGCAAGGTCGTCGTCGTGCTCGACATCCTGTTCGCGACGACGACAATAGTCGCGGCGCTCGCCGAGGGAGCGACCGAGGTGCTGCCGGTGGCGGACGAAGCCGCGGCGCGCGCCGAAGGCGCCCGGCTCGAGCCCGGAAGCTTTGTCCTGTCCGGCGAGCTGCTGGCCGAGACGCTGCCGGGGTTTGCGCCGCCGGTGCCGCTCGGGCTTCTGGCGCACGGCGTGCGCGGCAAGACACTGGTCTATTCGACGACCAACGGCACCGTCGCAGTGCTCCAGTCCGCGAGTGCCCAGCACGTCTACTGCGGTTCGCTCCTCAACGCGCGCGCCGTGGCCGAGCGCATCGCGACGGAGCATGCCCGCGACACGATCCTCATTCTTTGCTCGGGATCGGGCGGCAATTTCAACTTCGAGGACTTCTACGGCGCCGGCTGCCTCGTCGACCGACTCGCTTCGGCGCTGGGCGGCGAGACCGACCTCTCGGATGCGGCGCGCGCGGCGCTTGCGCTGTTCCGCGAGGCACGCGTGCCGAACGCGCTGCTGGAGTGCCGCGTGGGGCGAATGATGGCAAAGCGCGGCATGTCGCACGAGGTCGATTTCGCCTGCCGGTTCGACGCCTACCCGATCGTGCCACGCCTGGAAGGCAATCGACTGCGGGTCGCCTGAGGGCGGTCCGCGCTAGCGGTAGCGCTCGACTCCGGCGAAGGCGAGAAGCAGCCGCATCAGAACGACCGCCGCGCGCAAGCGCAGGCGCCGCCACCACGGCAATTGCCGCCACGCCGCATCGACAATGCGCTCCGCACCCGCCCCCATCTCCGCGTCCAGGCTCGCCCGCAGCGACGCGGCGAAGCCCGCGTCATCCACGAATACGTTGGACTCGCGCGCCATCATCAGGCTGTAGGGATCGAGGTTTGACGAGCCGACACACGCCACCTGGCGGTCGAACACCGCGACCTTGGCGTGCAGAAAGGCGCGCCGGTACTCCCAGATCTCGACGCCCGCGGCGAGCAGCCGCTCGTAGGTTGCGCGCGAGGCGAGGTGGAGCAGCAGATAGTCGAATCGCCCCTGCAGCAACAGCACGACGCGCACACCGCGCCGCGCTGCGCGCTGCAGCGCGGCGCGCAGGCCTCGCCGGGGAAGGAAGTACGCGTTCGCGATGAATACCTCTTCGCGCGCGCCGTCGATAAACGACCGATAGGCCCGCTCGATGTCACGTCGATGGCGGAAGCTGTCGCGCACCACGAGCGCGGCGCGCGCCCGCCCGGGCTGTGCACCGGGCGCGGG
>JBOIFE010000225.1:0-7705 GCA_050741015.1 Burkholderiales bacterium | reverse complement strand
GCGCGAATCGCCGGCGAAGCGTAGCGGAGCTGGCGATTCGCGCGCAAGCGCTCAGGCCCCATGGCGCAGCAGCCGTCCGTAGGCGTCCTCGATCTTCATGTGCCGATCGTGCAGCCGCCCGAGCCTGAGCGGGCCGAAGTACACGTTCCAGAGCCCATCGTCGATCTCCTCGAGCCCGACGTACTCGCCGATGCATACAGTGGAGACGTTCACCCAGCCGCGCTGCTAACGGATGCCGCCGTTGGCGCTCACGTAGCGCACCTCGAAGCGGTCCGGGTACACCAGCGCCGGCACCTTGCTGGGCATCTCTCGGGTTGAAGGCTGGTACAGGCTGGCCGGCGTTTCTTGATCGAGCGCCTCGTGCGGGCGGTCGTGGTTGAACTCCTGGCGAAAAGTGTTGAACTTGCGCTGCTGCGCCGGCAGGCTCGCCGCCGCGGGGCGTGTCGCTTCGGCTTTGAGCGTTCGGTGCATGCGCTCGTGCCGGCCGTTCTGCTGTGGCTTGCCCGGCTCGATGAGCTCCGGCATCACGCCCAAGCGCACCCACCAGGCCAAGAGCCTGGAGAGCCGAGCGAGCGTGTTGGTGGCAAAGGGCACGCCGTTGTCGGTGCGGATGCGTCGGGGCAGTCCGTACTCCTGGAACAAGCGTGTGAACACCGGCTTTGCCTCATGCACCGCGGTGGAGTTCAGCCCCTGGCAGCCCAGGAGGTAGCGGCTGAAGCCATCGGTCACGGTCAGCGGATAGCAGTAGCGACCGTTACCGGTCTTGAACTGGCCCTTGAAGTCCGCGCTCCACAGATCGTTGGGCGCGAGGATCGAGCGGGTGGGCTTACCCGGATGGCCGATGCGCCGGCGCGTGCGCCGCGTGGGCACCATGCCGTGGCGGCTCAGGATGTCGCACACCGTCGATCGGTGCGGCAGATCCCAGTCGCGGTGGCGCTTGCGTATCAACGCCAGCAGTTTCTTGCCGCCCCAGCTCGGGTGACGGCGTCGCGCCTCCAGAATCGCCGCCACGATCTCCTCGTCCGTGCGGTTCGGCGACTCGTGCGGCCTTCGGCTTCTCTCCTCCAGCCCCGCGGGCCCCTGGCGCAGGTAGCGCTCGATGAACTTGTAGCCCGTCTTGCGCGACACCTCGTACAGCGCGCACAGCTCCGTGACGCTCAGTGCCCCCCTCAGGTAATCTGCGATGAATTGCGTTCTCTGGTCCATAGGCGAGGTTCGACTCCACGGCATGGGCACCCCCTTCTTATTGGCGCCCTTAGTGTTGTTCAACCTGTTACCTATGTCCCCCGACTAAACTGTTACCTATGTCTCCAGACCGTACCAACTGCAGCCTAACTCGCTGCTGCAGTCGACGCGCTGAAGCGCGCGGCTGAGCGCCACGTTAGATTCCAATTGAACCTATACGGCATTGCCGTATAATGCGTCATGTTCAGCTTTGTCGAATCAAAGCTGTTTACACGCCTTGTCGGCGACTACCTCACCGACGACGAGTACGTCGAACTTCAGGTGACGTTGGCCGAGACTCCGGAGCGAGGCGCAATCGTTCCGGGATCGGGAGGGGTTCGAAAAACACGGTGGGCGCAGCCCGGGCGCGGCAAGCGAGGCGGAGTCAAGGTGATCTATTACGCCAAGACGCATGAAGACGTGATTTGGATGCTGACGATCTACGCGAAGAATGAAGAGCAGAACATCCCTGCTCACGTTCTGCGCAAGATCAAGGAGGAATTCGATGGCTAAGGCAAAGCGCAATATCGGTCTTGAGATTCTCGAAGGTATTCGCGATATCAAGCGCGGCGAACACGGGCGCGTGATCAATGTCCCTTCGGTGACGTCCGTACGGGAACGCACCGGTCTGTCGCAGTCGCGCTTCGCGCAGCTGCTTGGCGTGTCCGTGCGCACGCTCCAGGAATGGGAGCAAGGCCGCCGCGCTCCGTCCGGAGCTGCCCGCACGCTTCTTCTCATCGCGCAAAAGAATCCCCGTGCGCTGCTGGAAGTGGCTTGAGAAGCGATACATGCATGAGACACTGCGCGAAACAGAAAACTTCGCAATCGGGGAGAATCTTGTGAATGGGCATGATGCCGAGCGAACGATCGACCACGTCGTCGGCGCCATCGACACCGCCGTGGAAGGTCAGGCCCCATTCCGCCACCTGCAGCTGGCCGAAATCTTCCCGTCGGACGTCTATGCGGCAATGCTCGACGCCATGCCGGCCGCGGAGGACTACCGCCAGATGTCGGGTCGAACCAAATACACGCGGACCCGCGAGGGCGGCACGCGCGTGAAGCTCGACCTGTTCCCGGAATTCATCCGCCATCTTCCTGCGCAGAAGACGATCGCCTGGCAGCTTGTCGGCCAGACGCTTTGCTCCAGCGAAGTGCGCGAGGCCTTTAGGCGGCGCCTGGCCCCGGACCTCGAAAGGCGCTTTGGCGCGGCGTACAGGAACATGGGCATGTACCCGATTCCGATCCTGACGCGGGACATCGCGGGCTACCAGATCGGGATTCATCCGGATACGCGCTGGAAGGGCATGACGATCCAGCTGTACCTGCCGCGCGACCGCTCCATCGAGCACGTCGGCACGATATTCCACCGGCGGACCGGCGAGGGCGTCTACGAAAAAGCGAAGCAGATGCTGTTTTCCCCGAACACGGGCTACGCGTTCGCGGTCAATCCGGACACGTACCACTCAGTGGACACGGTGGGACCGGAAGTTCAGACACGCGATTCGATCCTGCTGACCTACTTCGTCGACGGAACACCGCTGCAGCGCCTGCGCAATCGAGGCCGGCGCGTCGGCAATTTCGTGCTGAACGAGTACCGCAATTTGCTGCGCTAGCGCGCTTCGATTCAAGGCACTCCAAGCATCAGGTAGAGCGTCCGCGGGTGGTCGTCGCTCAGGCCCTGGCCCAGTGCGACGTAGGCGGTGCCGAGGATCGTGTCGGCGGCGACGAACAGGCTCATCGACTGCCGCCAGTGGGAGTCCGCCGCCTGATCCACGCCCAGCGCGGCGCGCGTGGTCTCCAGCGACCCACCGAAATACACGCCCCGGCCGATCTGCGGCGGCAGCGCCGCGAAACGGTACGTGTAGACCGCGCGCGCGAGCGCGGTACTCGCGCCAAGCAACTCGTCCATGCGGTAGCCCGAGCCGCGCAGGAATCCGCCCAGGTAGAACGGATCGTAGATCGGCAGCTTCCCCTGCAGGGTCTCCCCGGCGTAGGCCGCGAGCTGCACGGCGTGCTCGCCAAAGCTCTTCGCGCCAACCATGGTCAGCTCGGTCTTGTTGTACTCGTCGTCCGAGCCCCAGCTCTTCAGCGTGCCGAAGGAATTCAGGCGGACGAGCACCCCGTCGCGCGGCAGCGAGGGACTGTCGATCTGGTCGAACGTGAAGCTCGCCGTATACCCTGCCTGGCGCAGATTATTGTCCGGCACGCTGTAGATCAGGCCGAAATCGGACTGGGACGCGAGGCGCCCCGCAAACACGCCAAGGCGCACCTCGCCGTACTTGTTCTGCAGCCCGCCGTCCAGGTGCAGGCGGGTGGTCTGCACGTCGGCGCCGCCGACGCGGCTGCCGTCGACGTAGTACACGAGGGGGTCGCTGCGCCACTCGATGCGCGGGGCGACGAAGGCGCCGGCGCGGAACGACACCGGCTGGTAGAACTCGCTCGAGAACTTCTCGTTGTAGCCGAACCGCGCGTCATTGCGCCATTCCGCGCCGAGCGAGTTGAGCCAGGTCGTGCGGTGGCTGGCGCTCGCGTCGAAACGCGTCTGGTAGGAGTCCGACGAGAAGCCCAGCCCGAACTTGACGTAGTTCGGCCCCCAGGACTTCTCGACGCCCTGCACGTCGACCGTGCGCACGCCATCGTGGTCGTCCATCTGGTATTCCATGCGCTCGAAGTCGCCGCCGCCGTAGACCTCCTCCAGGCGCCGGTGGAGGTTGGGCAGGCTGAAGTCGGTCTCCGGCCGGGCGCGCAGGTCGATGCCAGGCACTTCGGCGAGCTGCCGCTCGATCACCTCGGGGTTGACGCGTCCCAGGGCGGTAGACACTTTCACGTCGGTCACCGGCGGCACCTTGGGCAGGCGCGCCTCGACGCCCGCGCGCCAGGCGCGGTACTCGGCCTCGGAGACCGAGAGCCGCTGCAGCGCCTTGGCCTGCGCCATGATCGCCGCCTCGCCCGTGCTGACAAGCGACAGCGAGTGCGCGAAGTCCGCCGAGCTGAAGTCCCCGAGCTCGGGGCGGACCAGGAAATCCGTCGGCCGGAGCGAAGCGACTGAAGCACGTACGTTCTGTTCCATCAGCACGAGAACCATCTGCACCGAGATCGCAAGCCCCGAGACGAGCGCGTCGCGCTTCAGCAGGGTGCTGCCGACGTCGACCGCGATGACGACGTCGCCGCAGGCCTGGCGCGCCGCGGCCACCGGCAAGTTCTGCAGCAGGCCGCCGTCCACGTACAGGTGGCCGTCGATCTCGACCGGCGAGATCGCCCCCGGCACCGACATGCTCGCGCGCATGACCTTCGCCAGGTCGCCGCGCCGGAACACGCGGCTTTTGCCGTCGGCAATGTCGGTCACGAGCGCACGGAAGGGGATCGGCAGGCGATCGAAGTCCTGGTCGGGGAAATTTCCCGCGCCCGCCACCATTGAGCGCAGCAGAAACTCCACTTTGTAGCCCGCCGTGCTCCCGGTGGGCAGCTGCAGGCTCGTGCCCCGCTGGCCGAGCTCGAAATGGAACAGCGACTGGAAATCGTCGCGCTTGGCGTGGTAGGGCTTCTCGTCGCGCGGCGGGTCGTCGACCAGCATCGTGTCCCAATTGACCTTCGACAGCTGGCGCTGCATCTGGTCGACCGTCACGCCCGCGGCGTAGGCGCCGCCCACCAGCGCGCCCATGCTCGTGCCGGCGATGCAGTCCACCGGGATGCGCAGCTCCTCGAGCGCCTTCAGCACGCCCAGGTGCGCGATGCCGCGCGCACCACCGCCGCCGAGGACCAGCGCGACGCGCGGCCGGTCCGCGAATGCGGCGCCGGCCGGAGCGAGCAGCACGGCGAGCGTCGCGAGCAGCATCAGGGCGGTACCGGAAATCCGGCTCATGCGACCTTTCTCACGGTGGCGAACTCCTCGCGCCCCGTGTTGCCTAACGGGCTTACCATAGCATGAGGCGCGCGTGCGCTTGGGAGGCACGGGACCGCATGGACACCTCGTCGTTGCTCTGGGGGCTCTTGTTCGGCGCCATCGGCACGGGCTATTTCATCTACGGCCGGCGGCAGAAAGCCGCGGTGCCGCTCATGGTCGGCGTGGCACTGATGGTTTACCCCTACTTCATCGACAACAACTGGCTCCTGGCCGCGATCGGTGCCGCGCTCTGCGCAGTGCCCTACTTCGTCCGTCTGTAGCCCCCGGGGTGCGCGAGCGCGGCTTCACGCTGATCGAGATGATGGTGGTGGTCGCGGTAGTCGCCATCCTCGCGCTCATGATGGTGCCTACGTACGTCGATCGCATCGTGCGAGGCCAGGTGGTCGACGCGCTGCCGCTCGCCGACATCGCCAAGCGCCCGATCGCGGCGTCTTGGTCCGCACTGCAGGTGCTGCCGCCCGACAACGCGAGCATCGGCCTGCCCGTGCCGGCGAAAGTCGTGAGCAACTTCGTCAGCGCGATGACCGTCGAGAACGGCGCGATCCAGATGACCTTCGGCAACCGCGCGCACAACCAGCTGCGGGGCCACACGCTCAGCCTGCGCCCCGCGATCGTGCCCGACGCGCCCGTCGTGCCAGTGGCCTGGGTCTGCGGCTACGCGGCCGCCCCCGGCAACATGACGGCGATGGGCGAGAACCGCACCGACGTGAAGGCCGAGTTCCTGCCCCTGGACTGCCGGTGACGCGGCTTCCGCGAACGGCTGAATCTGCGACACTAGCCGCATGGCGAGCTGGCTCCTTCCCGCCCTGAAGGCAGTCCTGCCCCACGTCGGCAGCATCCTCGACGTCGCGATGCCCGTCTTCACGCGCAAGTCGACCGCGGCGGCGGCCAACCAGGCGCAGCTCATGCAGGAGCAGATCGCCGAGTTGCAGGCCGCGGCGACGCAAAACGCCGAGCACGTGAAGGCGCTCGCGGCGGAGCTGCAGGCGACGCTGCGGGCGCTGCAAGAAGCCGCGGCCATCGCCGACGCGCGGATGCGCCGCGCATTGATCCTGTGCGCAATCGCGCTCGCGGCCTCCGGAATATCGCTCGCCGCGGCGGCGTTCATGCTCATCACCAAGTAACTCTCTGGAGCCCCATGGATACCTACTACAAGCCGCAGCACCTGGTGGATTTCGGCCGCATCGCCGAGCTGAGCCCGGACCTCGGAAAGAAGTTCTTTGACTACTACGGCGCGGTATTCGCCGACGGCGCGCTCACCGCGCGCGAGAAGAGCCTGATCGCGCTCGCGGTCGCGCATGCGGTGCAATGCCCCTACTGCATCGATGCCTATACCCAGGAATGCCAGCAGAAGGGCGCCGACACCGAGCAGATGGCCGAGGCCGTGCACGTCGCGGTGGCGATCCGCGGCGGCGCGTCGCTGGTGCACGGCATGCAGATGCGGGAACGGGCGCAGAAAGCGGGGATGTAGCGTGCGCGAATCGGTCATCCGGCTCGAGGCGGTGGCGGCGGATCTCGCCGCGGATCGCGCGACGCCACGCGCGACGCAGAGCCTGCGTCGGCGGCATGCCCCGCTCGCCGCGCCGGACGAGCAGCTCCGGCATCTTGGCGCGGTAGCGCTCGAGCACGAGTTCGCGGCGCTTGCAGGGCCGGCGCTCGCGCCGTCCCGGCTCGAGATCTTCCAAGTCAACCTCGGCAAACTTTGCAACATGACCTGCCGCCACTGCCACGTGGACGCGGGCCCCGATCGCACCGACGCAATGATGGACGACGCCACGCTCGAGCTCGTGATCGAGCGCATGCGGGCGAGCGGTGCGCACACGGTCGATATCACGGGCGGCGCGCCGGAGTTGCATCCGCGCTTTCGCGACCTCGTGCAGGCAGCCGCGGACGCCGGCAAGCATGTGATGGACCGATGCAACCTGACCGTGCTGCTGCTGCCGCGCAACGCGGGGCTCGCGGACTGGCTCGCCGAACGCCGGGTCGAGATCGTCGCCTCGCTGCCGCACTGGCGGCGGCCCAATACCGACGCCCAGCGTGGCGAGGGCGTCTACGAGCGTTCGGTGCGCGCGCTGCGCGTGCTGAACGCGGTCGGTTACGGCCGCGGCGACCCGGCGCGGCGCCTGACGCTGGTATCCAATCCCGCGGGCGCCTTTCTCGGCGCCTCGCAAGCGAGCGTCGAGCGCGAATGGCGCGAGGGGCTCCGGCGCGTGCACGGCGTCGAGTTCGACCGCCTGTTCGTGCTGAACAACATGCCGATCTCCCGCTTCCTCGAGTGGCTGGAGTCCTCGGGGAACCTCGACGCCTACCTGCAGCGCCTCGTGCAGGCCTTCAACCCCGGGGCGATCGCGGGCCTCATGTGCCGCAACACGCTGTCGGTCGGCTGGGACGGGCGGCTCTACGACTGCGACTTCAACCAGATGCTCGAACTCGAGCTCGCGCTGCCCGCGGGGCCGCACCTGCGCGACTTCGACGAGGCGGCCTGGCATCGCCGCGGAATCGTGACCGGGCGGCATTGTTTCGGCTGCACCGCAGGCGCGGGCAGCTCCTGCGGCGGGCAGACAACCTGACGTAGGG
>JBOIFE010000224.1:0-8714 GCA_050741015.1 Burkholderiales bacterium | reverse complement strand
CCGACTACCGCGCGCAGCGCCGCGGCGGGCGCGGGCGAACGGCGACCTCGATGAAGGAGGACGACTTCATCGACCGGCTGTTCGTCGCGCACTCGCACGACGTCCTGCTGTGCTTCTCGAGTCGCGGCATCCTCTACTGGCTCAAGGTGTTCGAGGTACCGCAGGGCAGCCGCGCGAGCCGAGGCAAGCCCATCGTCAACGTCTTCCCGCTGCAGGAGGGCGAGAAGATCACCGCGGTGGTGGCGGTCAAGGAGTTCGACGAGCAGCATTTCGTGCTGATGGCGACCGCGCGCGGCACGGTGAAGAAGACGCCGCTCGCCGAGTTCTCTCGGCCGCGCCCGAGCGGCATCATCGCGGTGACGCTCGAGGACGGCGACTACCTGGTCGGCGGCGTGCTGACCGACGGCGGCGCGGATGTGATGCTGTTCTCCTCCGAAGGCAAGGCGGTGCGCTTCGCCGAGAGCGAGGTGCGCCCGATGGGCCGCCAGGCCGCGGGCGTGCGCGGCATGCGCCTGCCCGAGGACGGCGGCCACCGGATCGTGTGCATGCTGGTGGCGCAGGATGAGAGCCGCGGCGTGCTCACCGCCACCGGAAACGGATTCGGCAAGCGCACGCCGATCGCCGAGTACACCAAGCACGGCCGCGGCGGCCAGGGATTGATCGCGATCCAGGCCACCGAGCGCAACGGCCCGCTGGTGGGCGCGGTGCTGGTCGACGACAGCGACCAGGTGATGCTGATTTCCACCGGCGGCGTGCTGATCCGCATGGCCGTGGCGCAGATCCGCGAGCAGGGCCGCTCGACGCAGGGCGTGACGTTGATCAACCTCGGCGAGGGCGAGAAGCTCGCGGGCATGGAGCGCATCGAGGAAAAGGACGTGGAAGGCAACGGCAACGGGCACGACGAGGCCAACGGCGGCGACGCGCCGCCGCCCGAGGGCGAGCCGCCGGCGCCGGGCCCGACGCTGCACTGATGCAGCGCCTGGTCAACTTCAGCGCCGGCCCGGCGATGCTGCCCGCCGACGTGCTGGCGCGCGCCGGCGACGAGATGCTCGACTGGCACGGCAGCGGCATGGGCGTGATGGAGATGAGCCATCGCGGCAAGGAGTTCATGTCGATCGCCGCCGAAGCCGAGGCCGACCTGCGCGAGCTGCTCGCGATCCCGGCGAGCACCAGGGTGCTGTTCCTGCAGGGCGGCGCGACGCTGCAGTTCGCGCAGGTGCCGATGAACCTGATGCGCGGCAAGGCCGGCGCCGACTACGTGGTGACGGGCGAGTGGTCGAAGAAGGCGGTGAAGGAGGCGAAGGCGTACTGCGACGTGCAGATCGCGGCCAGCTCCGAGGACCGCAAGTTCGCCTATGCGCCGCGCGACTGGAAGGTTCGCCCCGACGCCGCCTACGTGCATTACTGCTCCAACGAAACGATCGGCGGCGTCGAGTTCCACTGGATTCCCGACACGGGCGCGGTGCCGCTCGTGACCGACGCCTCGTCGCATTTCCTGTCGCGGCCGCTCGAGGTCTCGAAGTTCGGCCTGATCTATGCCGGCGCGCAGAAGAATGCGGGTCCCGCGGGGCTGACGATTGTGCTCGTGCGCGAGGACCTGCTGGGCGGTGCCGCGAAAGGCACCCCGACCGTAATGGACTACAAGTTGCAGGCCGAGGCCGACTCGATGCTCAACACCCCCTCGACCTACGCGATCTACGTCGCGGGGCTGGTCTTCAAGTGGCTGAAGCAGCTCGGCGGCCTGGCCGAGATCGAGCGGCGCAACATCGCCAAGGCGAACCTGCTCTACGAGGCGATCGACGCGGGCTTCTACGCGAATCCCGTGGACAAGGCGGACCGTTCGCGCATGAACGTGCCGTTCCGCTTGCCCGACGAGCGGCTCGACGCGCCGTTCCTGAAGGGCGCCGAGGCGCGCGGCATGGTGCAGTTGAAGGGCCATCGCGCCGTCGGCGGCATGCGCGCCTCGATCTACAACGCCATGCCGCTCGAAGGCGTGCAGCGGCTCGCCGCCTACCTGCGCGAGTTCGCGGCGCAGCATGGCTGAGGGCGCTCGCAAGCTCGAGATACTGGTCCTCAACCAGGTGTCCGCGCGCGGGCTCGAGCGCCTGCCGGCCGAGCGCTACGCCGTGGTGACGGCGGCGGCCGACCCGGACGCGGTGCTGGTGCGCTCGAAGGACCTGCACGCGACGCCCTTGGGCGCGCGCCTGAGGGCGGTCGGGCGCGCCGGAGCGGGGACCAACAACATCCCGATCGGCGCGCTGACGGCCCGCGGGATCCCCGTGTTCAACGCGCCGGGCGCGAACGCCAACGCGGTCAAGGAGCTCGTGATCGCGGGCCTGCTGATGGCGGCGCGCAACATCCCCGCCGCGCTCGAGTTCGTGCGTTCGCTGGACCGCTCGGCGCCGGACCTCGATCGGCGCGTCGAGGACGGCAAGAAGGCGTTCGCCGGGCTCGAGCTGCCGGGACAGACGCTGGGCGTGATCGGGCTCGGGCGCGTGGGGAGCCTGGTGGCCGACGCAGCGCTGCGCCTCGGCATGGACGTGATCGGCTACGACCCCGAGATCACGGTCGAGGGAGCGTGGAGCCTGCCCTCGCAGGTGCGCCGTGCGCGCACGGTGGACGAGCTGATGCGCGCGAGCCGCTTCGTCTCGGTGCACGTGCCGCTCACCGAGCGCACGCGCCATGTCGTCGGCGCGCGCAACCTGGGCCTGCTGCACGAAGGCGCGATCGTGCTCAACTTCTCGCGCGAAGGCGTGGTCGAGGACGCAGCCGTGCTCGCGGCGCTCGCAGCGGGCAAGCTGCGCGCCTACGTGACCGATTTCCCGACCGCGGCGCTGGTCGGCGTCCCGGGCGTAGTCGCGCTGCCGCACCTGGGCGCTTCCACCGGCGAGGCCGAGGAAAATTCGGCGGTGATGGTGGTGGACCAGCTGCGCGAGTGCCTCGAGCACGGCAACCTGCGCAACGCGGTCAACTTCCCCGAGGCGGTCATGCCGCGCGAGTCGCCCTTCCGGCTCGCGATCGCCAACGCGAACGTGCCCGACATGCTCGCGCGCATCTCGCACGCCATGGGCGAGCGCGGCATCAACATCCACAACATGCTGAACAAGTCCCGGGGGGAGGTGGCCTACACCCTGGTCGACGTGGACAGCGCGGTGCCCGAAAGCGCGCTGGCGGCCTTGCGCGGCATCGACGGCGTGCTCGCGGTCAGCTATCTTCCCGCCGAGCGATGAACGAAGACATTGGCCGGCTGCGCGGCGAGATCGACGCCCTGGACGGGGAGCTCGTAGAGCTGCTCCAGCGTCGCGCGCGCCTCGCGCAGCGCATTGGCGGCCTGAAGGGCAGCGCCCCGGCCTACCGGCCCGAGCGCGAGGCGGAGATCCTGCGACGCGTCGCCGCGCTGGCGGGCGACCCGCTGCCCGCCGACGCGCTGACGCGCGTGTTCCGGGAGGTGATTTCGGGCTGCCGCGGCCTCGAGCAGCAGCTGCGCGTGGCCTACCTCGGGCCCGCGGGCACCTTCAGCGAGCAGGCCGTGCGCCGGCATTTCGGCGGCGAGGTCGAGGCGCTCTCCGCGGCGAGCATCGACGAGGTGTTCCGCCAGTGCGAATCGGGCGCGGCGCAATTCGCGGTGGTGCCGGCGGAGAACTCGACCGAGGGCGTGATCGGGCGCACGCTGGACCTTCTGCTCGTGTCGCCGCTGCGGATTTGCGGCGAAGTGGAGCTGCGCGTGCGCCAGAACCTGATGGCGCGCGGCGGCACGCTGGCCGAGGTCAAGCGCGTGTACTCGCATGCGCAGTCGCTCGCGCAGTGCGCCGGCTGGCTCAACCAGCGCCTGCCCGGCGTGGAGCGAATCCCGGTGGCCTCCAACGCCGAGGCCGCCGAGCGCGCGGCGAAGGAGCCGGGCACGGCGGCCATTGCAGGCGAGGCGGCGGCAGAGCGCCTCGGCCTCGCATTGCTCGCGCGCGCGATCGAGGACGACCCCAACAACACGACGCGCTTCCTGGTCATCGGCGCGCTCGACCCCGAGCCGACCGGCCGCGACCGCACCTCGCTCGTCCTGTCGGCCGAGAACCGGCCCGGCGCCGTGCACGCACTGCTGACGCCGCTTGCTGAAAACGGCGTCAGCATGACGCGCATCGAGTCGCGACCCTCGCGCGCGATGCGCAGCGCGCTCTGGGAATACGTGTTCTACGTCGACGTCGAGGGTCACCGCAAGGACGCGCGCCTCGCCGCGGCGCTCGAGGCGCTGCGCGCGCGCGCGCCGTTCCTGAAGGTGCTCGGCTCGTATCCGGTCGCCGCGCCGTGACCGGCCGCCCGGCAATGACGCTCGATCCCTGCGAGACCGCGCCCTCGTACGTACGCTCGATCGCGCCGTACCAGCCCGGCAAGCCGATCTCCGAGCTCGCGCGCGAAATGGGGCTCAAGCAGGAATCGATCGTCAAGCTCGCCTCCAACGAGAATCCGCGCGGCATCGGGCCGCGCACGCGCGCGGCGATCGAGCGCGCGCTCGGAGACGTCGCGCGCTATCCGGACGGCAACGGGCACGAGCTGAAGGAGGCGCTTGCGCGCCGCTTCGGCGTGGACCTCACGCAGATCGTCCTCGGCAACGGCTCAAACGACGTGCTGGAGCTCGCGGCGCTCGCGTTCCTCGGCCCGGGGCGCGCGGCCGTCTACTCGCAGCACTGCTTCGCCGTCTACCCGCTCGCGACGCAGGCACGCGGCGCGCGCGCGATCGTGGTCCCGGCGAAGGATTACGGGCACGATCTCGACGCCATGGCGCGCGCGGTCGACGACGACACGGGCGTGCTCTGGATCGCCAATCCGAACAACCCGACCGGCAGTTTCGCGGGCGGCGAGGCGATCGAAGCACTGCTGCGGCGCGTTTCCGAGCGCGTCATCGTGGTGCTCGACGAGGCCTACAACGAATACTTGCCGGCCGAGCTGCGCGCCGACAGCGTGCGCTGGCTCAAGCGCTACCCCAACCTGGTCCTGACGCGGACCTTCTCCAAGGCCTACGGCCTCGCGGGGCTGCGCGTGGGCTATGCGCTCGCGCACGCGTCGGTCGCCGACGTCATGAACCGCGTGCGCCAGCCGTTCAACGTCAACAGCGTTGCGCTCGCCGCCGCGGTCGCCGCGCTCGAGGACATGGAGTTCGTCGCGCGCAGCTACGCGGCAAACCTGCAGGGCTTGCGCCAGCTGCGCGAGGGCGTCGCGGCCCGGGGGCTCGCGTACATCCCGTCGTTCGGCAACTTCCTCACCGTGCGCGTCGGCAAGGCGCCCGAGATCTACCGGCGGCTCCTCAAGCGCGGCGTGATCGTACGGCCCGTCGGCGGCGGTTACGGCCTTCCCGAACACTTGCGCGTGACCGTGGGCACCGAAGTCGAGAACGAGCGCTTCCTCTCGGCGCTGGCGGCGAGCCTGAAGGACTGATGCGCTTTCCCAGGGTCGCCGTCATCGGCGTGGGGCTGATCGGCGGCTCGTTTGCGCTCGCGCTGAAGGCCGCGCGGCTCGTTGGCCACGTCGTCGGCATCGGGCGCGGGATGGCCAACCTGAAGCTCGCGCTCGAGCAGGGGATCATCGACGAGATTGGCGCCGACGTCGCAAACGCCGACCTGGTGCTGGTCGCCGCGCCCGTCGCGCAGTACCCGCAGATCTTCGCCGCCCTCGCGCCGGCGCTCAAGCCCGGTGCGATCGTCACCGACGGCGGCAGCACCAAGCGGGACGTGATCGCCGCCGCGCGCGACGCGCTCGGACCCCGGATCGGGCAGTTCGTGCCCGCGCACCCGATCGCGGGCGCCGAGCGCAGCGGCGCCGCGGCGGCGAGCGCGGAGCTCTTCCGCGAGCGGCGCGTCGTGCTGACGCCGCTGCCCGAGAACCGGGACACCGACGTGCAGGCAGTCGAGCAGGCCTGGAGCGCCTGCGGCGCGCGAGTCTCGCGCATGGGCGCCGACGACCACGACGCCGTGCTCGCCGCAGTGAGCCACCTGCCGCACCTGCTCGCCTACGCGCTGGTGCACGAGGTCGCCGCGCGCGAGAACTCGGCGCAGCTCTTCGGCTTCGCCGCCGGCGGCTTTCGCGACTTCACGCGCATCGCTTCCAGCCATCCCGAGATGTGGCGCGACATCTGCGTGGCGAATCGAGACCGGTTGCTGGCCGAACTTGACCGCTACGTCGAAAAGCTGCGCGCGGTGCGACCGCTCGTCGCCGCGGGCGACGGCGCGGCGCTGGAAAAGCTCTTCGTCGAGGCGCGCGCCGCGCGCGGGCGCTGGCTCGCCGGGGACTACGAGTGACGCGCCTCGACCTCGGACCGTACACGCGCGCCGCCGGCGCGGTGCGGCTCCCGGGGTCGAAGAGCATCAGCAACCGCGCGCAGCTGCTGGCCGCGCTCGCGGGCGGCGGCACGGAGCTGCGCGGCCTGCTCGACGCCGACGACACTCGCGTGCTGCGCGAGGCGCTCGACAAGCTCGGCTCGCCGATCCGCACGCGCTCGGCGGAGCTCTTCCTCGGCAACGCCGGCACGGCGTTTCGTCCGTTGACGGCGGTGCTCGCCATTCTGGGCGGCGACTACCGCCTGTCGGGAACGCCGCGAATGCACGAGCGCCCGATCGGCGACCTGGTGGACGCGCTGCGCGCGCTCGGCGCGAAGATCGACTACCTGGGGCGCGAGGGCTTTCCGCCCCTCGGCATTCGCCCGGGCGACGTCGCGGCGGGCCAGACCGTGCGCGTGCGCGGAGACGTCTCCTCGCAGTACCTGAGTGCGCTGCTGATGGCGTTGCCGCTCGCCGGCGGCGGCACGATCGAAGTCGAGGGCGAGCTGATATCGAAGCCGTACGTGGATATCACGCTCAAGCTGATGGAGCGATTCGGCGTGCGGGTGCGGCGTACGGGCTGGACGCGTTTCGCCGTGCCCGGCGCCGCGTACGCCTCCCCCGGCACGGTAATCGTCGAAGGCGACGCCTCCAACGCTTCCTACTTCCTTGCCGCCGGCGCCATCGGCGGCGGTCCGGTGCGCGTCGAAGGTGTCGGCCGCTCGAGCATCCAGGGCGACGTCCGCTTCAGCGAGGTACTCGAGGCGATGGGCGCGAGCGTCACGATGGGCGAGGACTGGATCGAAGCGAGCGGGCGTGGGCCATTGCGCGCATTCGACCTCGACCTGAACCACATCCCGGATGCCGCGATGACGGCGGCGGTGCTCGCACTGTTCGCCGACGGACGATGCCGGGTGCGCAATATCGCCAGCTGGCGCGTCAAGGAGACTGACCGCATCGCCGCGATGGCGACTGAGCTCGGCAAGCTCGGCGCCGAGGTGCGCGCCGGCGACGACTTCCTGGAGGTCACGCCGCGCGCGCTGCGGCCGGACGTCGCGGTGGACACGTACGACGACCACCGCATGGCGATGAGCCTCTCGCTTGCATCGCTGGGCAGCGTGAGGGTGCGCGTCAACGATCCGGAATGCGTGTCGAAGACGTTTCCGGAGTACTTCCAGGCCTTTCGCGCGATCGCCCGATGAACGTGCCGGTCGTCGCCATCGACGGACCTTCGGCCTCAGGCAAAGGCGCCGTTGCCCAGCGCGTGGCGCGCGCGCTGGGCTATCACTGCCTGGAAAGCGGGGCCCTCTATCGATTGGTGGCGCTGGCCGGCCACGAGAACCCGGAGTCGACCGCCGCCACGATGGAGGTCGAATTCCGGGAAGGACGTATTTTCCTGTCGGGTCAAGATGTTACGGATAGGCTTCGAGACGAGACAATCGGCGCGAAGGCATCTTCGATTGCCGGCCATCAGCCCCTGCGGAACGCCCTGATGCAACGCCAGCGGGCGTTTCGGCAACCGCCCGGGCTGGTCGCGGAGGGCCGCGACATGGGCACGGCGGTGTTCCCGGACGCAGCCCTCAAAGTGTTCCTGACCGCAACCCCGGCCGTGCGCGCGCAACGAAGGTATAAGCAGTTGATAGACAAAGGAATCGATGCTAATCTGCTCGCCCTTTCCCGCGACCTGGAGCAGCGGGACGGGCGCGATGCGACCCGGGCCGTGGCGCCCCTGTCGTCCGCCCCGGATGCGCTGCTCCTGGATACCTCGGAGAAGTCGCTCGACGACGTTGTCGACGTCATTCTCGGCTGGTGCAAGGAGAGAAAACTGGGTGGGCGGCCCGGCTGAGGCGGAGCGCCCCATGTGCAACCTGACCCGCGTCCGGCCTCCGGGCCGCGCGGCTGAAGCGAGGTCTTTTCCTTTTCATGGCAAGCCTTTCCCCTGCAGTCTCGAAGTCCGCACCCAATCCGCCCGCTGAATCCTTCGCGGCGCTGTTCGAAGAGAGCCTCACGCGCAAGGAAATGCGCGTGGGCGAGGTCATCACCGCCGAAGTCGTGCGCGTGGACCCCAATGTCGTGGTGGTGAACGCCGGCTTGAAGTCGGAGTCGGTCATCGCCGCCGAGGAATTCAAGAACGACGCCGGCGAGGTCGAGGTCAAGGCCGGCGATTTCGTCTCGGTGTCGATCGAGGCGCTCGAGGACGGCTACGGCGAGACGCGACTGTCGCGCGACAAGGCCAAGCGCATGGCCGCGTGGCTGGAGCTCGAGCAGTCGCTCGAGAAGGGCGAGAAGATCGAGGGCGTGATCACCGGCAAGGTGAAAGGCGGCCTCACCGTGATGACCAAGGGCATCCGGGCGTTCCTGCCCGGGTCGCTGGTCGACCTGCGGCCGGTGAAGGACACCACGCCGTAC
>JBOIFE010000223.1:0-11073 GCA_050741015.1 Burkholderiales bacterium | reverse complement strand
GGAGTACCTGAAGATCAACCCGAACGGCGTGATCCCGACGCTGGTGCACGACGGGCGCTCGCTCTACGAGAGCGGCACGATCTGCGAATACCTGGACGAAGTGTTTCCGCAACCGCCGCTGCGGCCTTCGGATGCCTGGGGCCGGGCGCAGATGCGCAACTGGATCCGCTACGCCGACGAGCGGATCATCAATCTCGTGATCTTCAACTGGCGCCACGACCTGCAGAAAGTGGCCGAGAAGTGGTCGGACGAGGAGCTTGCGGAGCGGATGAAGAAAATCCCGAGCCGCGAGCGGCGCGAGGCGTGGATGCGCGTGGCAAGGCGGCCGTACACGGAAGAAGAGCGTGCCGAAGCGCGCGGGCGGCTGGTGCAGATGCTCGACCGGATGGAAGGAGCGCTCGCAAATGCGCCGTGGCTGCTGGGCGAGCGCTACACGATCGCCGACATCGCGCAGGTGCCGTTCGTGAAGCGCATCGACGAAGAGATCTCGCCCGACGAGACGCAGCCCGACCGGCACCCGCGCGTGGCCGCGTGGTGGCAGGCGATCCAGGCGCGGCCCGCATTCGCGCGCGCCCGGATCGGGCCGTTCCTGGCCCCCAACTAGGTGTTCGCCTTTCCCCACTCGCGCAGGGACTTCATGACCGGGCCGAGGCTGCGGCCCTTGTCGGTCAGGTGGTACTCGAGGCGCGGCGGGCGCTCGTTGTAGAGCTTGCGCTCAACCAGCCCGTGCGCCTCCAGCGCCTTCAGCCGCGCCGAGAGCGTGTTGGGGGCGACGCCCGCGAGCGAGTCCTGGAAGTCCTGATAGCGGCGCGGCCCGTGCAGGAAGAGCTCGCGCAGGATCAGCGGCGACCAGCGCTCGCCGATCATGTCGAGCGTCCTCGCCACCGGGCACTGCTTCTGGCGGTATCCGCGGGTCACGGGTGAAACGATACCCTATTGACAACAAAAAAGCAAGTAACTACACTTTATGAAATGAATCCCGCCCACGGCAACCCGCTCCTCGCCGGCCCGATCGCGCCGCAGCTGCTGCGCCTCGCCTGGCCCGTGCTCGTCGTGCTCGCGCTGCAGACCCTGGTCGGCGTGGCCGAGACCTGGTTCGTCTCCTTCCTCGGCACGAGCGCGCTCGCGGGCGTCTCGCTCGTCTTTCCCGTCTTCATGCTGATGGCGATGATGTCGAACGGCGGCATCGGCGGCGGCGTATCCGCGGCGGTCGCGCGCGCGCGCGGCGCGGGCCGCCGCGAGGACGCCGATGCGCTTGCCTGGCACGCGGTCGTGCTCGGGATCGCGTTCGGTGCGCTCTTCACCGCGGGCGTGTTCCTCGGCGGCCCGGCGCTCTTCGCGCGCATGGGCGGCGAGGGCAGCGCGCTCGCGAGCGCGGTGCTGTATGCCAACCTCGTATTCCTGGCGGCGATCCCCGGCTGGATCGCGAACCTGCTCGCGGCCGCGCTGCGCGGCGCGGGCCAGGTGCGCGTGCCGGCAATCGTCACCGCGGTCGGCTCGTTCGTCACGCTCGGGCTCTCGCCGCTGCTCATTTTCGGCGCGGGCCTCGGCGTCGCCGGCGCGGGCGTGTCCGTCATCGTCTTCAACGTCGGCGCGCTGCTCGCGCTGGTTCTCTACATGCGCTCGCGCTCGAGCCCCTTGCGGCTGCGGCGCTCGCGGCTCGAGGCGCGCCTCTTCGGCGACATCCTCAAGGTGGGGCTGCTCTCGGCCGTGGGCACGATCATGTCGAACCTGTCGGTCGTCGTCACCACGGGACTTGTGGGCCGCTACGGCACCGACGCGATCGCCGGCTACGGCCTCGCCTCGCGCCTGGACTACCTGCTCATTCCGCTCCTCTTCGCGCTCGGCACGGCCTCGCTCACCATGGTCGGCACCAACGTCGGCGCGCACCAGCACGAGCGTGCGCGCCGCATCGCGTGGACTGCCGCGCTCGTCTCGGCGCTCGCCGTGGGCGCAATCGGCCTCGTCGCGGCGCTCTTCCCGCAGGCCTGGATGCATCTCTTCAGCCGCGACCCGGCGGTTGTCGCGGCCGGCGTCGCGTACCTCCGGCGCGTTGCGCCGCTCTACGTCGTCTTCGGCGCCGGCCTGTCGCTCTACTTTTCGAGCCAGGGCGCGGGCCGGATGGCCTGGCCGTTCGCGGCCGGCATCGTGCGCCTCGGCGCGCTCGTCGGGCTCGCCGCCTGGGCCGCGGGCTCGCTCGAAGCCCTGTACTGGGTCGTGGCGCTCACCTATTTGATCTTCGGCGGCATCATCGTCTTCGGCATGGCGAGCGGGCTGGCCTGGGGCCTGTCCGCGCGCCGCGCCGCGCAAGCCTCGACCTGATCCCGGGGGACCCATGTTCAATCTTCTCGCCGTCCATCTCGCGCTCAATGTGTTCGTGTTCTGGATTGCCGCGCGGCTCTACCTGCTGCCGCGGCTCGCGCAGCTCGACGAGCGCAGCGTCCTGCTGCCAATCCTGCTGCTGCACGCGACGCGCCATCTCGGATTGATGTTCCTCGCGCCCGGCGCGACCTACCCGGGACTGCCCCATGCGTTCGCGTATCCGGCGGCGTTCGGCGATCTCGTCGCCGCCGCGCTCGCGCTCGCCGCCATCCCGGCGGTGGCGACACGATCGCGCGTCGCTCGCCCGCTGGTATGGATCTTCAACCTCGTGGGCAGCGTTGACCTGATCGTGGCGATCGCGCTGGGCACGCTCACCGGCGCGGCGGATCAAATGGGACCGACGTACTGGATACCCGCGTTCGTGGTCCCGCTGCTGCTCGTGACCCACTACGTCGTCTTCGTGGTGCTGCTGCGCAAGCGTGCGGGGGCGGCTAGCGCCGCGGCTGCAGCCTGAAAAATCCGGGCGGCGCGGGGCGCGGGTCCGGGCGCCGGCGCAGCTGCGGCTCGACAGCGCGCCAGAACGCCGCGCCGTCGTCAAAATCGTGCCCGCCGTAAATGGCAGCGTCGAGCGGCGCGCGATCGACCGAAGCGCTCGCGCCCGCCGCCTTTTCCCAGTCGGCGAGCGCATCGCGCGCACCCCGCGGATCGTTTCGATGGCACGCCGAGCGAAGCTTCTCTCGAGCGTCCCTCACGCTCCGAGTCCTCAAATGCCAACCCAGCGCTGCTGCGGAAATCACCAGCACGAGCGCCGCCATCCATCGCGCCAACGTGAGCGGCGCAAGCCCCGGTTCCTCGACCGGCGCAGCCTCGGGTAGCGATGCGCTCACCCGTAGCCGCCGCGCGGGGATCACCGCCACGCGCGGAACATCCGCGACCACGTCCCACCACGACACGCGGATCTCTGGCAGCTCGACCACGCCGTCGTCCACGGGCAACAGCACGATGCGCTGGACACGGCGCGCAGTGAGGCCGAAGTCGCCGAAGTCCGTGACGGCCTCGGGCCGGTCGTAGTGAGCGCGTAGCGCCGCGTAGCGCGGAACTTCGAGCACGGGCAGGCGGTCGGCGGTGACGCCCTCGGCGAAAAGGACGAGCGTGCGCGTGACCGGCGCGCCGGAGGCGAGCGCCGATGGATCGGTGGACCAGGTCTCCTCGAGCGTGAGGCGGCGCGCGGGCAGCCAGGGATTGGCGCGCGCCGGAAGGACTGCGAGCGAGAGGGCAGGGCCTTGCGTGGCGCCGTGCGGCAGCGTCACCTGCGGGCCGCGATACAGTCCCGTGACGATGCCGCCTTGCAGCGCGAGCGTCCCGGCGCGCTTCGGGATGACGGAGAAATTGCGCTCGAGGACGAAGTAGGACACGCCTGACCGGACTTCGCGATAGCTGCGCGAGCTGTGGCGCGAGACGACCTGCGCCGCGTCGCCGAGGTCGGGCGGCATCAGCTCGTTGTAGGACACGCCCTCGGCGCGCAACAGCCGCAAGCTGAGCAGCGCTTCGCCCCCGACGTACACGCGCGAGGGCTGGATCGCGGCCTCGACGATGATGTCCGGCGCCGCCGCGTGAGCGCCAAGCGCAACCAGCAGCAGCAGCGCCGCCCTCACCAGCTCGACTCCGCATCACGGTTGAAAACCCCGCGCTCGCGCAGCTGGTGCGCGAATCGATTGGCGAGCATCCGGGAAGGATCGTCCGATACGCGCGAAGCCTCGGCCTCGATGCGCCGAAGTTCCGCATCGTCCGCCGTTTCGCCGGTGCGCGGCCGCGGCTCCGCGAGCTCGGAGGAACGCGCGCCGCCTTTCGGATCCTGGCCGGTCGCCTGCGGCGGCGCGGGACGCGCCTCGCCGCGCGGCGATCCCGAGGGCGAGCCCGGCGGCCCGGGATGGCGCAAGGCAAGCGCCTGCCGCACCAGCGCCCGGTTGCGGATCGCGTCGCGCATCGCCGGACGCAGCTCGAGCGCCTTTTCGTAGGCTTGGAGCGCCTCCTCGAGCCGCCCGGCGAGCGCGAGCGCGTTGCCCTGGTTGTAGATCGAGTCCGCGTCGCTGCCCTTGGCGTAGATCGTGGCAGCCTCCGCATAGCGCCCCTCGCGGTAGAGGAGCGGCGCGCGCCAGGGCGAAGCGGGATCGAGCGACGCGACGAGACCGGCCGGCACGGGGCGACGGCTTTCGACCACGTCGGCCGCCCGCTGGTCGGCGCGCTGCCAGAGACTCGAGAGGTCGAAGGCCTGCGCCGGCGGCGGCTGCAGGAAGAACACCGCCGCGAATCCCATCACCCACCCGCGCCGGAAGAGAAGCGCCGCGAGCGGCAGCGCGAGCAGCACGAGCCATGCGCCGTCGTCCTGCAACCGCTTCGACGCTTCTTCCCCTGCCGAAAGCGAAAGCGCCGCGGCGGCGGGTGCGTACTCGGGCACGCCGCCCGAGAGCGCCTGGAAGCTCCCGCCGCCCTCGTGCGCGAGGCGCTCGAGCCCGTCGAAGTCCGGCCGGTCGACGAGCACGCCTCCCGAGTGGTTGCGCGCGAGAGAACCATCGGCAAGCCGCACCGGCCCGCCCTCGGGCGACCCCACCGCGAGCACCGAAAGCGAGTACCCCGAATCGCGAAGCGCGCGCGCCGCCTCCACCGCGCGCTCGTCGCCCGCGCTGTCGCCGACGAGGATCACGTCGCCCGCACTCGCGCCCGCCGCCTTGAGCATGGCGCGCGCCGCCTCGAGCCCGAGGTCGGTGCGCGCGCCCGGCCGCGGCACGGTGGTCGGCCCGAGCCCGGGCAGGAGCGCAACGAGCGTCTCCGCATCGGTCGTCATCGGCGCCACCGTGAATGCGTCCGCGCCGAACACGACGAGCCCGAGTTGCGCGCCGGGCGAGGCGCGCAGGATCTGCGCGACCGCCGCGCGTGCGGCGCCAAGGCGATTGGGGGAAGCGTCGATCGCGTCCATCGACGGCGAGAGGTCGAGCACCACCGCGCGCGCACCGAGCGAGCGGTAAAGCGGTGTGCTCGCCTCGCGCCAGGCGGGCCCCGCAAGCGCGAGCACGCCGAGGACGAGCACCGCGGCCGCAAGCGCGAGCGCGACGCGGGCACCGCGATGCATGCCGCGCCCGATGAGCTCGGCGTAAAGCTCGGGATCGACCACGCCGCGCCACGGCCCCGCGAGCGCGCGGCGCCACGCGAGCCACAGCAGCGCGAGGCCGAATGGAAGGAGGAGCAGCCACCCCGGCCGCAGGAAATGGATCACCGGCGTCTCCAGGCCGAGAGCGCTGCAATCGCGGCCAGCAGCAGCGCTGCGCCGAGCGCCCAGGGATAGAGCTCCACCGCCGGCCGTAGCTCGCGCGCCTCGCGAGCGATCGGCTCGGCGCGGTCGAGCTCGGCGTAGATGCGCACTAGCGCGCCGGGCGTGCCCGCGCGGTAGTAGCGCCCGCCCGTTTCGGCGGCGACCGAGCGCAGCGCCTCCTCGTCCAGCCCCTCGCCGGGCTGCTGGCGCGCGGTGGGCGGCTCGCCGATCCCGACTGCGTGCACGCGCACGCCGTGCCGGCGAGCGAGGCGCGCCGCGTCCTCCATCGTCATGCGGCCATCGGTCTGCGCGCCGTCGGTGAGCAGCACCAGCACGCGCTCGCCCGCGGGGCTCGCGCGCAGCCTCGCGACGCCGAGCGCGATCGCATCGCCGAGCGCGGTTCCCTCGCCCGCGAGGCCGATGAAGGTCTCGTCCACCATCTGCGCGACCGCGCGCAGGTCGGGCGAGGGCGGCGCCTGCACGTAGGCGCGCGTGCCGAGCACGATGAGCCCCACGCGATCGCCCGTGCGTCCCTCGACGAAGCGGCGCGCGGTGCGCCGCATCACCGAGATGCTGGTGTCGCCGCCCGTCGTCGGCGTGCGCATGCTGGCCGAGAGATCGAGCGCAAGGACGAGGCTGCGGCCGCTCATCGGCACCGCGACCGGGTCGCCGATCCACTGCGGGCGGCAGGCGGCGGCCACCAGCATCGCCCAGGCGACGAGCGCGAGCACGGCCGGAGTGCGTGGGCGCGAGCGCGCCGCGGCCGACTGCCACCCGCGTGCTGCGTCGAGGAACGGAACGCGAAGCGGCGCTGCGACCGGCGCCGCAGGCGGCAGACACCGCGCCGCGACGAACGGCAGCACGAGCGCGGCGAGCGCGAGCGGCCAGGCGAGCTCGATCATCGCAGCACCCTGCGCAGCCACCGGCGCGCGGCCTTGCGCAGCGGCTCGGCGTCGTCGCTCCCGCGCGGGGCACGGTAGGGCATCTCGGTGAGCGCGGTGGCGAGCGGCGCGAAGCGTCCGGGCGCGCGGTCGCGCGACTCGAGGAACGCGAGCCAGCGCTCGCCGTGCAAGCCCGCTGCACCCGCCTCGGGAAACCGCTCGATCGCGGCGAGGCGCAGCACCTGCGAGATTTCGGCCGCGCCGGCGCCCGCCTTCAGTGCGGCCAGGAGCCGCCGCCGGCTCCGCAGGCGCCGCCACAGCGGCCGGCCGCGCCACAGCGCCAGCGCGGCGAGCGCAAGGATGAGGAGCGCAGCGATCCACCAGCCCGGCGCGGGTGGCCAAGCCGCGGGCTCGGCCGGCAGGTGAAGGTCCCGCAGGTGCGAGAGCAGCGTTGCTTCGCGGTTCATGCGGTTTGCGCTGGAAACCCGCGCGCCAGCGCGGCGAAGAGGTCCTCGCCCGAGCGCACGGCGAGCACGCGCACGCCAGGGAAGGCGGCGAGCCGCGCGAGGCTGCGTCGCCGCGCGGCAGCGTCATTCGAATGAGCGGCGCGCACCGCCCGGCTGCCGGTATCGAGCACGAGCGCATCGCGCCCGTCGGTGAGCGGGTAGCGCGCGGGCGGCGGGAGCCGCAACTCCAGCGAATCGTGCACCCAGACCAGCACCGCGTCGCCGCGCGCGCGAAGCGTTCCGACCGCGCGCAGCAGCACGCTCTCGTCATCGGCGAAGTCGGAGGCGACGAAGAAGCGCGTGCCGGGCGGGCTCGCCGCGGCAGCGCGCGAGGCGAGCGCATCGAGGGGCGCATCCTCGCCCGCGCCCGGCGCGGCGAGCGCGGCGCAAAGGCCCGCAACGGCGAGCTCGGCCTCGCCCGGGCGGATGTGCGCGCCGCCCGCGCCTGCGACCAGCGCACCGAACCGGTCGCCGCCTTCGGCCGCGGCCCAGCCCGCGAGCGCGGCAAGCTCGGCCGCGACCACCGACTTGAACGCGGCGCGCGTGCCGAAGCGCATCGGCGCGCGCTGGTCGGCGATCGCGCAGACGTCTCGCCCGCGCTCCATGCGGTAGAGCTTCGTGTGCGCGCGCCCGGTGCGCGCGGTGACGCGCCAGTCGATGCGGCGCACGTCGTCGCCCGCGGCGTAGGGACGCGACTCGGCGTAGTCCATGCCGGCCGCGCGCGCGGTGCGCGTGCGCGCGTCGCGCTCGGCGTCGAGCGCGAGGAGGCGGCGCATCGCCGCGCCATAGCGCCGCAGCGCGAGCAGGTCGTCGAGTGCCGAGCGCGCGCCGCGCGGAACGTGCCGCGGCAGGCCCCCGGCGGCAGTCACGGCACCGGCACCCGCTCGAGCAGGCGGTGCACGACCTCGTTGGCCGAGACGCCGTCGGCCCGCGCCTGGTACGAGAGCATCAGGCGATGGCGCAGCACGTCGGGTGCGACCGCCTGGATGTCTTCGGGCGAGACGTAGTCGCGGCCGGCGAGCCAGGCGTGCGCGCGCGAGGCGCGATCGAGGCCGATCGTCGCGCGCGGGCTCGCGCCCAGCCGCACGAGCGGCCCGAGTCCGGGGTCGTAGGCCGCGGGCGCGCGCGTGGCAAGCACGAGCTCGACGAGGTAGGTCTCGAGCGCCTTGGCCATGTGCAGCGCGAGCGCCTCGCGGCGCGCGGCGAAGACCTGCGCTTCCGAGGCGACCGGCCTCACGCCCACCCGGCCGGGGCCCCCGCGCGCGAGCTGAAGCAGCGCGTGCTCGGCCTCGGGCGGCGGGTAGCCGACCTCGACGTGCAACAGGAACCGGTCGAGCTGCGCTTCGGGCAGCGGGTAGGTTCCGTCCTGCTCGATCGGATTCTGCGTCGCCATCACCATGAAGAGCGCGGGCAGCGGAAACGTCGCCCGTCCGACGCTCACCTGGCGCTCCTCCATCGCTTCGAGCAGCGCCGACTGGACCTTTGCGGGCGCGCGGTTGATCTCGTCGGCGAGCACGACATTGCGGAACACGGGCCCGGGGCGGAATTCGAACGTGCCCGCCTCGGCGCGGAAGACCTCGGTGCCGGTCAGGTCGGCGGGCAGGAGGTCGGGCGTGAACTGGATGCGGTGGAAGTCGGCTTCGAGCAGCTCGGCGAGCGTTTTCACCGCGGTGGTCTTGGCGAGCCCCGGCACGCCCTCGACCAGCACATGCCCGTCGCAAAGCAGCGCGATCAGCAGCCGCTCGGTGAGCGCGGGCTGGCCGACCACGCGCGCATCGAGCGCCGCGGCGAGCGCAGCGAAGACCTCGCTGGGCGGCGCGTGCGCAAGGTCAGTCGAGGTGGGGCCGTCGCGCAGCACGCTGCCAGTGTGCGCCCGGCTCACGGCGGGGCACAAGCGCGCGCGGCCCAGGCAAGGAGCCCCGGATCGCGCTCGCGCAGCCAGCCGAGCATTTCATTCGCGCGCGCCCGGTCGCCCGCGAGGCACTGGTGGAACGCCGTGGCCCACTGCCCCCTGGCTGTCATCGCGGCGAAGCGAGCGTGGTCGATCGGCGGCGGGGCCAAGCGGCGCGCCACCGCGTCGATCGCCAGGTGCTCGGCCGCGAGGGGGTTCGCCCAGCCCGTCCATCGGGCGATCTCGGCCACGCGCGCGCCGCTGCCGAGGAGCCAGCGCGGCAGCTCGACGAGGTCGGTCTCCCGGATGACAAAGGCGACGTCGCTCCACGGGTTGTAGCCGGCGCGGCGCAGGTCGGGGTTGTAGGCCTGCTCGAGCATCTCGCGCAGCAGGAATTGCGGCCGGCTGTCGGCAACGACTTCGGCGGGGAGGATCTTCGCCCATTCGCTTCCGAGGAGCCGCCGACGCCCATTCGAAGCATCCATCAGCCAGGTATAGGCGAAGGTCGCCGGCTCCGAATACAGCGCGGAGCGCACGCGGCGCGGATGGTCGTCGTCGAGCGGCGGCACCCCCGAGGTGAGTCGGCGCAGGGACGCGGCGTCGGCCATGAACTGGCCCGCGAGCTGCAGCGGCGAGGCGAGGCCGAGGCGGCGAAGCTCGTCGCCGACGCGGGGCGCCGCCCACAGGCGCGAGAAGTGCTCGCGCGATACGGGCGCGATCCCGCCGTTCGAGCCCATCAGGATCCAGTCGCGGTTGATGCCCGACCACAGCGAGCAGTCCTCGAACGCGTCGCAGAAGGCGCGGATGATCGCAAGTGACTCGTCCTGCAGCAGGAGGTAGGCCGGCAGCCAGTAGGTGGCGATCCCGCCCGGGTTGAGGCGCGACTTCACCAGCCCGAAGTATTCGCGCGTGTAGAGGAACGCAACGCCCGCGATCTTGGGCGGTGGCGGCTCGCCGGTGATGAGGTCGTAGCGCGGGCCGCCGGCCTGCAGGAAGAAGCGCGCGTCCTCGACGTGCACGCGTGCACGCGGGTCGCGTAGCGGGTGGCGCGCGGGGTCGGGAAAGACGACGTCGCTCAGCGCGAGGATCGCGCGCGAAGTGTCGACGACGTCGATTCGCCGCACCTCGGGAAGGTCGGCGACCGCGCGCGCGGTGTTGCCGACGCCGAAGCAGAGCACGAGCGCCGACTCGATCTTCGGGTGCAGCGCCGCCGGCAGCCAGGCGAAGAGCTTCATGTAGCGCTGCACGCCGACCGCGGTCGAGGCCATCGACACCGAATTGGCCGCGAGCCGGTAGAAAAGCGGTTCGCCGAGGAAGTCCTGGCGCAAGTAGAACGCGGTCAGCTCCACGCCCTCGCGCTCGGCGACGAGCCGGCCGCCAAAGCGCGCCTCGACCCAGCGGTCGGTCTCGGCCGCCATGCGGCCGAATGGAAAAAGCGCCAGCGCGAGCACGGGCGCGGCGAGCGGTGCGAGGCGCCAGCGCCCGAGGCCGGGCGGCGCGAGGCAGGCGAGCGCGCCGTAGGCGAGCGCGATGCCGAAGAAGGTGCGCTCCATCCCGGCGAGCGGCAGCAGCGCGAACGCGGCGACCAGGGACCCCAGCATCGCGCCCGCAGTGTTGGCGAGCGTGAGCGCGCCGGTGGCGGCGCCCGCATCCGCGAGTCCCGCGCGCAGCCGCGCGCCGAGCGCCGTGAACAAAAATCCCGAGAGCACGGCCGTGGGCCCGAGCAGCGTCGCGCAGAGCACGAGCGCGACGAAAGCCGAGCCCGGCGCGAACGGCTGGAGCGCCTGCGCGGTTCCAGCGAGCGCGACATAGCCGAGCACCACGCAGGCCGCCGCCGCGGCGGCGGCCAGGCGCGCTGCGCCCTCGCCGAGCCGGCCGCGGCGCGCGAGCATCGCGGCGGCGTATCCGCCCACCGCAATGCCGGCAAGCGCGGTCGCGAGCATCACGGCGAAGACGCGCGTGGTGCCGTCGAGGTAGAGGAGCAGCAGCCTGAAAGCCACCACCTCGAGCGCGAGGAACGCGCCGCCCGCAACGAAGGCCGCGGAGAGTATGCGCAATATGCGCACGCGCGTGCGGCCGTGGGCGAGCGGCGCCGCCGCAGGAGGCGCGGGCAGCGGCGCGCGCGAAAGGCGCACGGCGATCACGGCCGCGGCCAGGTTGCAG
>JBOIFE010000222.1:0-1670 GCA_050741015.1 Burkholderiales bacterium | reverse complement strand
AAGGCGGCCAGCACGGGGCGGATTTCGAGCGAGTGAACATGGCCCGCGCAACTCGCGAGCAGCGCGGTGAGGTAGCCGCTGCCGGTGCCGACCTCGAGCACGCGGTCGGCCTTGCGCAGCGCAAGCTCCTGCACGATCCGCGCCTCCATCTTTGGCGTCATCATCTTCTCGCCCTCGCCGATCGGGACCTCGAGGTCGGCGAACGCGAGCGAGCGGTAGGCCGCGGGGACGAATGCCTCGCGCGGCACCGCGTAGAGCAGGTCGAGCACGGCCTGATCGAGCACCTCCCAGGTGCGGATCTGCTGCTCCACCATGTTGTGACGGGCCTGGTCGACGTTCACGAGGCGTTGGAAGGTTTCGAAGAGGAGGCGGCTAGTTTACCAAAGCGCTTTGCCCAGGCCGCGCAGCCGAAATGTTCATCATCGAGCGCGACACCAGCAGCGCGAGCACGACGCCGACCAGCGAAAGGGGCAGCGAGGTCATGATCGCCACCGATTGCAGGAAGCTGCCGAACGGGGCGAGCACCGCGCGGTCCGGGCCGAGGATCGAGACCTGCAGCGGCGTGCCGCTGAAGATCGTCTAATTGTCAACGGGCAAAAGGCATTTCCTTGTGAGCGTGTGCTCACATTAACCCGGCACCGATTGTCTCTGCACCGGGTTTCCAGTAACTTAGGCCCACTACGCAGGGGTCCTTCATGCGCATCGCGCGTGTGCGGGTGAGAGAGTCCCTTTGAACCTGATGCGGGTAATTCCGCCGAAGGAAGCGACGATGAACGCCAATCCCAAGTTCCTGGCCGCCACTGCGCACGTCGACGACGCGGCGGTCAGGCCGCTGCCGAATTCGCGCAAGGTCTATATCGGCAAGCTCAGGGTGCCGATGCGCGAAGTGAGCCAGGCCGACACCCCGAGCATGTTCGGCGGCGAGAAGAACCCACCGGTCTACGTCTACGACTGCTCGGGCCCGTACACCGACCCCGCGGCGAGGATCGACATTCGCTCCGGCCTGCCGGCACTGCGCGAACGCTGGATCACCGAACGGAACGACACCGAGGCCATGAGCGGGCCGTCCTCTTCGTTTGGGAAGGCGCGCCTCGCGGATGCGCAGCTGGCGGAGCTGCGATTCAACCTGAAGCGCAATCCGCGGCGGGGCAAGGGCAACGTCACCCAGATGCATTACGCCCGGCGGGGCATGGTCACTCCGGAAATGGAGTTCATCGCCCTCCGCGAGAACCTGCAGCGCGAGGCGTACATCGAGAGCCTGAAGGCCACCGGCAAGACCGGCGAGAAGATGCTCGAGCTGCTGATGAAGCAGCACCGGGGCGAGAATTTCGGTGCCGCCATTCCTGAAAAAATCGATGCCGAGTTCGTGCGCTCGGAAGTCGCGCGCGGCCGGGCCATCATCCCGGCCAACATCAACCATCCGGAGAGCGAGCCGATGATCATCGGCCGCAACTTCCTGGTGAAGATCAACGCTAACATCGGCAACTCCGCGGTCTCCTCGGGCATCGCCGAGGAAGTGGAGAAGATGACCTGGTCGATCCGCTGTGGCGGCGACACGGTAATGGACCTGTCCACCGGCCGCAACATCCACGAGACCCGCGAGTGGATCCTACGCAACTCGCCGGTGCCGATCGGCACGGTGCCGATCTACCAGGCGCTGGAAAAGGTCG
>JBOIFE010000221.1:0-4722 GCA_050741015.1 Burkholderiales bacterium | reverse complement strand
GCATGCACATCGACGACTTCGCGCCGAACCTCTCCTTCTTCTTCAGCTACGGGATGGATCCGGAGTACGCGGTGATCGGCCGCGTCGCGCGCCGCATCTGGGCGGTGGCGATGGAACGGCGCTATGGCGGCAACGAGCGCAGCCAGAAGCTGAAATTCCATTCGCAAACCAGCGGGCGCAGCCTGCACGCGCAGGAAATCGCCTTCAACGACATCCGCACGACGCTGCAGGCGCTCGTCTCGACTTACGACAACACCAATTCACTGCACACCAACGCCTACGACGAGGCGATCACCACGCCGACCGAGGAATCGGTGCGCCGCGCGATGGCGATCCAGCTCGTCATCAACAAGGAATGGGGGCTGGTCAAGAACGAAAATCCCAACCAGGGCAGCTTCGCCCTCGAGCAGCTCACCGACCTGGTGGAAGAAGCAGTGCTCAAGGAGTTCGAGGCGATCAGCGCGCGCGGCGGCGTGCTCGGGGCCATGGAGACCGGCTACCAGCGCGGCAAGATCCAGGAAGAATCCATGTTCTACGAGCACAAGAAGCACGACGGTTCCTACCCGATCGTGGGCGTCAACACCTTCCGCAACCCGCACGGCGACGCGGCGCCGGCGAAGATCGAGTTGATCCGCTCGACAGAAGAAGAAAAGCAGGGACAACTGAAGCGCCTGCGCGACTTCCACGCGCGCAACGAAAAGGCAGCGCCGGCGATGCTCGAGCGCCTGCGCCAGGCGGTGATCAAGGACGAAAACGTATTCGCCGTGCTGATGGAGGCCGTACGCGTATGCTCGCTCGGCCAGATCACGCACGCGCTGTTCGAAGTCGGCGGGCAGTACCGCCGCAACATGTAGCAGGGCGAGCCGGGTCAGCCGCCCAGCGCGATGATCGCGCCGGTGAGCACGGCGCCGAGCGCGGCCAGGGCCGCGCCCGAGAGCCAGGGATTTCCGCCCGAATGGCGCGCGAGCCGCCAGCCGCAGAGAAACAGCATGCCCGCCGCCACCGCGTTGGACAGGCGCATCGCGAGCGCGAGCCGGTCGACCAGCAGGAACGGCACGACCAGCGGGAACGTCGCCAGCACGACCATGAGAAATACCCACAGGGCCGCCAGAAGGTCCTCTCGCCGAAGCCGCGGCGGCAATGCCGATTCAGGATGCTCGGCGAGGTTCCGTCGCATCGCCTCGAGGCCCTCAGCGCCGGCGGCAGCCACCACGCCCGGCGGCAGTTCGCCAGCGAGCAGCTCGCGCCCGGCGGCGGATTCCGCGGAGCGAAGTTGCGCGAGCAGCGTCCGGGTACGCGTGCGCCCGGTCAGCGCCGTGACCAGATACATCAGCGCGTCGGTCAGGCCCCACGCAAGATTGCAGCCGAGCGCCGCGAGCATCACGGTGCGCACCTCCTCGCGGCCGGCGGTCGCCGCGTTCAGCGCCCCGATGAATGTCATCGCCATCAGCACTCCGAAGATGACCTCGGACACGCGCTCGACCGGATCTAGGACGCGCGGGCTCATTGGGCAGCATCCTTTCGCAGCGGCCGAACGGAAATCAAGTGACCGACCTGCCAGGGCCGCGCGAGGCTCGCGTGCGCCGCCTTGACGCGCGCGAGCCGCTCGCCCAGCTCCGCCGGCATCGGCGCGGTGCGCCGCGTCGCCTGGCTCACGAAGCTGCTCAGAGACTCGCAGGACGCGGCGAGGTAGCCTTCGCGCGCATGGAACATCTCCTGGTAGAAGTGCAGGCGCTTGGCGTCGAAGTCGAGCAGCCGCGCCTCGAACCGGAGCGGATCTCCCGCCTTGACCTCGCGCAGGAAATTGAGGTGCGACTCCAGTGCGAACGTCGTCCCGTCGTGGAGGCGGCGGAATTCGGGCGTGAAGCCGAGGTGCTGGAAGAAATCCTCCGCGGCGATGTCGAAGGCCACGTGGTAGTAGCCCACGTTCATGTGGCTGTTGTAGTCGATCCAGTCCGGGCGAACCACGATCTCACCGGCGCCGTTAAACTTCGAATCGAGGCCCATGGACACGAAGTTTAACGGCGCAAGGATCGGGGCGCTGCTCGCCGGGCGAGGCCACAAGCTCGCCGTCGCCGAGTCGTCGGCGGGTGGGCTGATCAACGCAATGCTGGTTGCGGTGCCGGGGGCCTCTGCGTGGTACCTCGGTGGCTGCGTCATCTACACGGCGGCGAGCCGCGAGGGCTTGCTGGGCATCACGCCCGAGGAAATGAAAGGTATTCGATCGGCAAGCGAGCCCTTCGCGCGCCTCATGGCGCGTCGCGTGCGCGAGAGGCTCGGCGCGACCTGGGGCCTCGCCGAGACCGGGGCGAGCGGGCCCGCCGGTAACCGCTACGGCGACGCGCCCGGCCACGCCTGCTTCGCCGTGAGCGGGCCCGCCGAGGCCGCGATCACGCTCGAGACCGGTAGCGCGGATCGAGAGGAGAACATGCGGGCTTTTGCGAGGCGCGCCCTCGACCTGCTGGAGTCCTGCATGGCCACGGAGGCGCGGTGAGCGAAGACCTGCGCGAGAAGTACCCGACGCTGAACGAAATCGTCGCTGCCGCGCGGCGACGTCTTGCGCCGGGCCCCTGGGGGTATCTTGTCGGCGGCGCCGAGACCGAGACCACGTTGCGGCGCAATCGCCTCGCGCTCGACACGCTCGCGTTCCGGCCGCGAGTCCTGCGGGACGTGCGGCGCATCGACGCCGCGGGAGAGTCCCTCGGCGCCCGGCTCCGCCTGCCCGTGCTGCTTGCGCCGGTGGGCGGCCTGGAATCTTTTGCCGAGGGCGGCGCGGCCGCCGCTGCTCGCGCCTCGGCCGCGTTCGGCGTGCCGCAGATGCTCTCGTCGGTGTGCCAGCCTGGGCTCGAGGAGACCGCGGCGGCGGCCGACAACCTGCGCATCTACCAACTTTACGTGCGCGGCGACGTAGCCTGGATCGATGATCACGTCCGGCGCGCGCGCGACCACGGCTATCGCGCGTTCTGCTACACGGTGGACAGCGCGGTCTACGGCCGGCGCGAGCGCGACCTCGTGGGTCGCTTCGTGAAGCCGTGGCGCGCGGAGGCGGCAAAGGGCATGCCCTTCCAGTCCGCGCTCGCCTGGGACGAAGTGAAGCGGTACAAGGACCGGTTCGACCTGCCGCTCGTCGTGAAGGGCATCGCTACCGCGGAAGACGCCGCGATCGCCGTCGAGCACGGGGTCGATATCGTCTATGTGTCCAACCATGGCGGTCGCCAGCTCGACCATGGACTGGGGAGCGCGGCGGTGCTGCCCGGGGTGGTCGCAGCCGTCGCGGGACGCGCCGAGATCTGGGTGGATGGCGGGTTCATGCGCGGGACCGACGTCGTGAAGGGTATCGCGCTCGGCGCGCGCTGCGTCGGGATCGGGCGGCTCGCCTGCCTCGGCCTCGCCGCCGACGGTGTCGCGGGTCTCGTTCGCACCCTCGAGCTTCTCGAAGAAGAGGTGCGCGCCTGCCTCGGGTTGCTCGGCGCGGTTTCGTTCGGGGAGCTCTCGAGCGCGCATCTTGCGACGGCGCCTGCGATCACCGAGCCCGGCGCGCTCAGCGCGTTTCCGCTGCTCGACGGGGTGCCGCCGCCGAACTAGAATCCTCGGGTACCCGGAGGAGGGACCATGGCGGACGAACTGGCCGGACTCGACACGTTTCCCCGGCTGCTGATGCGCCACGCACAGGTGCGCGGCGACCGGCCGGCGATCCGCGAGAAGGACCTCGGCATCTGGCAGACCTGGACCTGGCACCGGTTCGCCGAGGAAGTGCGCGTGCTCGCCTGCGGGCTCGCCGAACGGGGCCTGAAGCGCGGCGACCACATGGCGCTCGTGGGCGACAACCGTCCGCGCATCTACGCGGCGATGTGCGCGGCGCAGTGCCTCGGTGCGATTCCGGTGCCGCTCTACCAGGACGCGGTCGCCACCGAGATGGCCTTTCCGATCCAGAACGCGGAGATCGCGCACGCGCTCGCGGAAGACCAGGAGCAGGTCGACAAGCTGCTCGAGATCCTGCCGAGCTGCCCGACGCTCAAGCACATCTACTATGACGATCCGCGCGGCATGCGCGGCTATGCGCAACCCGGGCTCGAGGCCTACGACGCGCTGCTCGAGGCCGGGCGCGCGGCCGAGCGGCGCGACCCCGAGTTCCTGCGGACCGAGATCGAAAAGGGCCGCGGCGAGGACACGGCCGCGATGTTCTTCACCTCGGGCACCACGGGGACGGCCAAGGGCGTCGTACTCACGCACCACGCGCTGATCGACCGCGCTCGCGCGGCGGCGAAGCTGGAGGGCCTGAACGACCGCGACGTCGTGCTCGCGTACCTGCCGCCGGCATGGGTCGGGCAGAACATCTTTTCCTACGCGCAACCCTTCGTCACCGGCTATTGCGTCTGCTGCCCCGAGTCGGCGGAGACGGTGATGACCGACATGCGCGAGATCGGGCCGACCTATTACTTCGCCCCGCCGCGCGTGCTGGAGGCGCTGCTCACGCAGGTCTCGATCCGCATGGAGGATGCGAGCGTCGTGAAACGCTGGCTGTATCGCTGTTTCATGGACGTGGCACGGCGCGTGGGCGGGTTGCTCCTCGACGGCAAGCCGGCGGGCCTCGGCGACCGGCTGCTCTACCGGATCGGCGACTTGGTGGTCTACGGACCCTTGCGCAACGTCCTCGGCATGAGCCGCGTGCGCGTGGCCTATACCGCGGGCGAGGCGATCGGGCCCGATCTGTTCGCCTTC
>JBOIFE010000220.1:0-3579 GCA_050741015.1 Burkholderiales bacterium | reverse complement strand
CGGCTGCTGCGTCACGAGGCTGTACGGTCCGGTCGAGCGCGCGTGCATCTTGTCGTCCACCAGGTGGTGGAGCTTCAGCACGTGCATGTAGCCGACCGTCACCGGGCGGTCGAACGCCTCGCCCGTGCGTCCGTCGACCAGCGTGACCTGCCCCGACGCCGGCAGCCCGGCGAGCTCCAGCATGGCGTTGATTTCCGCCTCCGAGGCGCCGTCGAACACCGGCGTCGCGAACGGCACGCCGTCGCCCAGGTTCCGCGCAAGCTGCAGCACCTCGTCGTCGGACAGCGCGCCGATGTCCTCGTCGCGGCCGCTCGCGTTGTAGACGCTCTCCAGCATCTTGCGGATCTCCGCCAGCCGGGCCTGCGCGCGTGCGAGCTCGCCGATTTTCTGGCCGAGCCCCTTGGCCGCCCAGCCGAGGTGCGTTTCGAGGATCTGCCCCACGTTCATGCGCGAAGGAACGCCCAGCGGGTTCAGCACGATGTCGAGCGTCGTGCCGTCCGCCATGTGCGGCATGTCCTCCACCGGAACGATCTTCGAGATGACGCCTTTGTTGCCGTGCCGGCCCGCCATCTTGTCGCCCGGCTGCAGCCGGCGCTTCACCGCGACGTAGACCTTGACCATCTTCAGCACGCCCGGCGGCAGCTCGTCGCCCTGTGTCAGCTTCTTGCGCTTGGCTTCGAACATGGCGTCGAACTCGCGCCGCTTCTGGCCGAGCGATTCGCGCAGTCCCTCGAGCTGGGCCGCCGCCTCCTCGTTGGCCAGGCGAATGTCGAACCAGTCGAAGCGCTCGACCGAGTCCAGGTAGGCCTTCGTGAGCTTGGTTCCCTTGGCGAGCTTCTTCGGGCCACCGTTCGCCGTCTTGCCGGTCAGCAGCCGCTCGAGACGCTCGAACGTGTCGGCCTCCACGATCCGCATCTGGTCGGCGAGGTCGGTCTTGTAGCGCCGCAGCTCGTCCTCGATGATCTGCTGGCTGCGCTTGTCGCGCTCGATGCCCTCGCGCGTGAACACCTGCACGTCGATGACCGTGCCGGAGATGCCGGAGGGCACGCGCAGCGAGGTGTCCTTCACGTCGGAGGCCTTTTCGCCGAAGATCGCCCGCAGCAGCTTTTCTTCCGGCGTCAGTTGCGTTTCGCCATTGGGCGTCACCTTGCCGACCAGGACGTCGCCCGCCTCGACCTCGGCGCCTATGTAGACGATTCCCGACTCGTCCAGGCGCGACAGCTGTGCCTCGGAGAGGTTGGAAATGTCGCGCGTGATTTCCTCGGGCCCGAGCTTGGTGTCGCGGGCCACGACCGTCAGCTCTTCGATATGGATCGACGTGAAGCGGTCGTCCGAGACGACGCGCTCCGAGATCAGGATCGAGTCTTCGAAGTTGTAGCCGTTCCACGGCATGAATCCGACCAGCATGTTCTGGCCGAGCGCGAGCTCGCCCAGATCGGTCGACGCGCCGTCGGCGATGACGTCGCCTTTGGCGATCTTCTCGCTCTGCTTCACGATCGGGCGCTGGTTGATGTTGGTGTTCTGGTTCGAGCGCGTGTACTTGGTCATCTTGTAGATGTCCACGCCCACGTCGCCCGCCGCCGTCTCCTCGTCATGGACGCGTACGACGACGCGGTTGGAGTCAACGTAGTCCACCACGCCGCCGCGCAGCGCGACCACGCAGGTGCCCGAGTCGATCGCGGCCGTGCGCTCGACGCCGGTCCCGACCAGCGGCTTTTCCGGGCGCAGGCAGGGCACCGCCTGGCGCTGCATGTTCGAGCCCATCAGCGCGCGGTTGGCGTCGTCGTGCTCGAGGAACGGGATCAGCGACGCCGCCACCGACACGATCTGGCTCGGTGCGACGTCCATGTATTCCACGCGATCGGGCGTCGAGAGCATGAACTCGTTACGGTTGCGGCAAGACACGAGCGGGTCGACCAGCTTGCCTGCCTTGTCGATCGCCGCATTGGCCTGCGCAATCACGTAGTTGCCCTCTTCGATCGCCGACAGATAGACGATTTCGTTAGTCACCTTGGTGTTCGTGACCTTGCGATAGGGCGTCTCGAGAAAGCCGTAGCGGTTGGTGCGCGCGTACAGCGCCAGCGAGTTGATCAAGCCGATGTTGGGGCCTTCCGGTGTCTCGATCGGGCACACGCGCCCGTAGTGCGTCGGGTGCACATCGCGCACCTCGAAGCCCGCGCGCTCTCGCGTCAGGCCGCCCGGTCCGAGCGCCGAAACCCGCCGCTTGTGCGTGATCTCCGACAGCGGGTTCGTCTGGTCCATGAACTGGGACAGCTGGCTTGAGCCGAAGAACTCCTTGATTGCCGCCGAGATCGGCTTGGCATTGATCAGGTCGTGCGGCATCAAATTGTCGCTTTCGGCCTGCGACAGCCGTTCCTTGACCGCGCGCTCGACCCGCACCAGGCCGGCGCGGAACTGGTTTTCGGCAAGCTCGCCCACCGAGCGCACGCGACGGTTGCCGAGGTGGTCGATGTCGTCGATATCGCCGCGCCCGTTGCGAAGCTCGACCAGGATTCGAATCACCTCGACGATGTCTCGCGGGCTGAGTGTAAAGCGCTGCTCGAGCTTGGCCTCGAGCTTCTGGCGGTCGACGCCCTTGCCCTTCAGGTCCTGGTACATCTTGTCGATGACCTGCTGCGCCTGATCCTCGGCGATCACGCCCTCGATCGCGACCTTGCCCAGCGACAGCTCGGGAGCGCGCTTGAAGTACGTGCGCACGTCCTCCTCCGCCTCCTTGGACAGCGCCAGACTCTTCAGGCGCACCTGCCAGCTCGTCTCGCTGGACACTTCGATGCGGCGGTTGAACTTCATCCGACCAACGGCCGAGAGGTCGTACCGCTCTTCGGCGAAGAACAGGCCGTTGAAGAGCGTTTCTACCGCATCTTCCGTCGGTGGCTCGCCCGGGCGCATCATCCGGTAGATCGCGATGCGCGCGGCGTTCATGTCAGTGGTCTCGTCCGTGCGCAGCGTCTGTGAAACATACGGCCCCTGGTCGAGGTCGTTCGTGAACAGCGTCTGCACCCTGCCGACCCTCGCCTCGCGAAGCTTGGCGAGCACCGTCTCGGTGATTTCGTCGTTGGCGCTGGCCAGGATCTCGCCGGTCTCAGCGCTGATCACGTTATGCGCCAGCGTGCGGCCCAGCAAGAAGTCGTCCGGCGCGACGATTTTCTTGATGCCGGCGGCCTCCATGTCGCGGATGTGCTTCACCGTAATGCGCTTGTCCTTGGCGACGATCGTCTTGCCCGACTTGTCGGTGATCTCGAAACGCGCCACTTCGCCGCGCAGCCGTTCGGGCACCACTTCGAACAGCACGTGGTCCGGTTCGAGGTGAAAGCCGTCGAAATCGAAGAATTCCTTGAGGATCATCTCCGGCGCGAGGCCGAGCGCCTTCAGCAGGATCGTGACCGGCATCTTGCGGCGGCGGTCGACCCGGAAATAGACGATGTCCTTCGGGTCGAACTCGAAGTCGAGCCAGGAGCCGCGATAGGGGATCACGCGTGCGGAGAACAGCAGCTTTCCCGAGCTGTGAGTCTTGCCGCGGTCGTGCTCGAAGAACACGCCCGGCGAGCGATGCAGCTG
>JBOIFE010000219.1:0-5388 GCA_050741015.1 Burkholderiales bacterium | reverse complement strand
ATGGTGCGCATCTCCGACGCCCGGATGAGCGGCACGGCCTACGGCACGGTGATCCTGCACGTGTCGCCGGAGGCCGCGGCGGGCGGCGCGCTGGCGCTGGTGCAAAATGGCGACATGATCGAGCTCGACGTCGCGCGGCGCCGGCTGGAGCTGCTCGTGCCGCCGCGCGAGCTCGCCCGGCGGCGCGCGAAATGGCAGGCGCCGAAGGCGCCGCTCGCGCGCGGCTACTGGAAGCTCTACTTCGACCACGTCCAGCAGGCCCACGAGGGCGCCGACCTCGACTTCCTTGCGGGCAAGAGCGGCGACTTCGTGCCGCGCGACAACCACTGAAGGGGAGGCGCGGGTGCTGCAGGCCGCCGAACTCACGATTCGCCTTCATGCCGAGGACGACGTAGTCATCGCGCGCGTCGAGATCGCCTCCGGCACGCTCGTGCAGCGCGAGGACGTGCGCGCCGCCGCGCTGATCCCCGCCGGCCACAAGCTCGCCACGCGCGCCGTCGAGCGCGGCCGGCCGGTGCGCCGCTACAACCAGATCATCGGCTTTGCCACGCAGCCGATCCGCGCGGGCGACCACGTCCACGTGCACAACCTCGCCATGGGCGACTTCGAGCGCGACTACGCGTACTGCGCAAGTGCGAAGGCCACGGACTTCATCGCGCCGGCCGCGACGTTCCAGGGCATCGTGCGCGACGACGGGCGCGTCGCGACGCGCAACTACGTCGGCATCCTCACGAGCGTGAACTGCTCGGCCACCGTCGCGCGCATGGTGGCGGACCATTTCCGCGACAAGCTCGCCGATTACCCGAACGTCGACGGGGTGGTCGCGCTCACGCACAAGACCGGCTGCGGCATGGCGAGCGAAGGCGAGGGCATGGAGCTGCTGCGCCGCACGCTCACGGGCTACGCAAAGCACCCGAACTTCTATGCGGCGATCAACATCGGCCTGGGCTGCGAAGCGAACCAGATCGGCACCTGGATGGGCAGCGCCAAGCTCAAGGTCTCCGACAAGCTTCAGGCCTTCACCATCCAGGAGAAGGGGGGCACGCGCAAGGCGGTCGAGAACGGCATCGCACGCGTGAAGGAGTTGCTGCCCGATGCGAACCGGGTGGCGCGCACGACCGTGCCGGCGAGCCACTTGACCCTCGGACTGCAGTGCGGCGGCTCGGACGGCTACTCCGGCATCAGCGCCAATCCCGCGCTGGGAGCGGCGGTCGACCTTCTGGTGCGCCACGGCGGCACCGCGATCCTGTCGGAGACGCCCGAGATCTACGGCGCCGAGCACCTGCTCACGCGTCGCGCGGTGTCGCGCGAAGTCGGCGAAAAGCTCATTCGGCGCATCCGCTGGTGGGAGGACTACACGCGCCGCAACGGCAACGAGATGAACAACAACCCCTCGCCCGGCAACAAGGCGGGCGGCCTGACGACAATCCTGGAAAAGTCGCTGGGCGCGGTGGCCAAGGGAGGTACGACCAACCTGGTCGACGTCTACGAGTACGCGGAGTCCGTCAAGGCGCACGGTTTCGTCTACATGGACACGCCGGGCTACGACCCGGTGTCGGCGACTGGCCAGGTGGCGGGCGGCGCCAATCTCATCTGCTTTACCACCGGTCGCGGCTCGGCTTACGGCTGCAAGCCGGCCCCGTCGCTCAAGCTCGCGACCAACTCGGCGCTCTTTGCCCGGCAGGAAGACGACATGGACATCAACTGCGGCACCGTGATCGACGGCACCGAGACCATCGCGCAGGCCGGCGAGCGCTTCTTCCGCCTGATCCTCGAGACCGCGTCGGGCCACCGCACGAAGTCCGAGGCGTTCGGGTACGGGGAGGACGAGTTCGCGCCGTGGGTCGTCGGCGCGACCATGTGACGGGCGGCGCCCCGGTGAAGCGCAGCGCGCTGCCCGCCTATGCGCTCGCGCTCGCTACGCTCGCGCTGCTGACCGTGCTCGCATTCGGCGTGGGGCGCTATCCTCTGCCGCCCGGCGACCTGTTCGCGCTCGCCGCGAACAAGCTCTTTGGCGCGAGCTACGCAATCCCGCCGACCGCGGAGACCGTCGTCCTGCAGGTGCGCGGGCCACGCATCCTCGCCGCACTGCTGGTCGGCGCCGCGCTCGCAGGATCGGGCACCGCGTACCAGGGCATGTTTCGCAATCCACTCGTGTCGCCCGATATCCTGGGCGTCTCGGCGGGCGCTGCGCTCGGCGCGGTGCTCGGCATCTTCTATTCGCAGAGCGCGCTCGTCATCCAGTTCGCCGCGTTCGCCGGCGGACTGCTCGCGGTGGGGCTCGTGTACTTCGTCGGTAGCCGCGTGCGCCGGCACGACCCGATACTTTCGCTGATCCTCGCTGGGATCGTCCTCGGCACGCTGCTCGGCGCCATCATCGCGCTGCTGAAGTACCTCGCCGACCCCTACAACCAGCTGCCGGCGATCACGTACTGGCTGCTCGGCAGCCTCGCCGCGATCTCGCCGGGCGACCTCGAACTCGCCGCGCCGTTCGCGCTTGCGGGCCTGGTGCCGCTGTTCATGCTTCGGTGGCGCATCAACCTGCTTTCACTCGCCGACGACGAGGCGCGCTCGCTCGGCGTCTCGCTCGGTCGGCTCCGCTTCGCCGTGATCTGTGCGGCGACGCTGATGACGGCCGCCGCGGTAGCGATCTCCGGCATCATCGGCTGGGTCGGGCTGCTGATCCCGCACGCCGCGCGCATGCTGGTCGGACCCGAGTTCTCGCGCCTGCTGCCGATCGCGATGGCGCTGGGCGCCGCGTTCCTGCTCGCCGTCGACACGCTGTCCCGGACGATCGCGCCCATCGAGGTGCCGCCCGGGGTGCTCACTGCGCTGATCGGCACGCCCTTCTTTCTCTGGCTCTTCGCCAGTGCGAGGCGCGCTTGGCAGTGACACTGGAAGCGCGCCGTCTCGGCTACGGCTACCCGGGCCGCGCCGTGGGCCGCGAGCTCGACCTCGCGCTTGCGGCGGGCGACGTGCTGTGCGTGCTCGGGCCAAACGGCGGTGGCAAGACGACGCTGTTCCGCACCCTGCTCGGACTGCTGCCGGCGCAGGAAGGTGAAGTGCGCCTGGAGGGCAACCCGCTCGAAGCGCTGCCGCGCGCCGAGATCGCGCGCCGAATGGGCTATGTGCCCCAGGGCGGCGGCGCGCCCTTCGCCTTCTCCGTGCACGAAATGGTCCTCATGGGCCGCACCGCCCACGTGGGCCTGTTTTCAGCGCCGGGACCGGCGGACCGGGCCGCCGCCGATCGCGCGATCGAGGCGCTCGGCATCGGCGCGCTGTCGCGGCGCGTGCTGACCGAGCTCTCCGGCGGCGAGCGCCAGCTGGCGATGATCGCGCGCGCGCTGGCGCAGGGCGCGCGCGCGCTCGTGCTCGACGAGCCCACGGCGAGCCTCGATTTCGGCAACCAGGTGCGCGTGCTGCGCCAGATCCGGCGCCTCGCGGCCGAAGGCTATGCGGTGGTCTTCTCCACCCACGACCCCGGGCAGGCGTTCCTCGCAGCCAGCCGCGTGCTGCTGCTCGCGCACGGCGGCGCGCTGCGCCAGGGGTCGCCCGAAGATGTGGTGACGCCCGATAATCTGCGCGCGGTCTACGGCGTGGAGGTGCGCATCGCGGCGGCCGACGGCGCGCGCGCCTGCCTGCCGGTACTCTAGCGCTGCCATGCCCGACAAGCCGGCCCGCACCGCACGGTTTCATGTCGACGCGGCACTTCGCGCTGGCAGCACGGTGCTGCTGCCCGAGGACGCCGCGCACCACGCCGTGCACGTACTGCGGCTGCGCCCAGGCGACGAGGCGGTGCTGTTCAATGGCCGGGGCGGCGAGTATTCGGGGCGACTGGCGGCGGTCGATCGACTGCGGGTGTCCGTAGACCTTCTCGAGCACCGCGCGATCGAGCGCGAGTCGCCACTCGCGGTGACGTTGGTGCAGGGCGTGTCCTCGGGCGAGAAGATGGACTTCACGGTACAGAAGGCGACCGAGCTCGGCGTCGCCGCGTTGCAGCCGGTCGTGGCCACGCGTTCGACCGGGCGCCTGTCCGGCGAGCGCGCCGAGCTCAAGCGCGCGCACTGGCGCCGGGTAGCTATCGCCGCCTGCGAGCAATGCGGCCGCAACCGCGTGCCCGAAGTGCGGCCGGTACTATCGCTCGCCGAGTTTTGCCGGCAGGCCGGCGCCGAGGGTGCGCGGCTGCTCCTGTCGCCACAGTCGCGCCTGGCGCTACGTGAGGCCGCGGGGCGGCTGAACGGATCCGTCGCGCTCGCCGCCGGTCCGGAGGCGGGATTCGAGGCAGCCGAGGAAGCCGCCCTGGTCGAGGCCGGGTTCACGCCGGTGCGGCTGGGCCCGCGCGTGCTGCGTACCGAGACCGCGGCGCTCGCCGCGCTCGCCGCGCTCAACGCGCTCGCGGGCGACTTCTGAGCGATGCCTTAGAATCGCCGCGCGAGACATGACCCCGCCCCCGCCGCCTGAAGCGTTCGTGCGCTGGTTCCGCCAGACGGCGCCGTACCTGCACGCGTTCGGGGGACGCACCTTCGTGATCGGCTTCGGCGGCGAGCTCGTCGTCGAGCCCGCGCGCTTCGCGCAATTCATCCAGGACGTGAACCTGCTCGCCGCCCTCGACATCCGCCTGGTGCTCGTGCATGGCGCGCGCCCGCAGATCGAAGCGGAGCTGAAGGCGAAGGGCCTGCGTTCGCGCTACGTGCGCGGCGTGCGCGTCACCGACGCGGCCGCGCTGGTCGCGGTAAAGCACGCCGCCGGCGCGCTGCGGGTCGAGCTCGAGGCGCTGCTGTCGCAGGGACTGCCGAACTCGCCGATGGCGGGCGCCGACATTCGCGTCGCCTCCGGCAACTTCATCGCGGCGCGGCCGATCGGCGTGGTCGACGGCGTCGATCACCAGTACACCGGCCTCGTGCGCAAGGTGGACGCGCCGGCGATCGCGCGGCGCCTCGAGGCGGGCGAAGTCGTCCTGGTGCCCAACATCGGCTACTCGCCCACCGGCGAGGTGTTCAACCTCTCGTGGGAGGATGCGGCGCAGAGCGTGGCCAGCGCGCTGCGCGCCGACAAGTTGCTTTTATTCGTGGACCGGCTGCCGACCGACCGCAAGGGGGCGGTGATCGGCGAGCTCGCGTCGCGGGAGGCCGAGGCGCTGCTGAAGAAGGCCGACCTCGGCCAGAACGCGACGCGCGCGCTGCGCCAGGCGCTCGTTGCGCTTTCGGCCGGGGTGGGGCGCGCGCACCTGATCTCGCGCCGCACGTCAGGCGCAACGCTGCTCGAGCTCTTCACCCACACGGGCGTGGGCACGATGATCACGGCCGAGCCGACGCAAAAGCTGCGCGCCGCGGGCATCGCGGATGTCGGCGGCATCCTCGCGCTGATCGAGCCGCTCGAGGCCGACGG
>JBOIFE010000218.1:0-6137 GCA_050741015.1 Burkholderiales bacterium | reverse complement strand
CTCGAGCTCGACCCGGATTTCGCGGAGGCGCGATGGGCGCTCGCCCTGTCGCAGCTGCCGATGGTGGCCGAGAACGACGCTGTGCTCGCGAACGGGCTCGAAGCCTTCGACGCCGAGCTCGTGGCGCTCGAGCGCTGGTGCGAGGAGCGCGGGCCGGAAAAGGCGGCGCGCGCCGTGGGCACGCAGCAGCCGTTCTATCTCGCCTATCAGGAGGCCGATCACCGCGAGCGGCTCGCGCGCTACGCAGGCCTGTGCACCGGCTTGATGGGCCAATGGCAGAAGGCGACCGGGCTGGCGATGCCGGCGCGGATCACGCGGGCCGAGACGCGCATCGGCATCGTCTCGGCGCATGTGCGTGACCACTCGGTATGGAACGCGATCGTCAAGGGCTGGGTGCAGAACCTGGACCGCTCGCGCTACGACATCCGGCTGTATCACCTGGGCACCGCGCACGACGTGGAGACCGCGCTCGCCAAGACGATGGTCTCGCACTATGCCTACGGCAAGTCCGACATCGTCGACTGGATGCAGCTCATCCACGGCCACCAGCTCGACCTGCTGATCTATCCCGAGATCGGCATGGATCCGCTCACGATGAAGCTCGCAAGCCTGCGGCTCGCGCCGGTCCAGGCGGTCGCGTGGGGCCATCCGATCACGAGCGGCCTGCCGACGATGGACTACTTTCTCTCGGCCGAGGCACTCGAGCCGCCCGACGCCGACGCGCACTACACCGAGCGGCTGGTCCGGCTGCCCGGGCTGGGCTGTTGCTACGCGCCTCCCAAGGCGGCGCCCGTGGAGCTGAGCCCCGCCTCGCTCGGCATCCGCGAAGGCGTGCCGATCCTCATCTGCGCGGGAACGCCCTTCAAGTACACGCCGCGACACGATGCGGTCCTCGCCGAGATCGCGCGGCGCCTGGGCGAATGCCAACTCGTGTTCTTCGTGCCCGAGCCGCGCGCGCTGATGGAACGCGTGCGAGCGCGCATGGCGCGCGCGTTCGACGCGGCCGGCCTGGATCTCGGTGCGCACGCCGCGTTCGTGCCCTGGCAGAATCGCGCGGCCTTCTCCGGGCTGATGGCGCAGGCCGACGTGTTCCTCGACACGATGGGGTTCTCCGGATTCAACACGACGATGCTGGCGATCGAGGCCGGCCTGCCGGTGGTGGCCTGGGAGGGGCGCTACCTGCGCGGGCGGCTCTCGAGCGGCGTGCTGCGCCGCGCGGGCCTCGACGCGCTCGTCGCCGACACTGTCCCGGCGTACGTCGATCTCGCCGTGCGGCTCGCGCAGGACGCGGCGTACTGGGGCGAAACCCGCGAGCAGCTGGTCCAGGCGCGCGAGGGCCTGTTCGGTGACACCCAGCCGGTGCGCGCGCTCGCGCGCTTCTTCGAGGACGCGCTCAGGCGCTAGGTGCCGGGTGCGTCGCGCCGCGCGGCGGGCGCGAGGTCCGGCTCGCCGCAGTGGCGCAGGATCTCCGCGCGCACACGGTCGCGCAGATCGAGCGTCGTGGGCCAGTCCCCGCCCTCGGCCCGCACCGGGTCACCGAGCGTCACCGCGATGGCGGCGCGGCGCGCATACCAGGTGCCGTCGCGCAGCACCGAGCGAATACCGCGCAGGGCCACGGGCACGACCGGCGCGCCGGACTGCGCCGCGACCTGGAATGCGCCCGCGCGGAACGGCATCAGCCCGGTGTTGCGCGTGAGCGTGCCTTCCGGGAACACGATCAGCGAGCGTCCCGCGCGCGCGGCGTCGACCAGCGCGTCGGCGTGCTCGGCGCTCTTTTGCACGTCGAAGCGCTCGACGAAGATCGTGCCGAACCCCGAGAGCAGCAGGCGCATCAACGGGTTGGACTCGAACTCGCGCTTCGCGGCGAACGCGAACGGGCGCGGGCCGAGCGCGGCGACCAGCGCCACGGCGTCGAGGTAGCTGGTGTGGTTGGAGGCGATCACGAGCGGGCCGGCCGGCAGGCGCTCGGCGCCGGAAACAACCATCGGAATGCCGGCGGCGCGGAAGAAGAACCGGCACAGCGCGCTGCCCACGCGCCAGGTGCGTGCCGGATTGCCGAGCAGCGCCATCAGCATGACCGGCGGAAATATGGCGGCGAAAGCGAGATAGGCGCGCAGCGCGAAGCCGAGGCCCTGCACCGTGCGCCAGCCGCGGCGCAGCTGCGGCGCCGCACCGGCAAGGACAAGGCGCAGGAACTGCAGCCACACCGCGTGTGGTCTCACTGACGACGGGCCGCGTTCATAGAACTCGCGCGCGGCCACGCGCCGGATCTTGCCGCTCGAAGTCTTCGGCACGGTCGCGGGCGGGGCGAGCACGATGTCGTCGGCCGGGGCGCCGAGCAGGTTCACCGCCAGCTCGTTGATCATCCGCTTCAGGTCGTCCTCGCGCGCCGGATCCTTCTCGCGCATCTCCGCGAGCACGACCACGCGCTCGGTGCCGCTCGCCGCGTCGCGGCTGCCGAAGACGGCGACGCAGCCGCGGCGCACGCCGGCGAGGTCGCCCACTGCCTGCTCCAGCTCGTAGGGGCTCAAGTTTCTGCCGCCGCGGATGATGATGTCCTTCTCGCGGCCGGTGATGTAGACCATGCCGTCCTTCAGGTAGGCGCGATCGCCCGTGTTCACCCACTCGCCATCGAACAATTGTTTGGTCGCGGCCGGATTGCGGTAGTAGCCCGAGGTGGCCGAGGGCCCGCGGAATTGCAGCAGGCCTTCCTGCTGGTCGGGCAGCTCGAGGCCCGCCGCATCCACGACGCGCAGGCTGTGCCCTTCGACGACGTGGCCGCAGCCGACCACCTTGAGCGGAGCCGGGTCGTCGTCTTTCGCCAGCACGGCTTCGCCCGTGCGGGCAAAGGCATCACGATCGAGCGCGTCCATGCGCCAGGGTTGGCCCGGCGTTGTGAAGGCGACCCCAACCGTGCATTCCGCAAGGCCGTAGACCGGCGAGATGGCGTGCTTGTGGAATCCCCAGCGGCCGAACTTTTCCACGAAGGCGTTGATCGTCTCCGGGCTCACCGGCTCGGCGCCGTTGAAGGCGAAGCGCCAGGAGGAGAGGTCGATGCCTTCCATCTCCTCGTCGGCGATGCGCCGCAGGCACAGCTCGTAGGAGAAGTTGGGGCCACCCGAGAGGGTGCCGCGATGGCGGTGGATGGCGCGCATCCAGCTCGCGGGGTGCGACAGGAACGCGAGCGGCGACATCAGCACCACGGGGAAGCCGAGGAACATCGTGGCAAAGCAGCCGCCGATCAACCCCATGTCGTGATAGAGCGGCAGCCAGCTCACGAACACGTCGTCCGGGCCCGCGCTCACCGCGTTGCCCATCGCCTGCACGTTGACCAGCAGGTTTTCGTTCGACAGCACCACGCCCTTGGGATGGCCGGTGCTGCCGGAGGTGTACTGCAGGAAACCGATGTCGCCCGCGTTGCCGCGCACCGGGTTGAACCCCGCGCCGTTGCCCGCCAGGTCGGCGGGCATCAGTACCACTCGCAAGCTCTCCACCTGCGCGCGCAGGAGGTAGGCCAGCGCCTTGGCCTCGGGGATGGTGATCATGATCGTTGCGCCGGCGCTCTTCAGGATGCCGACGTGGCGCGTCATGTGGTCTTCGATGGTGGAGAGGCGCGCCGGCGGGTAGAGCGGCACCGGCACGCCGCCCGCGAGCAGCACGCCGTAGAACGAGAACAGGTACTCCTTGCAGGTCGGCAGCATGATCGCCACCCTCTGGCCGGGCTGCAGCCCCGCTTCGGCGAGCCGGGCGGCGTAGCCGAGCGCGCCGTCGTAGAGCTGGCGGTAGGTGATCGGGGTTTGTTTTCCTTCCTCGTAGAGGTGCACCGTCAGCCGGTCGGGCTGGCGCTCGACGTGGTATTCGAGCGCCTCGGTGAGCGTCTGCGCGTGGCGCGGCGGCGGCACGTCAGTGCCCTGCGCGAGGCTCGCCACGCTCGTATCGGCGGCGCGCGGCGGCAGCCCCGCGCTCGAGAGCAGGAACCGCAGCAGGTCGCGCGGCGTCTCCGACGCGCCGAGCGCCTGCTCGGGCAGGCTGGCCGAGAACTCGCGCTCCAGGCGCAGCACCAGCTCGACGCGCGCCAGGCTGTCCAGGCCAAGCTCTTTCTCGAGGTGGCTGTCGAGCGCAACGTGCGGATCGAGGTGCGGCCGCGACTCGCGCGCCACGGCCTGCACGACCGAGAGCAGCTTCTGCGCGTCGATGGTCGCGGCGGGCTCGCTCATGCGCCGGGCAGTGTACACGCGCGCACGCCTGTCCAAGCGCTTGACCGCAGTCAAGAATTCGCGGCCGAGGCGTGGTCGATAATGTCCGCGTGAACAAGCCGCGCGGCACACTAAAGGGGCGGCGAGTCGATCCCCGGGCGCTGCAGGAAGTCCGTGACCTGCTCGGGGACGCGCCGCGCCGGCGCGACCTGCTGATCGAATACCTGCACCGCATCCAGGACCGCCATGGCCACCTCTCCGCGGCGCACCTCGCGGCGCTCGCCGACGAGATGAAGCTCTCGATGGCCGAGGCGTTCGAGGTCGCGACTTTCTACCACCATTTCGACGTGGTGAAGGAGGGCGAGTCGGCGCCGCCGGCGCTGACGGTGCGGGTGTGCGACTCGATCGCCTGCGAGATGGCGGGCGCGCGCGAGCTGCTCGAGCAGCTGCCCGCCGTCCTCGGGAGCGGGGTGCGCGTGATCGCCGCGCCTTGCGTGGGGCGCTGCGAAGTCGCGCCCTGCGCGGTGGTGCACCAGAACCCGGTCGCCCACGCGACCGTCGAGAACGTGAAGCAGGCAGTGCGGGCGAAGGCGCTCGGCTGCGCCGAGCCGCCGTACGTCGACTACGCGAAGTACCGGAAATTCGGCGGCTACCAGCTGATCGCCGACTGCCTCGCGGGCAAGCGCGAGCGCGAGGAGATCACGAAGATCATGGAAGACTCGGGGCTGCGTGGCCTCGGCGGCGCGGGTTTTCCGGCGGGCCGCAAGTGGCGCATCGTCGCGGCCGAGCCCGAGCCGCGCCTCATGGCGATGAACATCGACGAAGGCGAGCCCGGCACATTCAAGGACCGCTGGTACCTGGAGCGCGATCCGCACCGGTTCCTGGAAGGCATGCTCGTCGCCGCGTGGTGCGCGGGCGTGGGCGAGATTTATGTCTACCTGCGCGATGAGTACGCCGGCTGCCGCGCGGTGCTCGAACGCGAGCTCGCCCGGCTGCAGGAGAATCCGCCTTGCGCGCTGCCGCCCATTCATCTTCGTCGCGGCGCAGGCGCCTACATCTGCGGCGAGGAGTCGGCGATGATCGAGTCGATCGAAGGCAAGCGCGGCATGCCGCGGCTGCGCCCGCCTTACGTCGCGCAGGTGGGCCTTTTCGGATACCCGACGCTGGAGCACAACCTGGAGACCGTGGTCTGGGTGCGGCAGATCGTGGAGCAGGGCGCGGCGTGGTTCGCCTCGCACGGCCGGCACGGGCGCAAGGGATTGCGCTCGTTCTCGGTTTCGGGGCGCGTGGCGAATCCCGGCGTGCACCTCGCGCCGGCCGGGATTACTGTGCAGGAGTTGATCGACGAGTACTGCGGCGGCATGGCGCCGGGGCACGCGTTCTACGGCTACCTGCCCGGTGGCGCCTCGGGCGGGATCCTGCCCGCGGCCAAGGGCGACATCCCGCTCGATTTCGACACGCTGCAGCCGCATGGCTGCTTCATCGGGTCGGCCGCGATCGTGATCCTCTCGCAGCACGACCGCGCTTCGTCGACGGCGAGGAACCTGATGAAGTTCTTCAAGGACGAGTCCTGCGGCCAGTGCACGCCGTGCCGGGTGGGTACTGCCAAGGCGCTCGACTTGATGGACGAAAAGCGCTGGAACCAACCCCTGCTGACCGAGCTCTCACAGGCAATGATGGACGCCTCCATCTGCGGCCTGGGGCAAGCCGCGCCCAATCCCGTGCAGAGCGTCCTAAAATACTTCCCGCACGAGGTGGCCTGATGGACCGCGTGAGCACCCAGCAGCTGGCGACCCTGCCGATCGAGTTCAAGCTCAACGGCAGGACGGTGATCGGGCGTCCTGACGAGACCATCATCGAGACGGCGGGACGCAACGGCGTGGAGATCCCGCGCCTTTGCTACGCACCGGGCCTGCGGCCGGACGGCAATTGCCGCGCCTG
>JBOIFE010000217.1:0-6046 GCA_050741015.1 Burkholderiales bacterium | reverse complement strand
GAGATGTTCGAACAAGAACTGAAGAAAAAGGGCTTCCCGTCAGTCACCACTGAAATCAAACCCGCTGCGGAGTTCTATTACGCCGAGGACTACCACCAGCAGTACCTCGGCAAGAACCCGAACGGCTACTGCGGGCTGGGCGGAACCGGCGTCTCCTGCCCGGTGGGCGCCCTGGCGAAGGCCTGAAGTGTCGCTCGAGCGCTTGCTCGGCACGGCGCTGCCGATCATCCAGGCGCCGATGGCGGGCGTTCAGCTCAGCGAGCTGGCGATCGCGGTCTCGAACGCGGGCGGACTGGGCTCGCTGCCCTGCGCCATGCTGAGCGTGAACGCACTGCGCGACGAACTTGGGAAGCTGAAGCAGAGCGCGCGCGGGCCGTTCAACGTCAATTTCTTCTGCCACTCGCCGCCGAGGCCGGACGGCGAGCGCGAGGCCCGCTGGCGCGCGGCGCTCGCGCCGTACTATGCCGAATATGGCATCGACGCGTCGGCCATCCCCTCAGGCCCAGGGCGGACTCCATTCAGCCAGGAGGCCGCGGACGTCGTGGCGCCGTTCAAACCCGCGGTGGTGAGCTTTCATTTCGGGCTGCCTGCGCCCGACGTGCTGCGCCAGGTGAAGTCCTGGGGCGCGAAGATTCTCGCGTCGGCAACCACCGTGGAGGAGGCACGCTGGCTGGAGGCGCGCGGCGTCGATGCGATCATCGCGCAAGGGGATGAGGCGGGCGGCCATCGCGGGATTTTCCTGACAGAAGACCTCACGACGCAGGTCGGCACCTTCGCGCTGGTTCCGCAGGTCACGGCCGCGGTCAAGGTGCCGGTGATCGCCGCCGGAGGCATCGCAGACGCGGCCGGGGTCGCTGCGGCGATGGCGCTGGGCGCGGCCGGCGTGCAGGTGGGCACGGCATACCTGCTGTGCCCCGAGGCCACCACCAGCGCCGTGCACCGCGCCGCGCTGAAGAGCGAGGGCGCGCGCCACACGGCGATCACCAATGTCTTCACCGGCCGACCGGCGCGCGGCATCGTGAATCGCATCATCCGCGAGCAGGGTCCACTCAGCGCGGTGGCCCCGGCGTTTCCGCTGGCCGTGGCAGCCGTCGCCCCGCTGCGCGCGAAGGCGGAAGCCGCGGGCAGCGGCGACTTCTCGCCGCTGTGGTCGGGACAGAACGCGCGCGGGTGTCGCGAAATACCGGCCGGCGAGCTGACGCGCCAGCTCGCCGCAAAGCGCTAGCTACTTCCCGCGCTTGAGTATCAGTTGCGCGTCCTCGATCACCTTGAAGGGGCTCTTGCCCCAGAGGATCGCGCCATAAAAGAACTTCTCCAGCTTCGCGTCGGCCAGCGCCCGCCACTGGTACTGGTTGACGAGGATCACCTGGCCGGTCATGCCGAGGTCGCCGATGATGGTGAACGCGCCCTCCAGCACCGGCTTCTCCGGGGCTTTGTTCCAGGTGATCGGGCTGACGGCGGCGACGGAATTGGGCTGCTCGCCCGGCGTGACGTCGAAGGAGCCCTGGCAGCCGTCGACGGTCTTCAGGGTGCAGGCAAGACGATTTCCGCGCGGCGGCATGACTATGGTCATAATAAACGCATGCGCCGACTTCTAGGATGGTTCGCCGTGGTTCCCGTGCTCGCTTTCGCACAGCAACAATCGGACCCGGTGGTGGTGACGGCGACGCGGGTGGAGCAGCCCAGCCTGGAGGTGCCAGCATCGATCGACCGCATCTACGGCGAGGACCTGCGCGAGGGCCGCGCCCAGGTCAACCTGTCGGAAAGCCTCGGGCGCGTGCCCGGGCTGGTCATCCTCGATCGCCAGAACTACGCGCAGGACCTGCAAATCTCCTCGCGCGGCTTCGGTGCGCGCGCGACGTTCGGCGTGCGCGGCATCAGCCTGATCGCCGACGGCATACCGGCCAGCATGCCCGATGGCCAGGGCCAGTCCTCGGGCTTCGACCTCGGCTCGGCGAGCCGCATCGAGGTGCTGCGCGGCCCGTTCTCGGCGCTGTATGGCAACGCCGCGGGCGGCGTGATCAACGTGACCACCGAGGATCCGACGCCCGTGCCCACGCTGGACGCCGGCCTGTACGTCGGGACATACGGCACGCAGCGCGAGGCGGTCAAGTTCGGCTGGCAGAACGGCAACGTCGGCTACCTCGTCGACGGTTCGAACTTCGAGACCGACGGCTACCGCGACCACAGCGCGGCGCAGCGCGACCTGCTCAACACCAAGCTGAAGATCGGCCTCGGGCAGGATACCGGGCTGACGCTGGTCGGCATGTCGCTGCGCCAGGCCGATACGCAGGACCCACTCGGCCTGAACAGGACGCAGGTGGCGCAGAATCCCGAGCAAGCGGGAACGAATGCGACGCAGTTCAACACGCGCAAGTCGATCTTCCACGACCAGGTCGGCGCGACGCTCGACCATGCGCTGACCTCGTCGACGAAGCTGCAGGCGAGCGCCTGGACCGGATCGCGCGACGTGACTCAGTACTTGGCGATTCCGTTGGCCGCACAGGCTCCGGTCACCAGCTCGGGCGGCGTCGTGGACCTTGACCGCACGTTCGGCGGCGCAGCCTTGCGCGTATTCAGCGACGCGTCGCTGGGCGGGCGGCTGCTGCGCATCGCCGCGGGTCTCGAGTACGGGCGCATGAACGAGCACCGGCAGGGCTACATCAACAACTTTGGCGTCGCGGGCGCGCTCAAGCGGGACGAGGACAACGTCGCGCAGAACACCGACCTCTTTGCGCAAGGCGAGTGGCGATTCGCCGAGCGCTGGTCGGCGACCGCGGGCGTTCGCACGAGCCGCGTGAGCTTCGACTCCACCGATCATTTCATCGTCGCGGGCAATGGCGACGACAGCGGCTCGCAGGAGTATCACGCCACCACGCCGGTCGTGGGCCTGCTGTACCGGCTCGACAAGCTGACGAGCCTCTACGCCAATTACGGCCAGGGTTTCGAGACGCCGACCTTCGTCGAGCTGGCCTATCGCAACAGCGGCACGGGGTTGAATTTCGACCTGCAACCCGCGCACAGCGACCACGTCGAGGTCGGCGTGAAGGCGGTCCGGCCGGGACTCGCGCGGGTCAACGCCGCGGTGTACCACGTCGAGACGCGCGACGAGATCGTTACGGATCAAAACGTGGGCGGGCGCACGACCTACCGCAACGCCGGGCATACGACGCGCACGGGCCTTGAGCTCGGCGCCGAGTCGCTCGTCGAGGGTCCCTTCGAGGCGCGCGGCGCCTACACCTGGATCGACGCCAGGTACGCGAACGATTTCGGGACCATCGGCGCGGGCAACGCGCTGCCGGCGGTGCCCGGCTCGCAACTTTATGTCGAGGGCGCCTGGCACGTCACGCCGACGGGCCCGCGGCTCTCGCTCGAGGGCCTCTACCGCGCCAAGGTGCCGGTGAACGACGCCAACAGCGAGTTCGCCCCGTCCTATGCGGTGTTCAACGCGGTCGCGTCCATCGAGCAGAAGGGTACGAGCCTGCGCCTGACCGAGTTCCTCCGGGTCAACAACGTGCTCGATCGCCAGTACATCGGCTCGGTCATCGTCAATGATGGCAACGGCCGATACTACGAGCCCGCGCCGGGCCGCAACGTGATGGTCGGCCTACAGGCGACGCTCCAGTTTTAGCCGTACGGTGGGCCAGCGGCCCACCCTACGCGGCCTTCGCCGCCGCCGGCCCCGCCCTCGACATCAGCTCGCGCAGCACGTAGGGAAGGATCCCTCCGTGCAGGTAGTAGTCGACCTCGATCGCGGTATCGATGCGCGACTTCACTTTCAGCTCCTGCCTGGTGCCGTCGGCGCGCGTGATGACGAGGGTCAGCTCCTGCTGCGGCCGGAGGTCGTCGAGCCCGAGCACGTCGATGGTCTCGTCGCCCTTCAGGCCGAGCGAAAGCGCCGAGTCGCTGCCGAGGAACTGCAGCGGCAGCACGCCCATGCCGACGAGGTTGGAGCGGTGGATGCGCTCCAAGCTGCGCGTGATCACGGCCCGCACGCCGAGAAGCTGGGTGCCCTTGGCCGCCCAGTCGCGCGAAGAGCCGGTGCCGTACTCCTCGCCGCCGAACACCACCGTTGGCGTGCCTTCGGCGATGTAGCGCATGGCGGCGTCGTAGATCGGCATTTCCTGGCCCTGGAAGCGGGTCAGGCCGCCTTCCTTGCCGCCGAGCATCTGGTTCCTGATGCGCACGTTGGCGAAGGTGCCGCGCATCATGACTTCGTGGTTGCCGCGGCGGGCGCCATAGCTGTTGAAGTCGGCGACCGCGACGTCGTTCTCCTGCAGATAGAGGCCCGCCGGCGAGGTCGGCTTGATCGAGCCCGCGGGCGAGATGTGGTCGGTGGTGACTGAATCGCCGAAGATGCCCAGGACCTTCGCGCCCTTCACGTCGCCGGTCGTTCCGGGCTGCATCGAGAAGTCCTTGAAAAAGGGCGGCTCGGCGATGTAGGTGGACTCGGGCCAGCTGTAGACCTGCCCCGTCGGCGCGGAGATCTTCTTGAACAGCGGGCTCGCCTCGGCGAGGTTGCTGTAGAGGCGTCGGAAAGTGGGTGCGTCCATCGCCAGCTTCATCAGCGCCTGGATCTCATCCGAGCTCGGCCAGATGTGGCCGATGTAGACGTCACGTCCGTCCTTCGACTTGCCGATCGGTTCTTTCCTGAAATCCTTGAGCACCGTGCCGGCGATGGCGTAGGCGACGACCAGGGGCGGCGAGGCGAGGAAGTTGGCGCGGATGTTCGGATGGATGCGCGCCTCGAAGTTGCGGTTGCCCGAGAGCACCGCGGAGCACACCATTTCGTTCTTGACCACGGCCTCCTCGATCGGCTGCGCGAGCGGGCCGGAGTTGCCGATGCAAGTCGTGCAGCCGTAGCCGGCGAGGTAGAAGCCGAGCTTCTCCAGGTAGGGCAGCAGCCCCGCCTTGGTCAGGTACTCGGTGACCACGCGCGAGCCCGGCGCGAGCGAAGTCTTGACGTGCGGCTTGACGCGCAGGCCGAGCTCGACCGCCTTCTTCGCCAGCAGCCCCGCCGCGAGCAGCACGCCGGGATTGGACGTGTTGGTGCAGGACGTGATCGCCGCGATCAGCACGTCGCCGTTGCGCAGGTCGATGCCGTCGTAGGTGCGGTAGGGCTTCTGCAGGTCCTCGGGGCGCTTGCCGAAGCCGTTTTCCTTGGGCGGCGCGGTGAAGAGCCGGGTGAAGGTCTGCTTCACGTCGTCCAGATTGATGCGGTCCTGCGGGCGCTTCGGGCCGGCGAGCGACGGCATGACCGTCGACAGGTCGAGCTCCAGGGTCTGGCTGTAGTCGATCGTTCCCGGCTTCGGCATGCCGAACATGCCCTGCGCCTTGTAGTAGGCCTCGAAGGCGGCGATCTCGGAGTCGGTGCGGCCGGTGCCGCGGAAGTAGGCGATGGTCTTTTCGTCCACCGGGAAGAAACCCATCGTGGCGCCGTACTCCGGCGCCATGTTGGCGATGGTCGCACGGTCGGTGACCGAGAGCGACGCGCAGCCTTCGCCATGGAACTCGACGAATTTGCCGACCACCTTGGCCCCGCGCAGCATCTCGGTCACGGTGAGCACGAGGTCCGTCGCGGTGCAGGCCGGGTGGAGCTTGCCATTCAGGTTCACGCCGACCACGTCCGGCGTGAGGATGTACACCGGCTGGCCGAGCATGCCGGCCTCGGCCTCGATGCCGCCCACGCCCCAGCCGACCACGCCGATGCCGTTGATCATCGTCGTGTGGCTGTCGGTGCCGACCAGGGTGTCCGGGTAGTACACGCCGTCCGTCAGGTGCACGCCGCGGGCGAGGAACTCCAGGTTGACCTGGTGCACGATGCCGATGCCCGGCGGCACCACCTTGAAAGTGTTGAAGGCTTGCATGCCCCATTTGAGGAACTCATAGCGCTGCCGGTTGCGCTTGAACTCAAACTCCAGGTTCCGGCTGATGGCGTCCGGCGTGCCGTAGTAATCCACCTGCACGGAATGGTCCACTACCAAATCCACCGGCACCAGCGGCTCGATCATCTTTGGATTCCGGCCCAGGCGCGCCAAGGCGGACC
>JBOIFE010000216.1:0-5651 GCA_050741015.1 Burkholderiales bacterium | reverse complement strand
ATGCGTGTCATCGTGGCTCTCCTCATTCGGTCGGGGGCCGCTCGCGCGGCATGTGACCGTCGTAGATCTGGCTGTGGCGGTGCTGCAGGTACGCCTCGCGCAGGAATAAATAGCGGTCGAGCGCGGCCTCTTCGAGCGTACGGCTCGTATCGAGGAGGTCGGTGCGCCGCTGGATGAACCGTACGCCGACCAGCGTGTTGCGCAGCGCGATCGGCCGGGCGTCAAACACCGGGTCCCAGCTCCAGTCGACCGGCAGGCCCGCGCTGTCGCGCACCGTGGACGGCCCGAGCAGCGGCAGCATGAAATAGGGCCCGTCGCCCACGCCCCAGCGCGCCAGCGTCTGCCCGAAATCCTCGTCGTGCTTCTCCAGTCCCATCTCGCTCGCCCAGTCGATCAGCCCCGCGAGGCCGAATGTGCTATTGACCGCCAATCGCATCCAGTCGTTCATCGCATCGGCCGGCTTGCCCTGCAGCAGATTGTTGGCGCCGATGAACAAGTCGTCAATATTGTTGAAGAAATTCCTGACCATGTCGCGTAAGCCCGACGGCGTGACGGCGCGGTAGGCCTTGGACACGGGCTTCAGCACGATGTCGTCGGCCGTGTCGTTGAAAGCGAGCACGCCGCGATTCCAGCCCTCGAGCGGATCGCGCGGGTCGCCCGACGAGGCGCAGCCGGCGGCGGCGAGTGCGAGCGCAAGCGCGCACGCCCTCGCCCTCATCCTCACTTTGCGCCCTTCGCATCGCCGCCTTCGGCGGCCTTGTTGAACAGGAACTGGCTGATCAGGTTCTCCAGGACCACCGCGGACTGCGTGATGCGCAGCCGATCGCCGTCCTTCAGCATGTGTGCATCGGCGCCCGCCTCCAGGCCGATGTACTGGTCGCCGAGCAGGCCCGAGGTCAGGATCTTGGCGGCCGTGTCGCGCGGAAACTGGTAGCGGCTGTCGATCATCAGCGCCGCCTGCGCCTCGTAGCTCTCGTTGTCGAAAGTAATGCTCGCCACCCGGCCCACCACGACGCCGGCGCTCTTCACCGGCGCGCGCACCTTGAGGCCGCCGATGTTGCCAAAGCGCGCCTCCACGCGGTAGGTCTGCGCACTGGAGAACGAGGCCAGGTTGCCGACCTTGAGCGCCAGGAACAGCAGCGCCGCCAGGCCGATCGCGACGAACACCCCGACCCAGAGATCGATCATGGAACGGTTCATGGTCAGTTGCCTCCGGTAAACATCAGTGCGGTGAGCACGAAATCGAGCGCCAGGATGGCGAGCGAAGACGTCACGACGGTACGCGTGGTTGCCCCCGACACGCCCTCGGCCGTGGGCGCCGCATCGTAGCCCTCGAATACCGCGATCAGCGTCACGGCGAAGCCGAATACCACACTCTTGATCACGCCGTTGAGAATATCGTCGCGCACGTCGACCGCCGCCTGCATCTGCGACCAGAACGCGCCTTCATCGACGCCGATCAGCACCACGCCCACCAGGTAGCCGCCGAAGATCCCCATCGCCGAAAACAGGGCGGCGAGCAAGGGCATCGATAACACGCCGCCCCAGAAGCGGGGCGCGACGACACGCGCGATCGGATCCACGGCCATCATCTCCATCGCGGAAAGCTGCTCGGTGGCCTTCATCAATCCGATCTCGGCGGTGATGGCGCTGCCGGCGCGGCTGGCGAACAGCAATCCCGCCACCACCGGGCCGAGCTCGCGCACCAGCGACAGCGCCACCAGCACGCCGAGCGCGTTGGCCGAGCCGTAGCGCTGCAGCGTGTCGTAGCCCTGCAGCCCGAGGACCATGCCGACGAACAGGCCCGACACCAGGATGATGATGAGCGACAGCACGCCGGCGAAATAGATTTCGCGCATGGTCAGGCGGAAGCGCCGCAGGGCGGTTCCGGAGTGCATGACCAGGTAGGCGAAGAAGCGGGCGGCGTAGCCCAGCCGCCAGATTGCGGCGGTCGCCCCGGCGCCGAGGCGCGTCAGCGCGTCTTTCATGCGGCGGCGCCTGCGTCCAGGCCGAGGTCCGCGGCATACTCGGGCGCCGGGTAGTGGAACAGCACCGGCCCTTCGCGCGCGCCGGACACGAATTGCTCGACGAACGGCACGCGCATTTGCCGCACCTCGTCCGGCGCGCCCTCGGCCACGATCCGTCCCTCGGCCATGAAGTACACGTAGTCTACGAGAGGCAGGGTCTCGGCAACATCGTGCGTGACGACGACCGAGGTCGCGCCGAGCAAGTCGTTCAGGTGGCGCACCAGCCGCCCGACGACCCCCATCGCGATCGGGTCGAGGCCGGTGAACGGCTCGTCATACAGGATGAGCTCCGGGTCGAGCGCGATCGCGCGCGCGAGCGCCACGCGCCGCGCCATGCCCCCCGAGAGCGCCGACGGCATGAGGGCCGCGGCGCCGCGCAGACCGACCGCCTCGAGCTTGAGCAGCACCAGGTCGCGGATGGCCGCTTCCGGCAGCGCGGTGTGCTCGCGCATCGCGAACGCGACGTTGTCGAACACGCTCATGTCCGTGAACAGCGCGCCGAACTGGAACAGCATGCCCATGCGCCGGCGGAGCGCGTAGAGCGCCTCGTGGTCGAGCGAAGCGGTGTCCGCGCCGAGCACGCGCGCGCGCCCCTGCGTCGGCCGCAGCGCGGCCAGCAGGATGCGCAGCAGGGTCGTCTTGCCGCAGCCCGATTGCCCCATGATCGCCACGACCTTGCCGCTCGGGATGCGCATGCGGATGTCATGCAGCACGGGGCGGCGGTCGTAGGCGAACGTCAGGTCCTCGATTTCGGCGATAGCGGGCTGTGCCACGGGAAGGGGCGCGGCGGCAAAGCCCGAATTCTACTCGACCGCTCGGCCGCGCCCGGGCGAGGGCCGGTGCGGTCCGTTTCCAATATAGTAGGGGCCGTGGATACCGCTGTTCCGGTCGCCGCGGTCCGCGTGGCAGGCCTTGCCAAGCGCTACGGGCGGCGCGAAGCGCTGGCGGGCGTCGACCTCGAGATCTCGCACGGCGAGGCCTTCGGCCTGGTCGGCGCCAACGGCGCCGGCAAGACGACGCTGCTCAAGTGCATGATGGACTTCTGCAGCATCGACGCCGGCCGCATCGAGATCTTCGGCGTGCCGAGCGGCGAGCCGCGTGCGCGCGCGCGGCTCGCCTACGTGCCCGAGCGCTTCCTGCCGCCGCACTACCTGCGCGGGCGGGAGTTTCTCGAGCTGACGGTGCGCCTGGGCGGCGCCGAATTCAGCGAGGCCGCGGCGCGCGCGCTGGTCGCGGAGTTTGAGCTCGAGGCCGACGCGCTCGAGCGCCCGGTGCGCGAGCTGTCCAAGGGCATGACGCAGAAGCTCGGGCTCGCCGCGGGCTTCCTGCTGCAGCGCGACCTCACCGTGCTCGACGAGCCGATGAGCGGGCTCGACCCGGCCAGCCGCGCCGCGCTGAAGCACGTGCTCGCGCGCCTGCGGCGTGAAGGGCGCACGCTGATGTTCACCTCGCATGTGCTGTCCGACATCGAGGAGCTCTGCAGCGGCATGGCGGTGCTCGAACGCGGGCGCCTGCGGTTTCGCGGCGCGCCGGCGGCCTTGCGCGAGCGCTACGCCGAGCCGACCCTCGAGGGCGCGTTCCTGCGCTGCGTGCATGCCGACTGAGGCGACGCGGCCGGGCGCCGGCAAGCCATCGCTGCTCATCGTCGACGACGACGTGCTGATCGCCGACACGCTCACCTTCGCGCTCGGGGCCGACTTCGAGGTCTATGCCTGCGAGTCGCGCGCCCACGCCATCGAGCTGCTGCGCCAGCTGCCGCAGGCGCCGCAACTCGCGCTGGTCGACCTCGGGCTGCCGCCGCGCCCGCACGCGCCGGACGAGGGTTTTCAGCTGATCGCCGACCTGCTCGCGCACTCGCCGGCCATGCGCATCTTCGTGCTCACCGGCCAGAGCGACGCCGCGCACGCGCGGCACGCCCGGGCGCTCGGCGCCGCGGAATTCATCGCCAAGCCCTGCGACCCTGCGGTGCTCAAGGCGACGCTGATGCGAGCGCTTGCTTTCGGCGCCCCCGAGCCTGTTTTGCCGGGCACGCCGGGCGTGCCAGGCGCGCCGGAGGCGCGTCTGGTCGGCGAGAGCCCGGCGATCGCAGGACTGCGCAGCCAGATCGCGCAGTCGGCGGATTCGCCTTTTCCGGTTTTGATCGAGGGCGAGTCGGGCAGCGGCAAGGAGCGCGTCGCGCTCGCGCTGCACCAGCTGTCGCAGCGCGCCGCGCGGCCCTATCTCGCGCTCAACTGCGCCGCGATCGCGCCCACGCTGGTGGAGCCGACCCTGTTCGGCTACGTCCGGGGCGCTTTCACCGGCGCGACCGCCAACAAATCGGGATACTTCGAGGACGCGCAGGACGGGACGCTCTTCCTCGACGAGATCGGCGAACTGCCCTTCGAGATGCAGGCCAAGCTGCTGCGCGTGCTGGAGAACGGCGAGTACCAGCGCGTCGGCGAGACGCAGCGGCGCGTTTCGCGCGCTCGCGTCATCGCCGCGACGAATCGAGACCTGCGGCTTGAGACGCGCCAGGGGCGCTTCCGCGCCGACCTCTACCACCGGCTTTCGGTGCTCACGGTGGCCGTGCCCCCGCTGCGCGACATGGGGCGCGACCGGCTGCTGCTGCTCGAGCACTTCCGCGCGCAGTTTGCCGCGCAGGCGGGCGTCGCGCCGTTCAGCCTCGATCCGGCGGCCGAGCGCGCCTGGCTCGATTACGCGTTTCCCGGCAACGTGCGCGAGTTGCGCAACATCGTCATCCGCCTCACGGCAAAGTACGGCGGCCAGCGCATCGCCCCCGCCGAGCTCGAGCCGGAGTTCGACCTCGAGTCGCCGGCGCCGTCCCTGCTGGAGCCGGCCGACCCGCTCGTCGCGGCGCAGCGCGAGCTCGAACGCGGAGGCTTCAGCCTCGACGAGACGCTGCGCGCCTGGGAGCGGACCTACATCGAGGCGGCGCTGCGCCTCACCCGCGGCAACATGAGCCAGGCGGCAAAGCTCCTCGGCGTCAACCGGACCACGCTGTACAGCCGGATCGGCGCCGACCCGGCCGAGGCCGCCATGCCGCCCACCGGGAGGAAATAGCGCGTGTCACTCTACCTCGAGCACTTCGGCCTGAAGGAAGCGCCGTTCCGCATCACGCCGCACACCGACTTCTTCTTCGACGGCGCCGACCGCGGCACGACGCTCGAGGCGCTGCTGTACGCGACGCTGCACGAGGAGGGCATCGTCAAGGTCGTGGGCGAGGTCGGCAGCGGCAAGACCATGCTGTGCCGCGTGCTGATGGAGCGGCTGCCTGCGCAGGTGGAGACGGTGTATCTCGCGAATCCGTCCTTTTCGCGCGACGAGATCCTGCTCGCCGTGGCCGAGGAGCTGAAGATCGATGTCTCGCGCGACCGCGTGACCGGCGCACTGCACGCGCTGCAGTCGCGGCTGATCGAGTCGCACGCCGCGGGCCGGCGCACCGTGATCCTGATCGACGAGGCGCACGCGATGCCCGAGGAAACGCTCGAGCAGGTGCGGCTGCTGTCGAACCTCGAGACCAGCCGCCACAAGCTGCTGCAGATCGTGCTGTTCGGTCAGCCCGAGCTCGACGAGGCGCTCGCCCGGCCGTCGCTGCGCCAGCTCAAGGACCGCATCACGCACAGC
>JBOIFE010000215.1:0-4190 GCA_050741015.1 Burkholderiales bacterium | reverse complement strand
GCCGAGCACCGCTTCGCGGCCGTCGATGATGCGGTGGTCGTAAGACATCGCGAGGTAGTTGATCGGACGGATCACGATCTGCCCGTTCTCCACCACCGGACGATCCTTGGTCGCATGGATGCCGAGGATGGCCGATTGCGGCGGATTGATGATCGGCGTCGACAGCATCGAGCCGAACACGCCGCCGTTGGAAATCGAGAACGTGCCGCCAGTGAGGTCTTCCAGCGCGAGCTTGCCGTCCTGCGTCTTCTTGCCGAACTCGGCGATCTTCTTCTCGATCGCGGCGAAGCCGAGTTGATCAGCGTCGCGCAGGATCGGCACGACCAGCCCGCGCGGGCTGCCCACCGCCACGCCGATGTCGAAGTAGCCGTGGTAGACGATGTCGCTGCCGTCGATCGACGCGTTCACGATCGGGTACTTCTTCAGCGCGTGCACCGCCGCCTTGACGAAGAACGACATGAACCCCAGGCGCACGCCGTGCTCCTTCTCGAAGCGCTCCTGGTAGAGCTTCCGCAACGCCATCACCGGAGCCATGTTGACTTCGTTGAAGGTAGTGAGTATTGCCGCCGTCGCCTGCGACTGCACCAGCCGCTCGGCAATGCGCGCGCGCAGGCGCGACATGGGCACGCGCTGCTCGGGCCGCCCCGAGAGGACGGCGTCCACCCTCACCGGCGGCGGAGGCTGCTGCAGGGGTGCCTTTGTGGCCGGGGACTGCAGTACGTCGGCTTTGGTTACGCGGCCGTCGCGACCGGTGCCTGGGACGGAGGCGAGGTCGAGGCCTTTCTCCGCGGCAGCCTTTCGAGCCGCGGGAGCGGAGCCAACTGCTTTCGCGCCCTCTGCCGGAGAAGCAACGGCAGAAGGCGCGACCGGTTTCGCTCCGGCCGGCGCCGCAGAGGCCTTCGCCTCCGTATCGATCTTCGCGATCACCTCGCCCGCGACCACGGTGCCCTTCTCGCCCTTCAGCACGCTGACCAGCACGCCGTCGGCGGGACTGGGCAGCTCGAGCACGACCTTGTCGGTCTCGATGTCGATCAGGTTCTCGTCTCGCTTCACCGCCTCGCCCTGCCGCTTGTGCCAGGCGAGCAGGGTCGCCTCGGAGACCGACTCCGAGAGCTGCGGTACCTTGACCTCAATCAGCATCGGATCCGGTTTTCGGGCGCGCCGTGCCCTGCACCGGGAGCACGAGGTTGTCGGTCAAGGGCGCGAAGGCGGCTGCCACGAGCTCCTTCTGCTGCTCCAGGTGGAGCGACAAGTAGCCCGCCGCGGGGGAGGCCGAGGACTTGCGCATCGCGTAGGCGAGGACCTGGTCCGCGCGCATGTGGCGCAGCAGGTAGTGCTGGATGCGGTGCCAGGCGCCCTGGTTGCCCGGCTCCTCCTGGCACCACAGCACCTCCTTCGCGCTCGCGTAGCGGTCGATCGTCGCCTGGAACACCTCGTGCGGGAAGGGGTAGAGCTGCGCGATGCGCAGGATGGCGACGTCGTCGCGGCCGAGCTCCTTCCTCTTGGCGATGAGGTCGAAAAAGACCTTGCCGCTGCAGAAGATGATGCGCGTCGCCTTGTCCTGGGCGACCCTCTCGTTCCATTCGTCGTTCACCGGCATGAAGCGGCTGGCCGAGAATTCCTCCAGCGGCGACACCGATTCCTTGTGGCGCAGCAGGCTCTTCGGCGTGAAGATCACGAGCGGCTTGCGGTAGGGCCGGATCATCTGCCGGCGCAGCAGGAAGAACATCTGCACCGGCGTCGCCGGCACGCAGACCTGGATGTTGTAGTCCGAGCACAGTTGCAGGAAGCGCTCCAGGCGCGCCGAGGAATGCTCGGGTCCCTGCCCCTCGTAGCCGTGCGGCAGCATCATCACCATGCCGCAGATGCGGCCCCACTTCACCTCGCCCGCGGCGATGAACTGGTCGATCACGACCTGCGCGCCGTTGGCGAAGTCGCCGAACTGCGCTTCCCATACGACGAGCTCGTTCGGCTCCGACGTCGAGTAGCCGTATTCGAACCCGAGCACCGCCTCCTCCGACAGCACGGAGTCGATGACCACGAAGTCGCCCTGGTTCGGCGCGATGTTCTGCAGCGGGATGTAGGTGCCCGAGTCCCAGCGCTCGCGGTTCTGGTCGTGCAGCACCGCGTGCCGGTGGAAGAACGTGCCGCGCCCGCTGTCCTGGCCCGAAATGCGGACCGCGTAGCCCTCCTTGAGCAGCGACGCGTAGGCGAGGTTCTCGGCCATGCCCCAGTCGATCGGAACCTTGCCCTGCCCCATCAGGCGCCGGTCGGCGATGATCTTCTCCACGCGCGGGTGCAGCTTGAAGTTCGGCGGCACGGTCGTCAGCCGCTCGGCCAGCTTCTGCAGCTCGCCGACCGGGATGCGCGTGTCGTCGTTCTCGTTCCACTTCGTGCTCCGGTACTTCGACCAGTCGACCGCGAACGGCGGCTTGAAGTTCGACAGGATCGTCTTGTTGGTGTGGAAGCCGCTGTCGAGCGCCTGGCGGAAGGTCGCCGCCATCTTGTCGCCCTCGTCCGCGGCGATCACGCCCTGGCTCGCGAGGCGCTCGGCGTAGAGCTTGCGCGTGCCGGTGTGGGCGCTGATGATCTTGTACATCAGCGGCTGCGTCACCATCGGCTCGTCCTGCTCGTTGTGCCCGAGCTTGCGGAAGCACACGATGTCGACCACCACGTCCTTCTTGAACTGCATCCGGAAGTCGAGCGCCATGTCGATCGCCATCACCGCCGCCTCGGGATCGTCGCCGTTGACGTGGAAGATCGGCGCCTCGATCATCTTCAGCGCATCGGTGCAGTACAGCGTCGAGCGCGCGTCGCGCGCGTCGGACGTGGTGAACCCGATCTGGTTGTTGATGACGATGTGCACGGTCCCGCCCGTGCCGTAGCCGCGCGTCTGCGACAGGTTGAGCGTCTCCATGACGATGCCCTGGCCGATCACGGCCGCGTCGCCGTGGATCAGTACCGGCAGCACCTGAGAGCCGTCGCGATCCTTGCGCCGGTGCTGGCGCGCGCGCACCGAGCCCTCGACCACGGGATTGACGATCTCCAGGTGCGAGGGGTTGAACGCGAGCGTCAGGTGCATCGGCCCGCCCGGCGTGTTGATGTCCGAGGAGAAACCCTGGTGGTACTTGACGTCGCCGGCGAGCATCGAGTGGTCGTGCTCGCCCTCGAACTCGCGGAACAGGTCCTTCGGCATCTTGCCCAGCGTGTTGACCAGCACGTTGAGGCGGCCGCGGTGCGCCATGCCGATTACCAACTCCTGCACGCCGGCCGCGCCGGCGCGCTGCAGCAGGTGGTCGAGCACGGGGATCAGCGTCTCGCTGCCTTCCAGCGAAAAGCGCTTCTGCCCCACGTAGCGCGTATGCAGGAAGCGCTCGAGGCCCTCGCCGGCCGTCAGCCGCTCGAGGATGTGCTTCTTCTCGTCGGGCGAATAGCTCGGTCGCGAGCGGATCGGCTCCAGGCGCTCCTGGATCCAGCGCTTTTCCGCCCGGCTCGACAGGTACATGTACTCGATGCCGAGCGTGCCGCAATACGTGTCGCGCAGGTGCTGGATGATGTCGCGTAGCGGCGCCTGCTCCGACCCCATGAAGGTGCCGGTGTTGAACACCGTGTCCATGTCGGCATCGCCGAGGTCGTAGTAGCCCGGCTCAAGCTCGACGATGTGGGGCTTGGGCAGCCGCTTCAGCGGGTCGAGGTCGGCCACCAGGCAGCCCCGGAACCGGTATTCCGCCACCAGCTGGATCACCGAAACCTGCTTGCGGTCGAGCGTCCCGGCCGCGGGCGCGCGCGCGCCGCCCTGCTTCGCGCGCTGCGCGAAGGCTTCGATCACCGGCGCGTGCGCCACGTCCTGCGCGCCCTTGCCGGCGGGTGCCGGCAGCAGCTGAAGGCGCTCGAAATAGTCGCGCCATTGCGCGGGCACCGATGGCGGGTTTTCCAGCCAGGCCTCGTACAGCTGCTCGACGTACGGCGCGTTGCCGCCGAACAGGTACGAGTTAGCGAGGAACTCCTTCATCATGGCGTCACCTCCGGGCGATCGGCACGACCTCGCGACGCTGCGCGCCCTTGTACAGCTGGCGCGGCCGGCCGATCTTGTATTCGGGATCGCTGATCATCTCCTGCCATTGCGCGATCCAGCCGACGGTTCGCGCCAGCGCGAAGATGCAGGTGAACATCGACACCGGAATGCCGAG
>JBOIFE010000214.1:0-6466 GCA_050741015.1 Burkholderiales bacterium | reverse complement strand
CACGGCCTCGAACCCCGCGCCCACGTCCGCATCGCCCGCGCAGAAGCGTGCGCGCGTCAGCGCCTGGTGCTCCCAGACCCAGGCCGATTCCTCCTGGTATTTTGCGAACGCCTCGAGCGACGACACGAGCAGCCCGGCTTCGCCCGAGGGGCGCAGGCGCAGGTCGGTCTCGAACAGCACGCCGCTCGAGGTGCGGGTCGTCAGCCAGTGGTTGAGCCGCTGGGCGAGTCGCGCGTAGAGCTCGGGCGCGCGCTCGTCGGCGTCGTCGTAGAGGAAGATCAGGTCGAGGTCGGAGGCATAACCCAGCTCCTTGCCGCCGAGCTTGCCGTAAGCGATCACCGCAAAGCGCGGCCGCTCGCGGTGATGCCCGGCGAGCGAGCGCCAGGTGGCCTGCAGCGCCGCGCCGAGCACCTGGTCGGCGAGCAGCGACAGGTGGTCGGCGAGGCCTTCCACGGTGAGCTGCCCGGCGAGGTCCTGCGCGAGCAGCCGGAACAGTTGCGACTGGTGCTGTTCGCGCAGCACGTCCATCTGGCGCTCGGCGTCGCCCTCGGCCTGCGAAAGCAGGCCGGCGAGCGTTGCGGCGAACGCGGCGCCGTCGGGCTCGGCATAGAGCACGCGGTCGTCGAGCAGTTCGTCGAGCAGCAGCGGATGGCGCGTGACGTAGTCCGCAGCCCAGCTCGACGCAGCGATCATGCGCGTGACGCGCTCGAGCGCCTGCGGCCGCTCGGCAAGCAGCGCGAGGTAGGCGGCGCGCCGCGCCACGGCCTCGATGAGCGTCAGGCCGCGCGCGAGCGTCGCATCGGGGTCGTCGCAGCGCGCCGCTGCAATCGCGAGCGACGGCACCAGCGCATCGAACCGGCGCCGCGAGTCGGCCGGCAGGACGGCGTAGCGCTGGCTGCGCCGCGTTGCCGCCAGCCTCGCCGCGCTCGCCTGCGCGTCGCGGAACCCTCGTGCCTGCAGCGCGCGTGTCATCGCCGCCTCATCGTCCTGCCACAGCTCGGCGCCCTCGGTCGGCGCGGACTCGCCGAACGCGTCCTGGAACCGGTGCTGGACCGCGTCGCGGTGCGCCTGCAGCCGCGACGAGAACGCGGGCCAGGTGTCGAACCCCGACATGCGTGCGACGCGCTCGCGGTCGTCCTCGTCGGCCGGCAGCGTGTGCGTCTGCAGGTCGTCGAGGTACTGCAGTCGGTGCTCGGTGCGGCGCAGGAAGTCGTAGGCCGCGGCGAGCTCGCGCGCCGCGTCGGCGGCCAGGAGCCGGCGTGCCGCGAGGCGCGCCAGCGCCTCGAGCGTGGGCTGCACCGCGAGCGCCGGATCGCGTCCCGCGCGCACCAGCTGCAGTGCCTGGGCGATGAACTCGATCTCGCGGATCCCGCCCGGCCCAAGCTTGACGTGCTCCGCGAGGTCGCGCCGCGCGCCTTCGCGGCGGACTTCGGCGTGCAGGCGGCGCATCGCGGCGAGGGTCGCGTAATCGAGGTACTTGCGGAAGACGAACGGCCGCACCAGCGCCGCAAGCGCCTCGTGCGCGCCGTGGGCGGCGCCCGTGATCGGGCGCGACTTGATCCAGGCGTAGCGCTCCCATTCGCGGCCCTGCGTCACGAAGTAGGCCTCGAGCGCGTCAAAGCCGGTCACGAGCGGCCCGGCGTCGCCGTAGGGCCGCAGGCGCATGTCGACGCGAAAGGCGAAGCCGTCCTCGGTGACCTCCGAAAGCAGGCGAATCAGCGTGCGCCCGACGCGCTCGAGGCGCTCGGGCTCGCCGTTGTCGGGGTGGACGAACACGAGGTCCACGTCGGACGACACGTTCAGCTCGCGCCCGCCGAGCTTGCCCATGGCCACGACGACGAGGTCGGGCGCGCGCGCCCAGTCGAGCGCGGCGGCGATCTCGAGCTCGGCGAGGTCGCTCATCGTCGAGCAGACTTCCGCGAGGTCGGCCTCGCCGCCGAGGTCGCGCGCCATCACGCGCAGCAACACGCGCTGGCGCAGGCGCCGCAAGCGCCGCTTGAGCGCGTCCTCGTCGTCGCCGGCGCTGCCTTCGAGCGCCGCGGCGATCTCGGCGCGCGCGAACGGGCCCGGCGCCGAGAGCTCCGCGGCGAGCCACGGCCGGGCCGCCAGCAGGCGCTCGGCGGCGCGGGAAAGTCCGATTTTCCCAATTGGGCCCGACATTTATCGTTAGAATGACCGGTGACCGCTAACCCCGCGTGAACTTTTCGAGCCGCGGTGCTCCAAAGCAGCGTGTCCTGCGTGATCCGTCGGTGATTTCCGGGCAACTATAGGAGCAAGGCCAAGCGCGATGCAATCCTTCCGCAGGCGCGGCACTGCGCACCTGCTGGTGCGCGCACTGGAATTCCTGGCCTGGACGGTCTTTTTCGCGTTCGCGGCCACCTTCCTCGCGCTGCGCTTCTGGCTGCTGCCGCAGGTGGACCGGTACCACGACGAGGTCGTCGCGGCGCTGAGCCGTGCGGTCGGCTTGCCGGTGACCATCGGCGGCCTGAGCGCCGAGTGGGACGGCCTGCACCCCCAGCTGACGGTGACCGACCTGCGTGTGCTGGACCACGGAGGGCGAGAGGTGCTGGTCCTGCCTCTGGTGGAGCCTGTGGTTGGCTGGGGAACGCTGCTTGCGGGCGAGCTGCGCCTGCACTCACTCGCGATCGACGGTCCCCGCCTGACCGTGCGCCGCGCCGCCGACGGCACGCTGTCGGTCGCAGGCGTGGCGCTTGCGGCCAAGGGCGGGGGCAGCGGCGGCGGAAGCAGCCGCCTCGCCGACTGGATCCTGGACCAGCGCGAGATCATCGTGCGCAACGCCGAGATCGAATGGATCGACGACCTGCGCGGCGCGCCGCCCCTCACGCTCCACAACCTTCAGTTCCGGCTGCGCAATCGCGGCGAGGTGCACCAGATCGGCCTTTCGGCACGCCCGCCGCGCGAGCTCGGCGCCGGGCTCGAGGTGCGCGCCTCGCTGCTCGGGCACGGCAGCGCACGGCCATCGGCCTGGAGCGGGCGCGTCTACGTCGAGCTGGGCTACACCGATCTCGCCGGCTGGCGGCCCTGGCTCGACTATCCGGTCGAGGTTGCGAGCGGCCAGGGCGCGGTTCGGATGTGGATGACCTTCGGCGCGGGCCGGCTCGTCGACGCGACGCTCGACCTCGCGCTCGCTCGCGTCGCCGCGCGCCTCGGCGCGGACCTGCCCGAGCTGCGACTGACGCGGCTCAGCGGGCGGGTGCAAGGGCGGGCCCTCGGCCATGGCTACGAGTTCGGCGCCCGGCGGCTCGAGCTCGTGCCCGAGCAGGGCGCGCCGATGACCGGCACGACGTTCCGCGTGAGCTGGGAAGGCACGCCGCCGGAGAAGGGCACGCTGAGTGCCGACAGCCTCGAGCTCGCGCCGCTGGCCGCGCTCGCGCGCTACCTGCCGCTGCGACCGGAAGTGCGCGCGCGCCTGGAGGAGCTCGCGCCGCAGGGGCGCCTGACCGAGGCGAGCATCGACTGGAGCGGCAAGCTCCCGGACGAGGCGCGCTACCGCGGGCGCGCGCGCTTTGAGGGACTGACGATGAACGCCTGGCGCGCCGTGCCCGGCATCGTCAACCTGTCGGGGCGTATCGACGCGTCGGAGTCGCGCGGCACGCTCATGCTCGCGTCGCACAACGCCCAGGTGCTGCTGCCAAAAGTGTTTCCCGAGCCGCGCCTTGCGTTCACGCAGCTCGCGGCCGAGGCGATCTGGGAGCGCCGCGCCGACGGCCGCGTGAGCGTACGCATCGCAGACCTGCGATTCGCCAACGAGGACGTGGCCGGCACCGCCTCGGGCACCTACGCGTTCACCGAGGGCGAGGGTCCCGGCACGATCGATCTTTCGGCGCAGCTGCAGCGCGCGGACGCACGCGCGCTCGACCGCTACCTGCCGCGCCCCGAGATCATCGGCGAGCACGCGCGCGCCTGGGTGGTCAGGGCGATCCGCGCCGGCGAGTCGATCGACACCCGGCTGCGGGTGCGAGGCGACCTGCGCGACTTCCCGTTCCTCGACCCGCAGCAGGGCCAGTTCCGGATCGTGGCCCAGGTGCGCGGCGCCGAACTCGATTACGCGCCGGGCTGGCCCGCCTTGCACGAGATTGACGGCGAGCTCACGTTCGAGCGCGCGAGCATGTCGGTCGTCGTGCGCCAGGCGCACGTCCTGGGCGCCACGATCGACGAGGCGCGCGCGGTGATCGCGAGGCTGCACAGCAGTGCCGTGCTCGAGATCACGGGCCGCGCGCAAGGGCCGACGTCGGAATTCCTCAAGTTCATCCGCGACAGTCCCGTGCAGCGCGCGGTGGGCGGGCTGGCCAGCGGCGTGCACGCCACCGGTGCGGGACAGCTCGACCTCAAGCTCAGCATTCCGCTCGCCGACACGCAACGCACCGGCGTGAAGGGCGAGTTCCGATTCTCGGGCAACACGCTGCGACTGGGGGCGCCGCTGCCGCCGATCGAGCGCGCCGCGGCGACGATCGCCTTCACCGATTCGTCGGTGCAGGTCCGCAACGCCACCGCGCGATTCGTCGGCGGGCCCTTGCGCGTGCTCGGTGGCACGCAAAAGGGCGGCGGCGTCGTGTTGTCGGCGGCCGGCGCGTTCACGGTCGACGCGATCGAATCCTTCCTTCCGGAGGCCTGGCGCGGGCTGCTCAGCGGCGGCGCGCCCTATGCCGGATCGATCAGGATCGCGCGCGACGGGCCGCCCCAGCTCGCGGTCGAAACCAGCCTGAAGGGCGTCGAGAGCAGCCTGCCGCCGCCACTCGACAAGTCCGCCGACGAGACGCAGCTGCTGCGAATCGCGCTGATGCAGGGCGGCGACGGCGGGCACGACCGGGTGAGCGTTTCCCTCGGCCAGTTGCTGCGCGCGGAGTTCCTGCGCCGGCGCGAGCAAGGCGAGCAGACGCTGGAGCGCGCGACTGTCGCATTCAATCCGCCGCCCGGGGTGCGCCTGCGGTTCCCGGAGCGACCCGCGCGCGTGCTGTTCTACGGATCGCTGGCGCACCTGGACCTCGACCGCTGGCTCGCGCTGCTCCCAGGGGGCTCCGGAGGCGGCGGCGGCGTGGTGGCCGAGATGAGCTTTGGCAAGCTCGAGGCGTTCGGGCGGCGCTTCGAGGACCTCTCGGTCAAGGCGAAGGCCGACGCCGACGGCTGGACCGCGAGCCTGGATTCCAAGCGCATTGCCGGCGATGTCGTCTACCGCGCCGGGGGTCCGGTGGCGTCGCTGCAGGCGCGCATGGCGCGCTTCGACGTGCCGCAGGAGACCCCGGCCGCGGCGCCCGGCCGCAAGTCGCGCGAACTGCCTGATGTCGACCTCGTCGCCGACGACTTCGGTTACCACGACCGGCGCTTCGGCCGGGTCGAGATCGTCGCGCACCACGACGGGCCGGACTGGCGCATCGAGCGGCTGTCGATGACGAATCCCGACGGCAAGGTCGCGGGCAAGGGCGTGTGGCGCACGGGGCCGGAGCAGAGCACGCGCCTCGACCTCGACCTGCAGGCAAGCGACGTCGGCGGCCTGCTCGCGCGCGTGGGCTACCCGAAGCTGGTCGAGCACGGGCGCGCGAAAGCGAGCGCGACGCTGCAATGGGCGGGCGAGCCCACCGATCTCGACTTCGGGAACCTGTCGGGCAAGGTCCAGTTGCAGGCCGAGGATGGCAGGTTTCTCGAGATCAATTCCGGGTTCGGCAAGTTCATCTCGCTCGTCAGCCTGCAGAACCTGCCGAAACGCGTGATGTTCGACTTCGGCGATGTTTTCTCCAAGGGGTTCCAGTGGGACTCGATCGAAGCCACCGCGCGCATCGACCAAGGCGTGATGCACACTGACGACTTCACGATGTCGGGCGGCGCCGCCGAAGTGCAGATGCGCGGCAGCGTCGACCTCGCCCGCGAGACGCAGGACGTCAACGTCAAGGTGGTGCCGGGGCTGGACGGCACCGCGGCCACCGCAGCGGGCGTGCTGGTCAACCCCGTGATCGGGCTGACTTCGCTGATCGTGCAGAAGGCGCTGAGGAACCCGCTCGGCCAGATCTTCGCCTACCGGTACGAGATCACCGGCGACTGGGCCGCGCCCAAGGTCGAGAAGCTCAAGCCCGCGCCGGTCGTGCTGCCCACGCCGCCCGTGGGAGACTAGGACTAAAGTACGCACCATGGACGCCGATCCGCTCATCGCCACCGCCGACGCCTTCCTGCTCGCGCCCTACGACCTGGAGTCGCGGCGGCTCGACCGCGTCTTCGGCGCGCTGGGCGCGGGCCGGCTCGACGCCGCGGACCTGTACTTCCAGTACACGCGCGCCGAGGGCTGGAGCCTCGAGGAGGGCATCGTCAAGTCGGGCAGCTTCGCGATCGAGCAGGGCGTCGGCGTGCGCGCGATCGCGGGCGAGCGCACCGCCTTTGCCTACTCGGACGAGATCAGCTTTGATGCGCTGACCGACGCAGCGCGAGCGGCGCGCGCCATTGCGCGGCAGGGCGG
>JBOIFE010000213.1:0-1672 GCA_050741015.1 Burkholderiales bacterium | reverse complement strand
ACGCCCACCTCGACCATCGGCATCCGCGGCACCGGCGTCTACCTGGAGGCGGCGCCGGCGTGGACGTACGCCTGCACCTGCTTCGGCACGACCGAGATCTCGCCGCTTGCCGGCGGTTCGCCCGCCGAGGTCGCCAGCCGCAACCACCTCGCGCGGCGCATCGACCGCGACGGCCGCATCGTCGCAGTTCCCTTCGAGCGCCACACCAGCGCCGAGATCGCGCGCCTCGAATCGCTCGTCGGCCGCCCCAACCCCTTCAAACCCTGAATCAGCGTCAGGTCTTGAGCAGCAGCAGGCCCTTGAGGTAGTCGCCTTCGGGGAATGCGAGGGCGACGGGGTGGTCGGCGGCGGCGCTGAAGCGCTCGACGATCTTCGCCTCGGCGCCGGCATCGAGCGCGGCGCCGGCGACGATCGACTGGAAGAGCGCGGCGTCGACGCCGCCCGAGCAGGAGAAGGTGGCGAGCAGGCCGCCCGGGCGCAGCAGCTTGAAGGCGAGCAGGTTGATGTCCTTGTAGGCGCGCGCGGCGTTCTTCGCCTGCGCCGCGGTCGGCGCGAACTTCGGCGGATCGAGCACCACGAGGTCGAAGCTCGCGCCCTGGTCGCGCAGCTTCCTCAGCTGGGCGAACACGTCGGCCTGGACGAATTCGACCTTCGCCGCCTCGAACGGATTGGCCGCGAGATTTTCCCGGGCGACCTGGATGGCTTCTTTCGAAGATTCAATGGCGATGACGCGCCGTGCGCCGCCGGCGAGCGCGTTGATGGCAAAGCCGCCGGTGTACGAGAAGCCGTCGAGCACCTCGCGCCCCGCGGCGAGCGCGCGGATGCGCTGCCGGTTCTCGCGCTGGTCGAGGAAGAAGCCGGTCTTCTGCCCCTGCTCGACGTCGACGCGGAAGTGCAGCCCGTACTCGGTGATCGGGCAGCGGCGCGCCTCGCGGTTGCCGCGCGCGAATCCCACCCGGGGTTCGAGACCTTCCAGCTTGCGCACCTCGGCGTCGGAGCGCTCGAACACCGCCTCGCAGCCGGTGGCCTCGACCAGCGCGTCGAGGATCGCCTCGCGCCAGCGCTCCGCGCCCGCCGACAGGAACTGCGCCACCAGCACGTCGGCGTAGCGGTCGACGACCAGGCCGGGCAGGCCGTCCGATTCGGCGTGCACCAGGCGCAGCGCGTTGGTGTGCTTCGACGCCGGCAGCGCCGCGCGCCGCGCCACCGCCTGCTTCACCTTGCGGTTGAAGTACTCGGCGTTGGTGGTCGCCTTCGGGTCGAAGCTCCAGACGCGCGCGCGGATCTGCGAGGCGGGGCTCCAGGCGGCGAGCGCCAGCACCGCGCCGTCGGCGCTCTTCACCTCCACGGTGTCGCCCGAGCCGGGCTTGCCGGTGACGCGCTCCACCGCGCCGGAGAAGATCCAGGGATGGCGGCGCCGGAGCGATTTTTCGCGCCCCTTTTTCAGCACCAGCGCGTTCACTTCTTCCTCGCCCGCGGGTGCGCGGCGTCGTAGACCTTGGCGAGCGCCTGGTGGTCGAGATGCGTGTAGATCTGGGTCGTCGAGATGCTGGCGTGGCCGAGCATCTCCTGCACCGCGCGCAGGTCCTGGGAGGACTGCAGCACGTGCGTCGCGAACGAATGGCGCAGCATGTGCGGATGCACCCGCTGCCCGCCGGCCGCGGCGGACCAG
>JBOIFE010000212.1:0-2993 GCA_050741015.1 Burkholderiales bacterium | reverse complement strand
ACAATGCCCCGGTGGATGCGATGCTGCCGCCGCTGGTGCTGCAGCCGCTGGTGGAAAACGCGATCTACCATGGTGTCGAGCCGGGCACCGGCATCGGCGACGTGCTGGTGCACATCGAGAGGCGCGGCGACCGGGTGCTGGCAGTGGTCGAGAACCCTTGGCATGCGGCCGGCGCCGGCGGCCGGGCCGGGAATCACATGGCGCTCGACAACATCCGCGAGCGCCTGATGCTGTTCTTCGACGACGAGGCACGGCTGGAGTCCCGCGTCGACGGCGCGCGCTACCGGGTCGAGATCGAGATTCCGTACAGGGGTCGCGCATGAGCGCTCAGCGCCCGGGGGCGGCGTGAACCAGCTTCGGATCTTCATCGCCGACGACGAGGCGCTGGCGCGCGGGCGGCTGAAGGAACTGCTCGCCGACATTCGCAGCGAGCTTGCCTGCACGGTCGTGGGCGAAGCCGCCAGCGGACTCGAGGTGATCGATCGGCTGCCGGAGAGCGGGGCGCAGGTGCTGCTGCTCGACATCCAGATGCCGGGCATGGGCGGCATCGAGCTGGCGCGCCATGTCTGCACGCTAGAGAACGCGCCCGCGGTCATTTTCGTCACCGCGCACGACCGGCACGCGGTCGAAGCCTTCGAGCTGAACGCGCTCGATTACCTGCTCAAGCCCGTGCGCGCGGCGCGCCTCGCCGCCGCGCTGAAGAAAGCCGCGGCCGGCGGCGCGCCGAGCGCGGAGCGGCTGCAGAACGCCGCCGCGCAGCCGCGCGAGTACCTCTCGGTCACCGAGCGCCACCGCATCGTGCTGGTGCCGGTGCGCGACATCGTCTTCCTGCGCGCGGAGATGAAGTACGTGACACTGCGCACCCGCGCCGGCGAGCACCTGATCGAGGAGCCGCTGGTCGCGCTCGAGCAGGAGTTCATCGACGCCTTCATCCGCGTGCACCGCAACTGCCTCGTCGCCCGGCGCGCGGTGCGCGGCTTCGAGCGCGCCGCCGGCGAAGGCGAGGAGGCGCACTGGAACGTGGTGCTGGAGGGCGTGCCCGAGCGGCTTCCGGTGAGCCGGCGCCAGTGGTCGGAGGTGCGCGCGCTGGTGAAGGACGGCGCATGAAGCTCGCCATTGCCACGCGCCGCAGCCGCCTCGCGCTGTGGCAGGCCGAGCACGTCCGGGCTCGCCTCGCGGCCCTGCACCCCGGCCTGGAAGTGACGCTGCTGCCGCTCACAACGCGCGGCGACGAGCTGCTGGAGGAGCGCCTGGACGAGGTGGGCGGCAAGGGCCTGTTCGTGAAGGAGCTCGAGCAGGCGATGGCCGACGGACGCGCCGGGCTCGCCGTGCACTCGATGAAGGACGTGCCGGCGGCACTGCCCGAGGGCTTCCGCCTCGCCGCGATCCTCGAGCGCGAGGACCCGCGCGACGCGTTCGTGTCGGCGCGGCACGCGTCGCTGGATGCGCTGCCGCGAGGCGCGCGCGTGGGCACCTCGAGCCTGCGCCGCGCCGCGCAGGTCGCCGCGCGGCGCCCGGACCTCGAGCTCGCGACGCTGCGCGGCAACGTCGAGACGCGCCTCGCGAAGCTCGACCGCGGCGAGTACGAGGCGATCGTGCTCGCGGCCGCGGGCCTCAAACGCCTGGGCCTGGAGGCGAGGATTCGCGCGCTGCTCACGCTGGAGCAATGCCTGCCCGCGCCGGGCCAGGCCGCGCTCGGCGTGGAGTGCCTCGCCGCGCGGACCGACGTGGCCGCGCTCGTCGCGCCGCTCGCGCACGAAGCGACGGCGGCTTGCGTGCGCGCGGAGCGCGCGGTGAGCCTCGCGCTCGGTGGCAGCTGCACGATTCCGCTCGGTGCGTATGCGCACCTGGAAGGCGGCCGCATCCGGCTGCGCGCGCTCGTCGCTGCGCCCGACGGCGCGCGCTTCGCGCGCACCGAGTGCGAAGGGCCCGCCACCGAGCCCGAGGCGCTCGGTGAGCAGGCAGCGATCGCGCTGCGCGCCCAGGGCGCCGAGTCGATCCTCGCCGCGCTCACCGGGTGAGCCCGCTCGCCGGCCGGCGCATCCTCGTCACGCGCCCGCGCGAGCTTGCCGAGGGGCTCGCGTCCGCGCTCGAGCGGGAAGGCGCGCAGCCCGTGCGATATCCGGCGATCGAGATCGCGGACCTCGAGGACACGGGCCTCGCGCGCGCGTTGCTCGCGCGCGCGGCAACGTTCGACCTCGCTGTCTTCGTCAGCCCGAGCGCGGTACGCAAGGCCTTCGCGCTGCATGCCACGCCTTGGCCGTCGCGGGTCGCCGCGGTGGGCGAGGGCACCCGGCGCGAGCTGCGGGGACGCGGGTTGACCGGCGTCATCGCGCCGGAGGGGCGCGCCGACAGCGAGGCACTGCTGGCGCTGCCCGAGCTGCGCTCGCTCGCGGGCCGCGCGGTGCTCGTCGTGCGCGGCGTGGGCGGGCGCGAGTTGCTCGGCGAGTCGCTCGCAGCGCGCGGCGCGCGCGTCACGTTCGCCGAGTGCTACCGGCGCGTGCCGACCGACGAGCCGCCGCCCGCGGGCGCGCTGGATGCGGCCTGCGCGAACTCGGCCGAGGCGCTCGAGATCCTCGTCGCGCGCCTCGGCCGCGATCGCCTGGGCGCAATCCCGGTCTTCGTGCCGCACGCGCGCGTCGCCGAGCGGGCGCGCGCGCTGGGCCTCGAGCGGGCGATCGTGGCGGGCCCCGGCGACGCGCAGGTGATCGCCGCGCTGGTTGCATACTTCGGCGCCGCGAAGTAAAAGCTTCGTATGGCGACGGAGACGAACGAGGCAGCCGCATCTGCGCGCAAGCCGAGCGTGCCGGGAACGGCTGCCCGCATCGCTGCGCTGGTGATCGCGCTCGCCGCGCTCGCGGCCGCGGCGGGATTGTGGCTGGACGCGCGATCGCGCATCGGCGCGACGCAGGAGGAGGTGGCGCGGCGGCTGCGCGTCGTTGAGGAGGAGGCGAGCGAGGCGCGCGCGGCCTCGCGCACCGCGCAGGAGGGCG
>JBOIFE010000211.1:0-4257 GCA_050741015.1 Burkholderiales bacterium | reverse complement strand
GACCAGGTCCTGGCGCGTGGAGCAATACTCGTCGTCGTCGTCCTCCCAGTTCTTCATGAACAGGCCGACGACGTCGAAGCCCGCGCGCTTCAGCAGCAGTGCCGCCACCGACGAGTCGACGCCGCCCGACATGCCGACCACGACCTTTTCACGCATAGGCGCCGGACAGCACCTCGAGCGGGAAGCTGCGTCCCGCGAGGAAGTCATCGACGCACTGCTGAACCAGCGGCGAGCGATGCTCGGCGCGCCGCGCCGCGAGCTCGGCCGGCGTGAGCCACACGGCAGCGAGAATCTCCTGGTCGAGGCTGCGGCCCGCCTCGACGCCCTCCGCGCGGCAGACGAACGCGAAGCGCAGGAAGGTCACGTCGTCCGGGTCGTACTTCCAGCGGTAGATGCCGAGCAACGCGGTGGGCGTGACGCGGTGCGCGGTCTCCTCCAGCGCCTCGCGCGCCACGGCTTGCGCGAGCGACTCGCCGGGATCGAGGTGCCCCGCCGGCTGGTTCAGCACGCGCCGGCCGTTCGCCTCCTCCTCAACGAACAGGAACCGCCCCTCGCGCTCGATCACCGCCGCGACGGTCACGCTGGGGCGCCACAGGCTCATGCCGCCTTGCGCGTGTTGTTCCGGATGAACTCCGCCATGCGCGCAACGCCCTGCTCGATCGCCGCCTTCGACGCGGCGTAGGAGAAGCGCAGGTGCTGCCCCTCGCCCGGCACGCGCGCGCCGAAGTGGATGTCGGCGAGCACGGCGACGCCCGCCTCATGCAGCAGGCGCTTGCGGAATTCCTCCGAATCGGGCGCGCCGACCCGCTGGCAGGCCTCGGTGACATTGGGCCAGGCGTAGAACGCGCCACCCGGGTTGCGGCAGCTCACGCCCGGCACCTGGTTCAGCAGCCCGACGATCACGTCGCGCCGCGCGAGGAAGCTGGCGCGCATTTTCGCCGCCGCCTCCTGCGGGCCGGTGACCGCCTCCAGCGCCGCCCACTGCGAGATCTGGGACGCGCAGGAATCGGTGTTAGTAATCCAGCGCGTGAGCACGGGCGCGAGCAGCGGGTTGGAGGCAAAGCCGATGCGCCAGCCCGTCATGGCCCAGGTTTTCGAGGCGCCATCCGAGATGATGGTGCGCTCGAGCATGTCCGGCAGCTGCGCGATGGAACAGAACTCTCCCGCGTAGCACAGCCGCGAATAGATCTCGTCGGCGTAGATCCAGACCTGCGGGTGCCTGCGCATCACCGTGGCGATCGCTTCCAGGTCCTTGCGCGACAGCATGCCGCCGGTGGGATTGTGGGGGGTGTTGAGGATCAGCAGCTTCGTGCGGGGCGTGATGAGGCGCTCCAGCTCCGCGGGGTCGAAGGCAAAATCGCGCGCCTCGCGCAGGTGGATCGGCACGGGCTTGGCGCCATGGGCGACGATCTGCGACTCGTAGATCGGAAACCCCGGATTCGGGAAGATCACCTCGTCGCCCTCGCCGTAGTCGGTGGTGGAGAGGATGGCGTAGGCGATGAAAGGCTTCGCGCCTGCGCCTACCACCACGTCCTCGGACCCGATCGCGATGCCGCCGCGCATCTTCGACATGTACTGCGCCGCCGCCGCGCGCAGCTCGTCGATGCCCGCGGAGGGCGTGTAGCCGTGCTTGCCGCCCCGGATCGCCCCGATCGCCGCTTCCTGCACGTTGTCGGGGGCCGGAAAGTCGGGTTGGCCGATGCAGAAGCTGATGATGTCCTTGCCCTGGCGCAAGAGGGCATTCACCTCGGCAAGGACGACGAAGGCGTTTTCCGTTCCAAGACTGCGGGCGCGGCGGCTGATCTGTGGCATGCGTGCCTCCCCTGAATCGCGCATTTTACAGTGCTAGGATTCCCGCCCATGCTCGTCAATTGCGTCGCGTACCACGACGGCTGCAAGCTCGCCGACATCCAGAAGCGCGAGATCAAGGCCTACCTCGGGCGGCCCGACTGCTTTATCTGGGTGGCGCTGCGCGACGCCGACGCCGCCGAGCTCGCCGAGATGCAGGACGAATTCGACCTGCACGAGCTCGCGGTCGAGGACGCGGGCCAGGGCAACCAGCGGCCCAAGATGGAGGAGTACGGCGACTCGCTGTTCGTCGTGCTGCACACGGTCGAGACCGCCGGCGAGGAGCTGAACGTGGGCGAGCTCGCCATCTTCGTCGGGAGCAACTATGTCCTGTCGGTGCGCCAGCACACCGAACGCGGATTCCAGGACGTACGCGCGCGCTGCGAGCGAGAGCCCGAGCTGCTGCGCAACGGCTCGGGCTATGTGCTTTACGCGTTGATGGACGCAGTGGTGGACCGCTACATGCCCGTGCTCGATGCGCTTGAAACCGAGCTCGAGAGCCGCGAGGAGCAGATCTTTACCGGCAAGGCGCCGCGCGCAAACATCGAGGCGATGTACTACGTGAAGCAGAAGGCGATGACGCTCAAGCACGCGGCCGGGCCGCTGCTCGACGCCTCGGGGCGGCTCTACGGCGGCCGGGTGCCGCATACCTGCGCGGGCCTCGGGGATTACTTCCGCGACGTCTACGACCACCTGCAGCGGCTCAACCAGCAGATCGACACGCTGCGCGATACGGTGACCACCGCGATCCAGGTCAACCTGGCGATGCTCACGATCGTCGAGAGCGAGGTGACCAAGCGCCTCGCGGCCTACGCGGCCCTGGTCGCCGTGCCAACGCTGATCGCGGGCATCTACGGCATGAATTTCAGGAGCATGCCGGAGCTGGGGTGGACGCTCGGCTATCCGCTCGCGCTGGGCGTGATGGCGACGATCGACGGGTACCTGTTCTACCGCTTCCGCAAGTCCGGCTGGCTCTAGCGCCAGCCCTAGCGCAGTCCCGGCAGCCCGCCCTTCAGCCCGCGCATCAGGCGCGCGAGGTTGCCTCCCTTCATCATCTTCATCATCTTCTGCATCTGCTCGAACTGCTTGAGCAGCCGGTTGACCTCCTGCACCGGCACGCCGGCGCCGGCCGCGATCCGGCGCTTGCGCGAGGCCTTGATCAGGTCCGGTTTCGCGCGCTCGGCCGGCGTCATCGAGTTGATGACCCCGGCCACGCGCCGCAGCTGCCGGTCGTTCAGCAGCTGCGAGGGATCGACCTGGCCCGCGAGCTGCGCCGGCAGCTTGTCGAGCATCGACGCCATGCCGCCCATCTTCTGCATCTGCAGCACCTGCTGCTTGTAGTCCTCGAGGTCGAACCCCTTGCCCTGCTTCAGCTTCTCGGCGACGCGCTCGGCCTGCTCGAGGTCGACCTGGCGGTGCGCTTCCTCGACCAGCGACACGATGTCGCCCATGCCGAGCACGCGCGAGGCCATGCGCTCCGGGTGGAACGGCTCGAGCGCGTCGAGTTTCTCGCCGGTGCCGACGAACTTGATCGGCCGGCCCGTGACCTGGCGCACCGACAGCGCGGCGCCGCCGCGCGCGTCGCCGTCGAGCTTGGTCAGCACGACGCCGGTGAGCGGCAGCCGTTCGGCGAAGGCGCGCGCCACATTCACCGCGTCCTGCCCCTGCATCGCGTCGACGACAAACAGCGTCTCGACCGGATTCAGACCCGCGTGCAGCGCGGCGATTTCCTGCATCATCGGCTCGTCGATGGCGAGCCGCCCCGCGGTATCGACGATCAGCACATCGTAGTAGCGCGGGCGCGCGTGCTCCAGCGCGCGCCGCGCGATGTCGGCGGGCGCATCGCCGGCCGACGAGGGAAACACGTCGGCGCCGACCTGCGCGCCGACGGTCGCGAGCTGCTCGATCGCCGCCGGACGGTACACGTCGCACGAAACGAGCAGCACCTTCTTCTTCTGCGCCAGCAGCAGCCGCGCAAGCTTGCCGGCGCTGGTGGTCTTGCCCGAGCCCTGCAATCCTGCGAGGAGGATCACTGCCGGCGGCTGGGTGGCGAAGCTCAGGCCCGCGTTGGCTCCGCCCATGAGGGCGGTGAGCTCCTGGTGCACCACGCCCACCAGCGCCTGGCCGGGGGTGAGGCTGCCCGCCACCTCCTGGCCCAAGGCCTTTTCCTTCACCTTGGCGACGAAATCGCGCACCACCGGCAGCCCGGCGTCGGCGTCGAGGAGCGCCAGGCGCACCTCGCGCAGCATCTCCTGCACGTTGTCTTCGGTGAGGCGCGAGTGTCCCCGCAGGGTCTTCACGACGGAGGAGAGGCGTTGCGTCAGGGCGTCGAGCATGGGGAATTGGTAAACTGGGAAGTCATTCGGGGCGCGGCATCGAAATGCCTGATTTGCTTTTGTATTTTAGCAC